>CAZNYC010000023.1:10733-39524 GCA_964577175.1 uncultured Anaerolineales bacterium
GTGCGGCGGCGCGGGCGCCGCTTTGCCGTTGCAAGGAACGATGAGTTGCCGCGCGGCGGGTCGGCGCCTGTCCCGAGCGCAGCCGAGGGACACCCGCCGCGCGAGGCGCCCGGTGCCACGGATTGCTTGCCAATCCGTGATCTCCCGGCCGGACAAGACCGGCCGGGCCACACGGCAACAAGACCGGCCGGGCCACACATGGCGCGCGGGAATGGAGCGCGCGGCGCGCGGCGCGGCGGCCCGGGAGGCCCACCGCGCGGGAATTCAGGAACAGGGAATCGGACGGCGAGTCACTCTGAAAGGAGACGTCATGAACATGTTCTGTTACCAATGCGAGCAGACGGCCAAGGGCGAGGGCTGCACGGCCCACGGCGTGTGCGGGAAGGACCCGGAGACCGCCGCCCTCCAGGACCTGCTGGTCCACCAGGCGCGGGGCGTGGCGCAGTACGCCCGCCGGGCCCGGGAACTCGGCGCCGCCACCCCCGAGGCCGACCGGTTCGTCCTCGAGGCCCTCTTCGCCGCCGTCACGAACGTGGACTTCGATCCCGAACGCCTCGCCGAGACGGTCCGCCGCGGCGCCGCGGTCCGCGACCGCACGCGCGAGGTGTACGAGCAGGCCTGCCGCGCCGCCGGCCAGGAGCCGGAGCCACTCTCCGGCGACGCCGCCATCGACCCCGCCGACGACCTCCAGGGGATGATCCGCCAGGGCGAGGACCTCAGCATCCAGAACCGCATCGACTCGCTCGGCGAGGACGTGACCGGCCTGGAGGAACTCATCACCTACGGCCTGAAGGGCGCGGCCGCCTACGCCGACCACGCCCGTATCCTCGGCGTCGAGGACGACGGCATCTACGCCTCGTTCCACGAGATGCTCGATTACCTGGCCGATAACCCGACCGACGTCGACGGCCTGCTCGGCAAGGCGCTGGCCACGGGCGAGTTGAACCTGCGGGTCATGGAGCGGCTCGACGAGGCCAACACCGGCGCCTACGGGCACCCGGAACCCACCGAGGCCCGCGTCACGCCCGTCGCCGGCAAGGCCATCGTCGTCTCCGGCCACGACCTGAAAGACCTGAAGATGCTCCTCGAGCAGACCGAGGGCAAAGGCATCCGCGTATACACGCATGGCGAGATGCTGCCGTGCCTCGCCTACCCCGAATTGAAGAAGCACGAGCACCTCGCCGGCAACTACGGCGGGGCGTGGCAGGATCAGCGGCAGGAGTTCGACGAGTTCCCCGGCGCCATCCTCATGACGACCAACTGCATCCAGAAACCCAAGGAATCGTACAAGGACCGCATCTTCACGACGGGCCTGGTGGCCTGGCCGGGCGTGGCGCACATCGAGGAAGGGCCAGGCGGGCAGAAGGACTTCGCGCCGGTCATCGAGGCGGCGCTGGCGGCTCCCGGCTTCGCCGAGGACGCCGAGGCCAAGACCATCCCCATCGGCTTCGCCCGCAACGCCGTGATGGGCGCGGCCGAGACCGTGGTCGAGGCCGTCAAGGGCGGACAGATCCGTCACTTCTTCCTCATCGGCGGGTGCGACGGCGCCAAGCCCGGCCGCAACTATTACACCCAGTTCGCCCAGGCCGTGCCGGACGACTGCGTCATCCTGACGCTGGCGTGCGGCAAGTACCGGTTCAACAAACTGGACTTCGGGACGATCGGCGGCTTGCCGCGGCTGCTGGACTGCGGCCAGTGCAACGATGCGTACTCGGCCATCCGGGTCGCGTCGGCCCTGGCGGAGGCGTTCGACTGCGGCGTCAACGACCTGCCCCTGAGTTTTATCCTGAGTTGGTACGAGCAGAAGGCGGTGGCCATCCTCCTGACGCTCCTGCACCTGGGTGTGCGCGACATGCGCCTCGGCCCGAGCCTGCCGGCGTTCGTCACACCCGCCGCCCTCGACATCCTGGCCGAGAAGTTCAACGTCTCCCCCATCGGCACTGCGGAGGACGACCTGGCGGCGTGCCTGGCGTAGAAACGGCGGCGAGCGAGGGAACAAGGCATCGAGGAACGGCAACGACCACGGCACACGGCAAGCCATGGATGAAGGTTGCGCGGCGGGTCTCCGCACCCGCCGCGCGAGGCGCCCGGTGCCACGGATTGCTCGTCAATCCGTGTTCTCCCGGCCGGACAAGACCGGCCGCGCCACACGAGCGCCGGCCGCGGTGCCGCCAAATGCGCCGACCCCTGCACGGCACGTCTCCCCGACGCTATAATGGATGCCCGGCATGGCATGAATCGCAACAACGGGGTCTGACAGGAGACATGACGAATGCGCGAACCACTGGCCGACGGCGTCGAATGGGTGGGCGTGGTGGACTGGGGCCTGAGGCACTTCCACGGGCACGAACTCTCGACCCATCGCGGTTCGTCGTACAACGCCTACCTGGTGCGCGACGAGAAGACCGCCCTCGTCGATACCGTGTGGGCCCCGTTTGCCGACGAGTTCCTCGCGGGCCTCCGCGAGGCCGTCGACCCCGCCGGGATCGATTACATCATCGTTAACCACGCCGAGCCGGACCATTCCGGCGCCCTGCCGCACCTGGTCCGCGAGTGTCCGAACGCCACGGTCGTCTGCTCGAAGAAGGGGGCCGAGAGCATCCCCGGCCAGTACCACGGGGACTGGGAGTTGCAAACCGTCGGCACGGGCGACCGCATCGGCCTGGGCGAGCGCGAACTCGTCTTCGTCGAGGCCCCCATGCTCCACTGGCCGGACAGCATGTTCACGTACCTCGCCCCGGACGGCATCCTCATGCCGAACGATGCCTTCGGCCAGCATTACGCCACGGCCTACCGGTTCAACGACCAGGTGGACCGGGACGAACTGTGGCAGGAGGCGCTGAAGTATTACGCAAACATCCTGACGCCGTTCAGTCCGATGGTGTCGAAAAAGATCGATGAGTTGCTCGACCTGGAGTTGCCCGTCGAGATGATCGCGCCGAGCCACGGGGTCCTGTGGCGCGACGAACCGCTCCAGATCGTCCAGGCGTACCGCGAGTGGGCCGCCCAGAAGGGCGAGGTGCGGGCCGTCGTCCTCTACGACACGATGTGGCAGGCCACCCGCCGGATGGCCGAGGCCGTCGGCGAGGGCCTAGCCGAAGAAGGCGTCCTCTACAAACTCCTGCACCTGTCCGTCACCGACCGCAACGACGCGCTGGTGGAACTGTTCCGGTCGCGCGGCATCGCGATCGGGTCGCCGACGCTGAACAACGGCCTGCTGCCGACGGTCATGCCGATCCTGGAGGACTGCCGGGGCCTGAAGTTCCGCAACAAGGTGGGGGCGGCGTTCGGGTCCTACGGCTGGTCGGGCGAGGGCGTGGACCTGATCGAGAAACATTTCGAGACGTGCAAGATTCCGCTCGCGGCCGAGGGGGTCCTGGCGAAGTGGCAGCCGACCGAGGAGGACCTTGACCGCTGCCGCGACCTCGGCCGGGCCGTGGCGGCGAAGGTGAAGGAGGCGGGATAACTCCCTCTCCCTTGACGGGAGAGGGCAGGGGTGAGGGTGCCGAAAATCCAAGTAATGCAGTAACGTGGTGACGGAGTAACGAAGGCAGGCCGTGGCGGCGAAGGTGAAGGAGGCGGGATAACTCGAGTGTTCGGCTCGGGGAGTCCCCGTACCCACCGCGCAGCAGCAGGCGCGATTGTCATCTCGACCGAGGGCTTGAGCGCAAAGATCTCGCCGGGTGTTTCACGGCGCGGCTTGCGCGGCGAGCAGTTCCGCTACCGCGCCCCCGGCCTCACCTCGCCGCCGGGCCCCGCCTCCAGGTCCGCCCGGATCCGGAACTCGTCCAGGTCGAACGTCGCCGGCTTGCCCCGGGCCGGGACGAGGACGACGATCTTCTCCACGTGGCGCACCGTTTCGCGCCAGGGCGCGGCGATGGCGTCGGCGGACCATCCCGCGGCCCGGGCCTCCGCGTCCGTCCAATCGTACCGGAAACGGACGGCGCGCTTCGACCAGTCCTTCCCGGGCGGGGCGAGCCCGTCGTAGACCCACTGGCCCACGCCGTCGCCGAAGATCTCCAGCCGGGTATACGCGGCGCCCTGGGCGGAGCGGACGGAGAACGATATCTCCGCGCCACGTCCGGCGTAGCGTTTCGTCAGATCGCCGACGAAGGCACCGCCGGCGGCATCGGCCGTGCAGACGGCGAACGGTCGGGCGCCGTCGGGACGGGTGACGGTGACGTACCCGCCGGGGTCGCCGCCGTCGGGCCGGTGCCTGCCCTCGGCCACGGCGCTCCAACCGTCCGCGCCGTCGGTGAAGGAGTCGGTACGGACCACGGCCGCCCGCTCCACGCCGCTGAAGGCGTAGAGCGTGGCACCGGTCAGTTCGAACACGAGGCGAACGGTGCGGCCTTTGAGCGGGCGGGAGGACGCATCGGCGTTCCACGTCACGGCCGCGTCGGTGACGTCGGCGGCAATCGGGGTGCAGGCGTCGAGGGGACGTTCGCCCAAGACGCCCACGCGGACGCGGCCGCTTTCGGCGTCGGCGGTGATGCGGATCGGCTCGCCCGTGCAGCGGACGGGGTCGGTCACCACGACGGCCGGGGCATTGTCGTCCGCCGGCGCGTAGCCGGCGAAACCGTCCACGCGAAGCCGGGCCATGCACGGGAGGCAGTGCCGCTTCCATCCCCGGTGCGGCAGGTCGCTGCCGCCGTAAAGGATTTCGATCTTGCCGTCCCGGATGATGGGCGGGCCGGACGGGGCGTAGATGCACATGGAGTCGCAGGCCCCCTTCGGGCCGCGGGGGATCAGCGACCGGCCCGGACACACGCGGTGCCAGCGCACGGAGTCCGGGCTCCACGTCAACTCGCAGTCCACGCTGCGGTCGCCGCCGGCGTTGTACATCATGAGGTACCCGAGGTAGATGCCCGCGTATCGGAACGAGGGCATGCAGTACATCTGCCGGTGGCGGCCCTCGCCGATGCGGGGTGTGATGGCCAGCGTGGGAGCGGTCCAGTGCAGGAAGTCCTCGCTCTCGGATCGGGCCACGAGCCGCTGGCCCCGGTAGATGCGCGTGATGAGGACGTACGCCTGCCGGTCGGGGTCCCACCAGGCGTTGTTGTGGGTGTCGCCGACGTTGCCGAGGCCTTCGGGGACGACCGGGTCGGTCCAGTGCAGGCCGTCCGGGCTGAACCGCACGCGCATCTTGCCCCGGCCGACGTCGTAGATCATCTTGTACCGGCGGTCCGCCGGGCAATCGGCCCGCGTGTCCTTGAACACGCCGACGTTGGGCGTGTCGCGGGCAACGGCGTTGGTGGGCCGGCCGTTGAACGGAAAGCGGCCGCTCAAGGGCCTGGTCCAGTGGATGCCGTCGGGGGAGGTGGCATGGAGGAGGTACCAGCCCACGTTGTGCACCGTGGAGGGGCGGCGCATCTTCGCGATGGCGTCCTTATCGGCGAGCACGCACTTGTACCACAGGCGGTAGCGGCCGGTCGCTTCGTCGAAGAGGACGTTCGGGTAAAGGTTGTTGAGGGAGTTTTCCCAGGGGCGGTCCGCCTCGAAGAGCGGATTCTCCGGGGCCTTCTCCACCCGGCCGAGCACGAGGTGGGCGTTTTCGGTGCGCCCGATCACGCGGTCGTCGAGCACGAGGTACTTGGCGGCACGGGCGGGCGGGGCCGTGTGGGCCGAGGCGATCGCGGCAGCGACCGTGCACAGAAGGAGTCTCGCAGGCGAGGTCATGGACGTTTCCCAATCGAAGATTCGAAATCTCAAATCGAAAGCGTCCAGCGGCGCAGGCCCTCGGCGGTTCAGGATCGGAGATTCGAAAGCGCAGATTTGAGATCTGAGATCTCAGAGCGCCAACCCGAAATCCGAAACTTGCCCGCCGTAGCCTTGGCGAAGGCGGGTCTCCCATCCGAGATCACCTGGCGGAGAGGCCGGGATTCGAACCCGGGGTACCCGAAGGTACACTCGGTTTCCAACCGAGCCCATTCGACCACTCTGGCACCTCTCCGCGGCGAAATGGCATGGCCCGGCAGGGACCGGGCGCACGGAAAGGATATCGCCCGCCGGCCGCCGCGTCAAGCCGCACGGCAGTTCGGCAGCGCGGCCGCCGCCCGCTTGCACACCCGGCGCCGAACCGCTACCCTGAGGCGCCGCGGTGGTGGATGGCGTGGCTGCCCGGCCCGTCCCCCGACCGGGCGAGGCGCGCGGTGCCACGGATTGCTTGTCAATCCGTGTGCTCCCGGCCGGGCCACACGAACCGGCGTATCCCCCGGCCGGGCAAGACCGGCCGGGCCACACGAACCGGCGTATCCCCCGGCCGGGGCAAGACCGGCCGGGCCACACGAACAGCCGGCCGGGCCCCGCAGGCAGCGGGGCCGGGCCACCCAACCGGCTGCATCCGCGGCGGCCGGCGAAATGCGAGTGCTCCATGTGCGGAATCTGCGGTTTCCTCGGCGCCGACGACCGGCTCCTCGCCCGGATGATGGACGTCCAGGCCCATCGCGGGCCGGACGACCACGGCACGTTCGCCGACGGCACCGTCAGCCTGGGGCACCGGCGGCTCTCGATCATCGACCTCACGCCCGACGGCCGGCAGCCGATGACGAACGAGGACGGGTCCCTCCGCCTTGTCTATAATGGCGAGATATACAATTACGTGGAGTTGGCGGAGGACCTGCGCGGCCGGGGGCACCGCTTCGCCAGCCGGACCGACACCGAAGTCGTCCTCCACGCCTGGGAGGAGTGGGGCGAGGCGTGCCTCGACCGGTTCAACGGCCAGTTCGCCTTCGCCCTGTACGACGCGCCGCGGCGCCGCCTGTTCCTCGCCCGCGACCGGTTCGGCATCAAGCCGCTCTATTACTGGTCGGACGGCGGGCGGTTTGCGTTCGCCTCCGAAATCAAGGCCGTCCTCGAGCACCCGGCGGTCCTGCCGCGACCGGACGACCCGGTCATCTACGATTACCTGGCGTTCAACCGGGCGAGCGACGGCCGGCGGACGTTCTTCGAGGGCATCCACGCGCTCCTGCCGGGCGAGTGCGCCGCGGTCGACGCCGCTACCGGCGAGGTCCGCCGCCGCCGATGGTACCGCATCCGCCCGCGGCCGGGGCGGACGGAGGACGACGGCCCGGAGACCGTCGAGCGGTTCCGCGACCTCTTCCTCGACGCCGTCCGCCTCCGGCTGACGCGGGCCGACGTCGAGGTCGGCTCGTGCCTCTCGGGCGGGCTCGATTCCTCGAGCATCGTGTGCAGCCTCGACCGGCTCCAGGCCGGCCGGGCCCGCGGCCACCGGACGTTCAGCATCGTCTTCCCGGACACGCCGCTCGACGAATCGCCGTACGTCCGGCAGGTGGTGGGGCGGACGGGCGTGCAGAGCCACCTGACGACGACGGGCGGCGAGGCGCTGCTCGAGCAGATCGACCGCCTCGTCACCGTCCAGGACGAACCGTTCGCCGGGGCCACCCTGTTCGCCCAGTGGGAGGTGATGCGGCTGGCGCATCGCGAGGGCATCAAGGTCCTGCTCGACGGGCAGGGCGGCGACGAACTCCTCGCCGGGTACCTTTTCCTTGCGGGGTACCGGCTGCTGGACTATTGTCTGGGCGGCCGGCCGTGGGAGGCCCTGGCCGAGACCGCCGGGTTCCTCCGCCTGCACGGCCTGCAGCCGGACCCGTTCCTGGTGGCGGTGGGGGTGTGCCTGCCGAAGTGGCTGCGGACGCCGCTGTCCCGCCGGTATCTGCGGGTGCCGCTCGAGGCCGGGTTCGCGGCCCGTCACGCCGCCCGCAGCCGGGTGCCGGACGACCTGTACGCGCGGATGAGCCTGTCGGAGGCGCTGGCGCAGCGGACGACCATCGGGCTCCAGCAACTGCTGCGGGCCGAGGACCGGAACGCGATGGCCTTCTCGATCGAGGCCCGCCTGCCGTTCCTCGACCATCGGCTGGTCGAGTTCCTGTTCGGCCTGGACGGGCACTGGAAGGTCCGCCGCGGCCGGACGAAGGTCGTCCTGCGCGAGGCGATGCGGGGCATCCTGCCGGAGCCGGTCCGGCACCGGATGGGCAAACTGGGGTTCCCCACGCCGTTCGCCGCCTGGCTGCGCCAGCCGGCCGTCCGGGCCTACACCGAGGGCGTGCTGCGGTCGGCCTCGTTCCGCGGTCGCGGGTATCTGGACGCCGAGCGGCTCGACCGGTTGTTCGCCCGGCACCTGGCGGGGACGGACGCCTCGCAGACGCTCTGGAAGGCGTTGAACCTGGAACTCTGGTTCCGCCGGTTCATCGACTGAACGAGCCGGGCCGTCGCCGCGCGTTCGTACGTGTTCCATCCCGAGTCGCCGCATGCGCATCCTCATCGAAATCAACCACCCCGCCCAGGTGCACTTCTTCAAGCACTTGGTGTACCGCCTGCGTGCCCGCGGCGACCGGGTGCTGGTCACCGCGCGCGACAAGGACGTGACGCTCCGCCTCCTGCGGGCGACGGGCATCCGGCACGTGTGCCTGAGCCGTCAGCCGTCCGGCCGTCCGGCCATGGCGATGGAACTGCTCCGCCGGGTCCGCAAGCTGGTGGCCGTCGCACGCCGCTTCCGGCCGGACGTGATGGTGGCCCGGGGCGGCGCCACGATCGGGCTGCCCGGCGCCCTCCTCGGTGTGCCGCGCGTCGTCTTCGACGATACCGAGCACGCCCGCCTCGAGCGGGTCCTCAGCCTGCCGCTCGCCACCCGTATCTGCACGGGGGCGGGGTACCTGGGTGACCACGGCGAGCGTCAGCGGCGGTTCCGCGCGGTGCCGGTCATGGCGTACCTGGCGCCGTCGGTGTTCCAACCGGACGCCGCGCCGCTGCGGCATGCGGGCATCGATCCCGACACGCCGTACATCGTCCTGCGGGCGGTGTCGTGGCAGGCCGTCCACGACCAGGGTATCCGCCGGCCCGGCGAGACCGTTATGCACGAGGCGGTGGAGCGGCTGTCGCGCTTCGGCCGCGTCATCGTGACCAGCGAATCGCCGCTGCCCGAGTCCCTCGTCCCCTACGCCAACCCCGTGCCCGTGGAACACGTGCACGACCTGCTGGCGTTGGCGTCGTGTTACGTGGGGGAAGGCGGGTCGATGGCGTCGGAGGCGGCCGTGCTCGGCACGCCGGCCGTCTTCTGCAACCCGCTCCGGGCGGGGTGCGGATGCATCCTGCACCTGGAGCAGGCGTACGGCCTGGTGCGGACGGTGGATTCCCTGCCGGACGGTCTGGCCGTCGCCGAAGCGTGGCTCGCCGACCCGGCCTTGGCCGGGACGTGGTCCGATCGCCGCGCCCGCCTGCTCGCCGACAGCGAGGACGTGACGGCGTTTATGGTCCGGGTGCTGGAGGAGGTCGCGGAGGGGGAGCGATAGGGCGGGCCCTTCGGCTTTGGTGGCCCGGGCGGTGGCCCTCCTGGCCTGCCGCGCAGGAACGCCCAGCGCATGCGCTAGAAGCGGATGGGCCACGGCGGGTCTTGCCCCGCCGTGCTTCCGCGAGAGGGCGCACAGCCGGGCAAGGCCGGCCGTGGCACGTGGCGAGGTTCTCCCGGCCGGGCAAGACCGGCCGGGCCACACATGGCAGGCAGCGCATGGCCGGGCAAGGCATGCCCTGAGCAAAGTCGAAGGGGCCGGCCGTGGCACAGGCGGTCGAGCGCGATGAGCCGGCATGCCCGCCCCGCGGGACGCAGCGTTCTCTCATGCCCGGTGGGCCCAGATGGCTTCGTAGTCTTTCTTCAGTCGTGCGGCGATCTTGAGCGGGTCGTGCCAGGTCTCGACGTAGGCCCGTCCGCGGCGGCCGAGGTCGGCCAGGTTGCCCCGCCGGTCCGTCAGGTACGTCTTGAGCGTCCCGTAGAGCGTGTCCGGCCCGGCCGAGAGAATGGGCAGGTCCGCGCGCATGCCCTCCGGCAGGAAGTGCAGGTCCTCGTCGCGGATGTAACAGATGACCGGTTTGCCGAGGGCCATGCACTCGACGGCCACGGCCCCGTACCAGCCGAGGAGGACCTGGTCGACGAGCAGGTGGGCCCGCTCGTACTGGCGTCGGGCCTCGGCGTGGGTCATGTTTTCGATGAGGACGAACTCCAGCGGCACGTTCTCGGCCCGCAGGCGCTCCACCGCCTCCAGGATGAGCCGCGTCCCCTTCACCCGTCGATGGCTCGGCGCATGGACTACGACGGGCGCCTCGTCGTCCCGGAGGGACCAGGAAACCGCCGGCCACCGGCGAGGATCGACCGAGGCGTAGGGGACGAACGCCGCCCGCTGCGGCAGCACGTGCATGAGGTCCGGGTTGACGGAGTAGATGCGGTCGGCGAGGGCGTCGAAGCGGGCGATCCGCTTCCGTTTGTGCGCGTCCACCGCCGGATGGTAATACCCGGGTTCGACCTCGTCGACGGGATGGATGCGGAAATGGTCGCGGCAGTAATCGCCCTGCCGGGCGTCGTCGCCCTGGAACGTGACGACGATGCCCTTGCCGGCCCGCTTGAGCCAGGCGAGGTCCCGCATCTCCAGCGCCCGGGCGTACAGGCCGTAAAGGCGGTGCAGCCCGCCTCCGAACGGCGAGCCGGGCCAGGCCACGCCGTGGGCGCCCTGGGGCATGGTGGTCTCGCCGAAGTTGAAGTGGACGACGTCGGCCTCGCGCAGCGCCTTCCAGAGGAGGCGGAATCGGTTGAACTCCCGCCAGACGGCGGTGGCGGCGGGGGACGGGGTCGCCGGGCACAGCGCTTCGTCCAGCGGGTACCGGTACTTGCTCGGCTGAAACGCGACCGACCGGCTGCAAAGGCCGAGTTCCCGCTCCGCCCGGGCCAGGCCCTGCGGGTTCCCGCCTACCGTGGAGGGGCAATGGAGCACGCGAATGGGGCCGGTGCGGGTCACGGCGTCGCCTCGCCGTTCCGGGCCGCCCGGGCCATTTCCTCGAGGCCTAGCTGGAGCGTCACCCGGGGACGGACGTCCAGGACGTTCTTCATCCGCTGATTGTCGCCGGCCAGGTCGCCCCGGGTGTCGGACGGCACGTGGACGACGTCGGCCCGGCGGCCGGCGGCCCGTTCCATCAGCCGCACCAGGTCCGTGATGGTGACGGTCTCGTCGCCGGCCACGTTGAAGACCTCGGGGCGCTGAAGGGCCATCGCCGGCTCGAAGACCCGGACGGCGTCGCGGACGTGGATCGGGTTGACGCGAATGCCGGGGTCGCCCTGGATCGTGATCTGCCGGCCGCCCTGCACCCGCCGGAGCAGGCCGGGCACGAGCATGCCGGTCTGCCCCGGTCCGTACACGAAGAAGAATCGGAAGACGATCGTGTGGAAGAACGGGCGGTAACTGGCCGTCAGCAGTTCCGCGCTGTACTTGCTGCTGAGGTAGAAGTTCAGGGGATCGACGGGGTCGGTCTCGACGAACCGCTCGTAACTCGTGCCGTACACCCCGCCGCTCGAGGCCAGGACGAAGCGGCGTGCGCCGGCGCGGCGGGCGTATTCGAGCAGCCGGAACGTGCCGCCCACGTTCACGGCGAAGATGTCGTCGGCCCGCTCGGGAAAGTCCTTGTAGTGGCGGGACTGGGCCAGGTGGATGACGGTATCCACCGCCTCGGGCAGGGCGGCCGCCTCGAGCGGCCGGGCCAGGTCCTGCACGACGGGACGGGCGTTGGCGTCGGACGGCTTTTGGTCCGCGGTGCGGGTCAGCGCGAAGACCGTATGCGGGCCGGCCAGGGTCCGGACGAGGTGCCGCCCGATGAATCCGCTGGCTCCCGTGACGAGAATGCGCGCCATGCCGATCGTGTCCTCTCGGTGCCGGTGCGGCCGCTATCCGGCGCCCGCCCGGGCGCCGTTTGCCCTGGCCATCGCCTCGATGTTGACCATGGCATACCACCCACGGATGCGTGGGTCAACAACGATATCGCCGCGGGGTGGCGGTGCGGCGGATTGCGCCTTCAAACGGCCCTCCAAAGCCGCATCGTGCGCGGCGCGTCTGCGTCCCTGCCGCGCGCCAAACGTGTTTCTTGTGTGCCCCGGCCGGGAGAGCGCGGGTTGACATGCGCTGCGTGGCACGGGGGCGCACAGCGCGGCGGGTGCGGAGGGCCGCCGCGCGGGAAGCAGGGGCGTCGTGCTAGGGCGAGGCCGGCGGTTCGTCGTCCGGGAAGTACAGGGCGATGAGCCGGCGGGCCAGCGCCGCGTTGTCGTGCAGTGCCAGGATGGACGAGCGGGCGATGCGCCGTTTTGCCTCCAGCGCGTCCGGATGCTCCAGGTAGTAGGCGAGCGTCTCCTCCAGGCGGTCGAGCGTCGTGAAGATGAACCCCGCCTCGCGGAGCGCGTCGGTCATGAACTCCGGCCGCACGTGCGTGATTGCCGGCACCCCCTGGATCATGCTCTCGATCTGGGCGTTCGCGTAGTAGCCCATCTTCATCTTGCCGATGGACAGGTCCGCCCGCCCGAGTTCCTCCATGACCCGCTCGGGCGGCACGCCGCGCAGGCACACGAAGTCGATGGCGTGGCCTGCCTCGCGGAGGCGGTCGACGGCCTCGCGGATGCGGTCCGTGCCCTCCAGGCCGGGATGGTTCGTCGCATGGACCAGCCGCAGCGGCTCGGCCTCGTCCCGGCGCGTCCGGGGCGGCGGGGCCGCTTCGGTCTCCGGCGCGAAGAACGGGAAGTGGACGGCCTCCGGCACGAAGTCCCGCAGGTCCGGCGTGGTGGCCAGGAACACGTCGCCGTAGCGGCGCGCCAGGCGCCGGCGCCGACGGACGAGCGGGTCCGTGCACGCCTCGCGGTCGTAGTCGCACGCCTGGCAGAGGTGCCCCTCGGGATGGAGCCGGGCGTTCAGGTCCGGGTCCCGGGCCTCGCAGCCCCGGTAATGGAACACGAGCCGCCGGCCCAGGCGTTCCAGGAGCGGCAGTTCCCACCCCGAGACCGACATCGTCATCAGGAAATGCAGGTGCAGCACCTCGTAACGCGACACGACGTTCCAGAAGAGCCGCCACTCCCGCACCGCCTGGGTGAGGGGGCAGAACGACGGCACGATTTGGTAGTCGCTCTTGTCCCAGACGGTGCTGTCGCCGACGGCGAGGTAGTCCGCCCGGACGCCGAATCGCCGGAGGATCCGCGTTGTCCGATACGGAATATGGACCATGGACGAAATGTGCAGGACGGACCGGGGGTGCGGCCGGGGCGGCGCCAGCGCCGCCCGGACCCGGCTCGCCGGCCAGAGCAGGGCCAGCGTCGCCCGGTACAGCACCATCCAGACCGGGAGCAGCAGCCTACGGACCCGTCGGTCCACGGTGCACGTCCTTCATCCAGAGGTCGAACATCCAGAGCGCCCACACCTGGGCCACCCGCCCGTCTTCGCCCGCCAGGAAAGCATCCAGGAGGTTCCGGACCGTGTCAAACCGAATCCAATCGAAGAGGGGGTTCGCGCGGGCCCGGAGGCCGGCCTCGATCGGCTCGCGCAGGGGGCCCCGGCACCAGGCGACGATCGGAATGCCGAACCCCTGCTTCGGCCGGTCCAGCAGCCGGTCCGGGAAGAACCGGGCCGCGCTCCGTTTCAGCAGGTGCTTCGTCCGCACGCCGCGGCGTGTGCGGCGGACCTTCATCTCGGGCGGCAGCGAGAACGCCAGTTCCACGATTTCGTGGTCGAGCAGCGGCACCCGGACCTCCAGCGAGTTCGCCATGCTCATCCGGTCCACCTTCGTCAGGATGTCGTCCAGCAGGTACGTCTGCACGTCCAGGGCCTGGAACCGCGTGACGGGGTCGACGCCGTCGTCGACGGTCCCCGCAGCGAGGCGTTTGCGAGGCGGGGCGGGCACGTCCGGGTGCAGCACGGCGCGGAGGTCGTCCGGGCCGAAGATCTCGCGCTGGGCGTGGTGTTTCGCCTCGGGGTCCATCGCGAGGAACCGTCCGCCCCGCCGCAGCCGGGCCGTCGGGCCCAGGCGGGCGAGGCACCGCCCCATCGCCCGGCCGAGGGCCGGCCACGCCCACGCCGCCTCCCGCCGCGACCATGCGTAACTCCAGTATCCGCCGAACCCCTCGTCGCCGCCGTCCCCGGAGAGGACCATCTTGACGCGGCTCGCCCCCTCGCGCGACACGTAGTACGTCGGCACGGCGGAGGAGTCCGCGAACGGTTCGCCGAAGTGGACCACCAGCCGGCGGATGACCTCCAGCGCCGCCTCCGGCGACACGACTCGCTCCGTGTGCGCCGTGCCGAGGGTCCGGCTGACCTCGTCGGCCCACGGCAGTTCGGAGTGCTCCCGCTCGTAGAAGCCGATGGCGAAGGTGCGGACCGGCTCGCCCACGTGCGGGCCCATGACGGCGGTGACCAGGCTCGAATCCACGCCGCCGGAGAGGAACGCGCCGAACGGCACGTCGCTGCGGACGTAGAGGCGGGCCGTTTCATCGAGCGCGGCATTGAGTTCCTCCAGGCACGCCTCCTCGCTCCGCTCGCGGACGCGGACCGCCAGCCGCCAGTACGCCCGGTCCGTGATCGCCCCCGTCCGGGGGTCGAGTTCCAGGACGTGGCCCGGCTCGAGTTTCCGAAGGTGCCGGTAGATGGTCCGCGGCGTGGGGACGTACTGGTACCGCAGGTAGGCCGCCACGGCCTCCGGGTCGATGGCGTCGGGCAGGCCGAGGCCGCGAAGGGCGGCCAGTTCCGACGCGAAGACGAAACGCCCGTCCGCCCGGCCGTAGTAGAGCGGCTTGATGCCCAGGCGGTCGCGGACGAGGACGAGGCGTCCCTGGCGGCCGTCGTAGAGGGCGAAGGCGAACATCCCGCGGAAGCGTTCGACGGCGGCCGTCCCCCACCGCTCGTAGGCGCGGAGGACGACTTCGGTGTCCGACGCGGTCCGGAACCTCGTGCCGCCGCCGGCCAGTTCGTCGCGGAGTTCGCGGTAGTTGTAGACCTCGCCGTTGTAGACGAGGGCGAGGCGGCCGTCGTCGCTGAGCAGCGGCTGCTCGCCGCCCGCCGGGTCGATGATGGCCAGCCGCGTGTGCCCAAGGCCGACGGCCCCGTCGAGGAAGACGCCCTCGCCGTCCGGGCCGCGATGGGCCTGGGCGCGGTTCATCCGTTCCAAATCGGCGCGCGCGACCGGCCGGCCGTCCAGATGCACGATTCCCGCGATGCCGCACATGGGGCCTCTCAGGTCTGATACATCGCGGGGGCGCCGTAGGCGCCGCACCGGCGGCACAGGCACTCCGCGGCGCGGTCCGTGTACACCTGCCGGCGGAACGCCCGCATTGCCCCGCCGTTCCATACGGCTTCGAGGGGTTCTTCCAGCAGGTTCCCCACGACGTGGGTCCCGCAGGCGTCCCGGCAGCACGGGACGACGGTGCCGTCCACCTGGATCGTGATGGCGAAATACAGCCACGGGCAGACGTTGGGCGGCAGGCGGGTCTTCGGGACGAGTTCCCGCCGCCGCTCGAACGCCTGCCGGTCGAACAGCCAGTACGCCTCGTCGGCAGGCAGAAAGGCGTCGGCCTGCTCGGGTGTCCGGACGGTCGGGCTGATGACGACGGCCCGGTCGACGCCGAGGTTGCGGGCCAGGGCGTGGAACGCCTGCACCTCGTGCTCGTTGTGTTTCATGAGGATGAAGCCGAGTTCGACCTGGTGTTCCCCCGGCCGCCGGCCGTGCGCCTCGACCAGCGCGAGGTACCGCTTCAGGACGTCGAGTTCGCTTTGGAGGTCGCCGCCCCGGCGATAGACGGTGTGGGTGTCCTGGGTCACGCCGCCGATCTGAAAACTCGTGTGGTTGATGCCGCAGTCGTAGAGGCCCTCCGGGTCGACCGCCTCGCCGTTGGTGCAGGTTGTGACGTAGAGGTCCATCCCGCGGGCGTAGCGGACCATACGGTAGGCGTCCGGGTTGAGGAACGGTTCCCCCATGAAGTAGAACATGAGGTGGTTCGCCCCGGGGCCCACCTTGTCGAGCAGGGTGACGAAGGTGTCGTACGGCATCATGGCGGGCTCGCGGCCGAGGACGCCGGACCCCGTTTCGCAGACGGGGCACCGCAGGTTGCAGACGTTGGTCGGTTCGAGGGTGATGGAGACGGGCCGGCCCCAGGCGCGGCCGGTGTGCAGGGCCTCGGAAAGGGAACTGAGGAGGTAGTTAATCCATCCGGGCGGCCGCCGGCGGAGGATGCCTCCGGCGTCCCAGACCCTGCCCAGGCCGCGCCGGGCGGGCGCAGGCAGGTGGCGGGCGATTTGGGACGCGACCGCGGGCACGATGCGGCTCCTCTGTTTGCCGGCCGGGCGGAGGGAAGGTCGTCCGGCTGCGGCGGGCGTGGCGGCCGACTATTCTAATACATTCGGGGGGTGCATCAAGCCTCGGCCGCCTGCTCGGCGGCCGGGGCCGGCGCGTCGGGCCGGAGGACCTCGTACAGGGCGTACTCGCCCTCCTCGGCCAGGAGGCGGAGGTCCCGCTCCTCCGCCAGGCCGATGTCTTCCAGCGCGTCCAGGTACCCGCGCCAGAACAGGACGTACCGCAGGTTCCGGCGGTGGAGCGTCTCGCGGACCGATTCCCGCATCACCGGGAAGTACGGGGCCAAGTACCGGCGGAAGCCGTACCCGTGCCCGCCCCAGAACACCGGCTTGCGGGTCCGGTAGGCCACGAGGTCCGGCAGTTGAAAGGGGATGCAGTAGACGCCGCCGTCGGGCAGGTCCGCCAGGCGGTCGAGGAGGCGGCGGAGATCGTCGTTCAGCGCGGTCGCGTCGCCCCGGCCGAGGTTTCGCATGTACGTCACGTACCCGTGGACCGAGGCCGCCAGCCCCACCGCCCACAGGCCGAACCCGATGAGCCGGACGGCGAGGGGGGCGTCCCAGAGATACAGGCCTGCCAGCGCAAAAAGCGGGACGAAACTCTGATACAGGTACAGCACGCCCGCCCCGAGGGCCTGGAACCCCGGCACCATCGCCGTCAACAGCGTCCACCCGACGCTCATGCCGAGCCAGAGCCAGAGGAACGTCTCCAGGGGCGACGGCCCGCCCTCCGCCCTCACCGCCGCGTACACCAGCCCCGGCACCATCACAAGATACATGTTGTACCTGGCCAGCGCGGGGAGTTTCCCGACGAACCCCTTCAGCCCGGGCTGATGGTAGGCGGTGGTGACGACCCCCTCCTTCCGGTACCGGGGCGATTCGTAGTACTGGTGGCTGCCCAGATATCGCATGTGCCGGTGCCAGAAGGCGACGATGTCCCAATGGGCGCGGAGCACCTTGATGTAGAACCCGCCGGTCAGGACCGTCGCGGCGGCCATCGACGCCGGCAGCAGGACCGGGATGCGCCAGTCCCACGCCCACAGGCCGAACCCCGCCAGGAAGACGACCCCCATCTGGACCGTCATCTTGTGGAGCAGCAGCAGGGCGGTGCTCACCGCCAGCACGCCGCACCACACGGCCACGGAGCCGGTCGCGTGGTACCACCACAGGCCGCCGACGGCGAGGGTCAGCAGCAGATTGGCGAGTCCGCGCGGTTGGAGTTGGACGTTGCAGGACAGGGGGAAGTACGCCAGGGCGTACGAGACGCCGGCCGCGGCCGCCACCACCGGGTGGCCGCCCACGGCGAGGACCGCGCCGGCGGCCACCAAACCGTGGACCACGTCCACGAGTTGGGACACCTTCCCCCCGTGCCGCTCGAGCACCCGCATCGGCACCAGCGCCAGCAGACCCCCGTACAGCGGCGGGTACCACTGCTCGGCGTCCTCGAGGAGGTAGTACGGCAGCCGGGCCGGAAGCCGCCGCCGGCGTTTGACGTCCTCGGCCACCAGCAGCCAGTACCAGTTGTCGATGCCGAGGGTCGGGCACCGCCGCAGCGGCAGCAGACGGACGATGGTGCTGAAGGCGGCCACGGCGAGGAGGACGGAGGCCGCCGTCGCGGCGTCGACCGTGGCGAGATGGGCGGCGTCGATCGCTACGCCCCCTTTCCGTCGGCCAGGAACCGGTACAGGCGGGTGATCGCCCGGCGCAGGCGGTCCGGCATGTGGACGTGCGCGAGGAAGTCGATGTCCTCCACCCGGTACAGCCCCGTCGCCTTGGCCAGGCCGTACCCGACGAGCAGGGCCGCGGCCACGCCGGTCACGGGGCCCCACCATGCGGGGATGAGGCGGCAGGCGACGAGCGACGCCAGCCCCGGCACAATCAGCCCGATCTGCCAGGCCAGGACGGTCTTCTGTTTCCACTGGCAGATCAGCAGGTACAGCAGCGCCGCCACCGCGATGCCGGCCGCCGTCGCGAACGTGGCGCCGAGCGGTCCGAGGCGCGGCACGAGGAGGAGATCGCCGACCAGGTTCACCCCCGCCCGGGCCAGGCTCGCGATCACTCCCAGCCGGACGAGTTTATACGCCGTCACCAGCCCCGAGTACAGATACGTCAGCGCCTGCAAACACAGGCCGAACGCCAGGAACTGGAAGAAGATGCCCGACGAGGCGAACGCCTCCCCGTACACCGCCCGGAACGCCGGCGGCGCCACGGCCATCCCCACGCCGACCATCACCGACCAGGCCAGCATCGCCTGCGGCACGAGGCGCCGGCTGTAATGGAGCGTCAGGTCATCGCGCCGGGCGGCCACGAACGAGATCAGCATCGGGCCCAGCAGCACGAGGGCGGCCCCCGCCGTGTTCGTCAGCAGGGTGTACGCGTTGTAGGCCAACTGGTACCCGCCGACGTCGGCCATGTCGAAGTACTGCTTGATGACCAGCACGTCCACGTAGTTGACGACATAGGCGGCCGTGTTGCCGAGCAGGATCGGGTACGAGAAACGGAACACCTCGCGCAGTGTGGATCGGTCGGTCCGGACGGGGCGGAACGTCCCCCGGGGCACGAATGCCGCCGCCAGCACCGTGGCCACCACCGTCGACGCCACCAGTCCCACGGCGATGACCGCGGTGTACCCCCGCTCGAAGAGCCCGACGAAGACGAGCGTCAGGCCGACGATGGCGAGGCCGGTCTCGGCGACCTGGGCGGCCGCGAACGTCTTCAGACGGTGCCCCGCCTGGAGGAGGAACGCGACGTACCCTCGGGCCGTCCCCGCGACGGCGGCCCAGACGACGAGCCAGACGGCCCAGGCGGGCATCCGGAGGTACCCGGTAATCCGCTCGCGGAACACGAACACCGCCGTCAGAGCGACGGCGAGGGCGGGCAGCAGCATCACGTTGCGGGCCCAGAAGGTGCGGTGGCAACCGCCCCGCTGGTCGAACTCCTCGCGGCCGAAGCGGAGCACCGCCCCGCCGGTCCACGTCGTCGCCGCCAGCAGCACCAGCCCCACCGTCATCTGGAACAGGCTTATTTGGCCGTACCCGTCCCGGCCGAGGATGCGGGCGGTCAACGCCGAGGAGACGATGCCGAGCGGCACGAGGATGAGGCGGCCGCCGGTCAGCCCGAGGAAATCCCAGAACGAGTCCCGGACGCCCGCCTGTTCGGCGACTTGCTCGGTGTCCGGCGGCGGGTTCCGGGAGGCCATCATGGCGACGACCCTCCTTCCGCGCTCCGCCCGGCGAGGCGGACGGCGAAGTACATGCCCCCCGCCCAGAACGGCATCGCGGACCCCAGGACGTCGGCCAGCGCGAAGCCGGCCGCCGACGACCGCACCATCCCGTGCAACCGCGTGTGCGGAAAGAAGAACCCTTCCCGCAACACGTCCGCCACGCGGAACCCGTGCCGCACGAGTTGGTTGCGGAATTCGGCGTACCGGTAGAAGTGGACGTGGTCCGTCGTCCGGCCGAGCGACGGTTGGAGGAAACCGTTGCGAATGCGGGCGGGAAGACACCCTTCGTTCGGCACGCCGACGATGAGCAACCCGTCCGGTTTCAGAAGCCCCTTGAGGCCCGCCAGGGCCGCATCGTCCTGGGGAATATGTTCCAGCACCTGGCTGCACAGGATGACGTCGAACCTCGTGCCGCCGAAGTCCGGATGGAGCAGATCCTGCCCGGAGACCCGGACGGACGGAAACCGCTCCTTCACCCGCGCCAGGCGGAGGGGATTGTAGTCGCACGCGTAGACCGTGACGTCGTCGAACCGGGTGAGGAGGCTCAGGTTCACGCCGTCGCCGCACCCGGCGTCGAGGAAGCAGGGTTGTTCCCGGCCGCCGGTCGCCAGTTGCCGCTCGATGTGCCTGGTGAAAAAGGCCCACCGCCGCTGGATGGTCTGGCGTTGCGCCTTGTGCGCCAGCGCCTGGAACTGCGGGCTGGTGTACCAGGGGTTGCCTTTTCGTGCTTCGCGTTCAGCGCGGCCCATGGCGGCTCTTTTTCTGGAGCAGTTCGCGGTAGATGGAAGCCTTTTGCCTGGCCACGTTCGCGGGGGAGTGCCGCCGCCGGGCGAGGCGGCGCGCGCTGTCTCCCATGCGCAGGGCCTCGTCCGGATGGGCGAGGAGCCGCTGCACCCGCTCCGCGACGCCGGCCACGTCGTGTTCGGGAACCAGGAACCCGGTTTCCCCGTTTCGCACGAGTTCGCGGTGCCAGTCGACATCGTAGGCGACCACGGGGGTGCCGGCGGCGCACGCCTCGATGAGGCTGAACCCGGCGCGCAGGCAGAGGTTCACGTCGCCCTGCCGCCGCCAGGCCAGGACCTCCTCCTGCGGGACGAAACCCAGGAACCGGATGCGGTCCGCGCCGCCCGCCGCCCGCACCCCCCGCGCCATGGCCTCCTGCTGCGCCCCCGACCCGCAGACGATCACGTGTACGTCGGGGTCCGATTGGACCAACCGTCCGGCGACGGCGGCGATGTCGTCGGCGTAGTTGTCCTTTTCCAGCCGTCCCGCGTGGACGACGAGCCTGGCTGACGGCGGGAGGTTGTATCGCCGGCGGACGTCGAAGGCGTCCTCGCCCGTAAACGTGCGCTCGCTCACCGAATGCGGGAAAAGGCGAATCTTCTCCCGGGGACATCCCCGGCGGCGCACGCGGTCGGCCAGCGACCGCCGGATCGGGAGCACCAGGTCCGCGTGCCGATACACCAGCGTCTCCGCGAAGCGGGCCGGCCGGCGGCTGAAGAGCAGACGCGGGGCCGCCCCGGTGTCCAGGGCGGCGCCTCGCTCGTAGTCCGTGTGGACGGACACGCAAAACGGGACGCCCTGGGTCCTGGCGGCCACCAGCATGGCCAGTCCCCATTGGAACGGGTCGTTCGAATGCGCCACGTTGATGCCGTACCGCCGCACCAGGCGCGTGACGTCGCGGACCAGCGCCGGCCACTTGGTGGGCCGGGATCCGCCGGCCATCTCGTGAACGATCAGGTCCGGCCGCAGGATACGGCGTCCGCTGAACGTGCCGAACGGACACAGCCGCACGCTGAGTTCCGTGAGCCCGGGCACGATGTCCTGGGCGTACAGGTCGAGGTTGCCGAACTTCTCCATCAGGGCGCGACACGAACCCGAGGTGCCCATGCGAAGGAGACGCAGCCGTTTCATGGGAGGGGTTTGCCCCTTGCGCGTTCGTCGGCCCCGCCGGTTCGGCTCGACGGCCGCCAGAGACCCTGGAGCACTCTCCAGGCCAGCGCCTCGCCGCCGGCGCCGAGCCAGACGTCCCGGCCGAGGCGCCACCGGGCCAGGCGCCGCCGACAGTGATGCACCAGGCGTCCGGGGGCCCGCAGCGGCCCCGCCGGTCGCCGCTCCACGTTGAAGAACGAAACGATTCGCAGGAGGTGCGGAATGAGGGCCTTCCGCCCGTCGGCGTCGAGCCACCCGTGGCCGGAGTAGTCGCCGAAGGACACGGCGCGGTCCGCCCAGGCCTCCAGCGTCTCCGGTTCCGGCGGCAGGCAGCCCGCGGCCCGCAGTTTCTCGTACTCGGTCGACCCCGGGTACGGCCGGTACACCTGGTACGTGATCGAAGTGTAGGGAAACCGCTCCTTCAAATCCAGGATGTACTGGACCGTTTCGAGCATCTCGGCGCGGGTCTCTTCGAGGGTGCCCACGATGAACGCGACGGCCAGCAGGACGCCGCTGTGGTGGCACAGCCGGGCCACCCGTTCGAGCATCTCGCGCGTGACGTGTTTGTGGTAGCGGGCGCGGAGACGGTCGGAGGCCGTCTCGAACCCGACGCCGAACCAGAGGCAGCTCCGCGTGATCCGCTTGAACCAGTCGTCGCGCATGTAGGCCTCGGAGAAGTAGTTGAGCCGCCCCTGGCCGGCCCATTGGAACTCCCAGCCGTGCCGCTCGATGGCGTCGAAGAGGGCGAAGGCGCGGTCGCGCTTCGCGAACAGGTTGTCGTCCTGGAACCAGATGACCTCGGCCCCGTGCCGCTCGACGGCCGCCTCGACCTGCCGGATGATCATCTCGGCCGGTTTCAGGCGGAACCGTTTGCGATGCCCCGGGGCGGAGTTGATGCAGAACGAGCAGCGGTACGGGCACCCTTCGCCGGTCGAGATCGGCAGGATGCGTTTCATCCGGCCGTCGCGCGCCAGTTCGATGCCCGGCCGGACGATGTACTTCTCGAGGTCCACCAGGCCGTAGTCCTCTTCAACGCACGGCCGGGAGGATGCGGGGTCGATGGACTCGGTGAAGACCGTCTTGCCGTTCTCGGCGTACCCGATGCCGCGCACCTGGCGGCGCCACGTCTCCGGCGGCGCGCCGCCCGCGAGATGGCGGGCGAGATCGCGCGCGGTGTACTCGTTCCCCAGGACCACGTAGTCCACCAGGGCGTGCCGCAGCGCCACCTCCGGGTACAGTTCGATGAACGGCCCGTAAAAGCCGCGGTGGAAACTGCCCCAGACGATGGGGACGGCGGGGTCGGCGTCGCGGACGGCCCGCGCCACCTCGAGGCCCGACCGGAGTGAACTCGTCGTCACCGAGACGAGCGCCATTGCCGTCTCGTCGCCGGCGAGGAAGGCCCCGATGCGGTCGGGCCAGTCCGCGTCGACGAACGGATCGACCCAGCCCACCTCGAAGCCGTCGCGGCGGAGGAGGGTGCCGGCGGCCAGAAGGCCGAGGTTCAGGTTGACGGGCATTTGCCTGGGGGGCGGCGCCTCGCCCCACATCAGGTCCCGGGTATCCAGGAGCAGGACGCGGCGCGAGCCGGTGCCGTCCGCCGTCGGGTTGCCGTGCGATTCCATCGTTCAGACTCCCTCGGACGCAGGGGTGGTCCGGGCGGCGGACGCGTTGGGGTCAGCGGGCCCGGAGGGTTCAGGCTTCTCCGGGGGCCGGGCCGCCGAGCGGACCGGGGGCGGCGTCGTCGGCCCGGCCGACGACCTTGCACGGCGTGCCGAACGCCTTGCTCCCCGCCGGGATGTCATCGAGCACGAGGCTGCACGCCCCGACGATGCACCCGTCGCCGATCGTGACGCCCTTGGCCACCACCGTGTTGGGGCCGATGTAGCACCGCGAGCCGATGGTGGTGGGCAGGCGTTCGGGGTCGGCGTCGCCGCCCGTGACGGCCCATCGGATGGTGTTATGGGTATAAATTTGCACGCCGGCGGAGATGGAGCAGTGGGCCCCGATGGTCAGGCCGCCCGTGCCCTCCAGCAGCGTGAACGGGCCGATCCACGTGTGGGGCCCCACGCGGACGTCGCCGATGACGACGCTGCTGTCGTAGATGCTCGCCCCGTCGCCGAAGCCGAGGATGCGGGCCTTCTCCCAGCGGTCGACGACGTAGTCGCCCAGGGGGAGGGTGCGCGGCCATCGGGCATGGAGCGCGGCCTGGGCCTCGCGCCACGCGTGGCGCAACCGCTCGAGGTGCTTGCGGGCCTCGGGATCGTCCGGCCAGGGTACGGCGTCGGCCGTCATGGGTGTCCCCTTCGGTGTCCGGGGCGGCGGTCCGCCCGCTCTACAGGAACGTGGCCAGCCAGTGCTCGAAACTCAGGAGGCTCCAGATGAGGAGCCGGCGATTCCGGCGGCCTTCGAGGTGCTCGTCGACGAGGGCCTGGACGGCCTCGCGGTCCAGGTACTCGTACAGCCGGGCCCGGCCGTCGTAGAGTACGCGGCCGACGTAGTCGATGCTCTCGCCCTTGAACCAACTGGCGTCCGGGGCGCTGAACCCCTGCTTCACCCGCCCCGTGACGCGGGGGGGCACGAAGCGATTCATGGCCTTGCGCAGGAGGAGTTTGCCGTCGCTCGTCCGCTGGAAGTACCGCGCCGTCTTGTCCCCCGGCTGGTTCTCGTTGAGCCCGACGACCTCGGCCAGGTTCCCCAGTTTCAGGTGGGCCGGCACGCGCATCGCGAAGTCCACCAGGTCGTTGTCGAGGAACGGGACGCGCACCTCCAGCCCCTGGGCCGCCGACAGCTTGTCGTCCACGACCAGCAACCCGTGCAGGAACGTCTTGGCCTCGAAATAGAGCGAGTGGTTCACGTAGTCTTCCGGCCGGCGCAACCGGTCGGCGTGTGTCCGGAATACGTCGCGGAAGATGTCGCGGGTCCACACGTGCTCGACCTGGGGCCAGATGGGCTTGAACACCCCGCGGAGGGACCGGTTCGGAATAAGCCGCTGCCAGAACCGGTAATACTTGTCGATGTAGTGCTCGAAGTCGTCGTTGACGACCGCGCGGTAATACCGCCAGGGGTACCCGCCGAAGAGTTCGTCGCCGCCGGCGCCGGCCAGGCAGACCGTGACGAACTTGCGGGCGAGTTGGGCGGCGTAGAAGTTCGGGTAACTCTGGCCGATGCGCGGTTCCTCGATGTGCCAGGCGAGGCGCGGCAGGATGCGTTCCATGTCGCCGGCCTTCAGCACCATCTCGTAATGCTCGGTCTGAAAGCAGTAGGACATGAGTTCGGCCTGCTCGCGTTCGTCGCACCCGCTCTCCAGGCCCGAGGCGGAGTGCAGGTCGAACCCGCACGTGAACGTCTTCATGTGGGGCAGGTGGGTGGCGGCGACGGCGGTGATGGACCCGGAATCCATCCCGCCGCTCAGGTACGCACCCACCTCCACGTCGCTCACCAGTTGCCGCGTCACCGCCTGCTCGAACAGGCGGGCGAGTTCCTCGACGTATTCCCGCTCGTCGGCGGGCTCGTCCGGCTCGCGGAAGTCGAAGTCCCAGTACCGCACCGGGTCGGGCACCCGGCCGTCGCCGGCGCGGACCGTCAGGTGCGTGCCGGCCGGCAGCATCCGGATCCCCGCGTACAGCGTCCGGTTCGTGAAGAGGTTCTGGAACGTGAAGTACTCGAGCAGGGCCTCGGGGTCGAGCGCGGCCGCGTGGGCCGGGTGGGCCAGGATCGCCTTCGCCTCCGACCCGAACAGGAAGACGTCGCCGTCGCGGGCCCAGTAGAGCGGCTTGATGCCGTAGCGGTCGCGGGCGAGGAAGAGCGCCTGCTCGGCGGCGTCCCAGACGGCGAAGGCGAACATGCCGTTCAGGCGATCAAGGGCCGCCTCGCCCCACTCGGCCCAGGCGTGGAGGAGCACCTCCGTGTCGCTGCGGGAGCGGAAGGCGTGGCCCAGGCCCTGGAGCTGCTTTCGCAATTCGCGAAAGTTGTAGATCTCACCGTTGTAGATGATGGTGAACCGGCCGTCGTCGGTGGCCATGGGCTGGTCGGCGGCGGCGGTGAGGTCGATGACCTTCAGGCGCCGGTGGCCGAGCCCGACCGGCCCGTCGGCCCAGGCGCCTTCGCCGTCGGGCCCGCGATGGGCGACGGACGCGACCATGGGCCCGAGCGCCTCGGCCCGGACGGGGGCGCCGTCCAGCCTCAGGATGCCGGCGATTCCGCACATCGGTTCACGCCTTCCGCGCCACGACCGTGATGCCGGCCGGCTCGGCGGCGAGCCGCTCGATCGCCAGGCCCGCCTGCTCGCAGAACGTCCGGACCTCCTCCGGCGTGTGCCGGTGGCAGTTGAGCGGCCGGAACCAGTCGAAGTTCACGTGCGTCATCTCCTCCAGCGTGAAGTCCGGCCGGTAGAACGTCTTCACCACGTAGTAGTAGAACAGCCGCTGGACGTCGTACCGCCCCTTCGGGATGCCGAGGAGGGGGACGTCCTCGGGCACTTCGACCTCGGCGCCCAGTTCCCCGAGGGCGATGCCGAGGCGCGTGAGCGGCTCCAGGGCCTTCCACGCCTCCTCGTCCGAGAGGTCCCGCAGGCGCTCTCGCACGAAGTCGTCGGTGAACTCGCGGACGGGGCCTTTCCGGGCATACACGTAAAAGAGGAACCGCCCGCCCGGCACCAGTTTGCGGGCCAGGTACGCCACGGCCTTCTCCACGCTGTCGGTGTGGTGGAGGACGCCCTCGGAGAAGACGAGGTCGACGGACCCGTCCGGGACGGGCAGGTCCATGAGGTCGCCCTGGAGGAACTCGCCGGGGATGCCCGCCTCGCGGAACCGCTCGCGGGCCACGTCGACGGCGTCGGAGATGTCCACGCCCAGATAATCGTGGTCCCGCAGTCGCTCGCCGAAGAGGAGCAGGGCCGAGTACCCGGACCCGCACCCGGCGTCGAGGAGGACCAGGGGGCCGACCGCGAGCCACGCGTCGAGGCGGGACGGGTCGCCCTCGCAGTACCGATCGAGCATCCACTGCCGAGAGTGCGCCTGCACGCGGGGCGAATCGTACGTCTCCCGCCGACGCCACTTGTAGGCGAACGTGTCGCTGGTCTGCTGCTGCGCCGCCGACGTGCCGCGGCGCACCGACGCCGTCGCCGACGCGTCCAATCCGAGCCGTTCGGTCGCCGACATGCGCGCCTCTCGTTCCGCGGTTACAGGGACGTGATGGCATCGACGACGGTATCGAGATCCGCGTCGTCCATGCAGTTATGCAGGGGAATGGCCATGCTCAGCCGGTCGGCCTCGCGGGCCAGGGGGCAGTCGTCCGGTTTCCATCCGAACCGCTCGCGATAGTAGTCGAGCATATGGACGGCGTGGGTGCCCGGCCGGGTGCTGATGCCCTTCTGCTGGAGCGCCTCCATGATGGCGTTCCGCGGCGCCGGGGCGCGCGCCTCGTCCACCATGCACACGTACGCCTGGTACGTGTGCTCGCAGCCTGCCGCCGCGCGCGGCGGCCGGAGCCACGGGACGGAGGCCAGGGCCTCGTCGTACCGGGCGGCGAGGCGTCGGCGTTCGGCGAGCAGGCGGTCGAGTTTCCCCATCTGCACGAGGCCCACCGCGCCCTGAAGGTCCGTCATCCGGAAGTTGAACCCCGGCAGATGGAACTCCGGCAGGACGTACGGTTTCGGCCCGTGGTGCCGCTGCTCCTCCGGCACCGAGGCGCCGTGGTTGCGGAGGGAATCGATGCACCCGGCCAGGGCGTCGTCGTCGGTGGTCACCATCCCGCCCTCGCCGGTCGAGATGACCTTGCGGGGATGGAAGGAGAAGGCGGCGGCCCGTCCGAGCCCGCCGGCGGGCCGGCCCTTGTACGTGGCGCCCACGGCGCAGGCGGCGTCCTCGACGATCGGCACGCCCGGGGCGGCGTCGGCGATCGCGTCTACGTCGGCACACAGGCCGAACAGGTGGATCGGCACGATCGCCCGTGTCCGTGGCGTCACGCGCGCCGCCACCCGGGCGGGGTCGGCGTTGAACGTCTCCGGGTCGGTGTCCACGAACACCGGCGTGGCCCCGCAGTGGACCACGACGTTGGCGGTGGCGACCCACGTGAGCGACGGCACGATGACCTCGTCGCCGGGGCCGACCTCCAGGGCCGCCAGGATCAGTCGCAGCCCCGTCGTGCAACTGGTGGTGGCGATGGCGTGGCGGACCCGGTGCCGGCGGGCGAAGGCGTCCTGGAAGGCGGCGACCTTGGGCCCCTGGGTGATCCAGCCGCTCTCGAGTGGTTCGCGGAGGGCCTGCCATTCCTCCTCGCCGGTGGCCGGCCGGGCGATGGGGATGTGCCGGGGCTCACGCATCGGTGACGCCCGCTTCCTGCCGGCGGCGTGCGACCTCCTCAATGTGCCCCCGCCGCCACGTGATGAGCCGCTCCAGGCCGTCGCGCAGCGGCACCTGGGCCCGGAACCCCAACTCGGCCTTCGCTTTTTCGGGGCACCCGACGCGGTTCTTGACGAACGTCGTGCCGCCAGGGTCGTATTGGATTTCCAGGTCCGACCCGCTCAGTTCCAGCAGCAGGTCCGCCAGTTCCTTGATGGTGGTCTTGCGGCCGGTGCCGACGTTGTAGAACGTGTCGGTGGTGTCGGCCTTCATGGCGAGGACGTTGGCCCGTCCGCAGTCGCCCACGTAGACGAAGTCGTACGCCTGCGACCCGTCGCCGTAGACGATGGGCGGCTGCCCGCGGTCCAGCCGGTCGAGGATCTTCATGATGACCGGCACGTAGGCGCCCCGGTAATCCTGCCGCGGACCGTACACGTTCATGTACCGCAGGCCCACGTAATCGAACCGGCGGTCGGTGTCCTTGAACCGGTGATGGAGGGCCCGGGCCATGTGCTCGCCGGCGATCTTGGTCGCGCCGTAGAAGTTCGTGTTGTTGTACGGGTGGTCCTCGGTCATGGGTTCGGTGACCGCGTCGCCGTAGACGGAGGCCGAGGAGGAGTAGACGAGCCGCTCGACGCCGCTCGCGATGCAGGCCTCCAGCACGTTGAACGTGCCGGCGATGTTTACCTCGAACGCCGACCGCGGGAACTCGTAGCAGTGCAGCAGCCACATGGCGGCAAAGTGGAACACGCCGTCCATGCCGTCCATGGCGGCCCGGAGGATGTCGCGGTGCATGAGTTCGCCGCCCAGGGGGAAGACCTCGACCCGCGGGTCGCACAGCGCCTTGGCCAGGTTCTCCCGCGTGCCGCGCGAAAAGTTGTCGTAAATGCGGACCTGGGCCACGTCTTCCTCCAGCAGCGCATCGACCGTGTGGGACCCGATCAATCCGGCCCCGCCGATGACCAGAAACCGCTTGCCGGTAACGTCCATGGGCGATGCTTCCCTCCCTGTTTGATGTGGAAAGCGGCATTATAGGCAGGCCCGGCGGGGGCCTCAATGCAATTCCTTTGAAGGCAGTCCAAGGTTCAAAGTCCAAAGTCCAAAGTCCAAAGTTCAAAGTCCAAAGTCCAAAGTCCAA
>CAZNYC010000024.1:0-34719 GCA_964577175.1 uncultured Anaerolineales bacterium
GCCGAGACCGGCCTGCCCCGCGTCCTGGAGGACCGGTGCACGGCCTGCGGCACGTGCGCGGAGGTCTGCCCCAAGAATATCATTGAGATTCTGCCGGCCGACCAGTATGTTCACGTCCTGTGTCTCAACCGGGATCGTGGAAAGGTGGTGCGGCAGACCTGCGAGGTCGGATGCATCGCCTGCCACAAGTGCGAGAAGGTCTGCCCCGTCGAGGGCAGCGCCATTCACGTGAACGACAACCTGGCCAGGGTCGACCTGGACGCCTGCATCAACTGCGGCAAGTGCGTACGGGCGTGCCCCGTGAACTGCATAGGCAACTTCCGGGACCTGCGCAAGCAGCAAGCAACGCGGAGCGGCACCGACGCCGCATAGCGTTACAATGCTAAGTCGGCCTTTGGCGGCGGGTGCGGAGACCCACCGCGCACCGGCCATACCGTTTCGAGGACCCGTGTGACGGAGCAAGGGATGAGGGCCAAACACTACACCGTATGGTTCGTCGGCCTCGCCGCCCTGGCGATGGTCATGGTTCTGGCGCAAGCGCCCGCGGCCGAGGAGAAAGAGGACCGGGGCGAGGCGGTCCGTCGGGCCGTCGACAAAGGGGACCCAGATCAGAAGGTCAAGAGGGACCCGAACCGCGTCAAGGGCGAGGACTGGACCTTCGATTTCCAGTTCGAGCACCCCCAGCCCATCGTCGTCAAGACGTCCGGCGGCGACCGCGAGGTCTACTGGTACCTCGTCTACACCGTGACGAACCGCAGTAAGGAGGCCCGGCGGTTCGTCCCGGCCTTCACCCTGTACACCGACCAAGCGACCGTCCGCCGGGCCGGCCTGTTCCCGGAGGTCTACGAGGCGATCAAGGCGAACCGCAAGATCCGGTTCCTTGAACAGACGTGCGACCTGCATACGAAAATCAGGCCCGGCGAGGGCAATGCCCGGACCGGCGTGGCCATCTTCGCCCCGCTCGACCGCGAGACGGACTCGTTCACCATCTTCTGCGAAGGTCTCTCGGGCAAGTACATCGAGCGGCCGAACCTCGCCGCCGCAGACGACGCCCCGGAGGACGAGAAGGTCGTCCGCCTTCGCAAGGCGCTGGCCCTGACGTACAAACTCCCCGGCGACAAATGGTGGCTGAACCTCGACCAGCCCACCTTCGTGTCCAAGAAGTGGACTTGGCGGTAAGTTGCCGCGTGCCACGGATTGCTTGCCAATCCGTGCCTGACGTTCGTCGCGGACGGTTTGGCGAGCAAAGCCCTCGCACCTGCGTGAATCGGGGCGCCCTGATTCTTACTTGCCTTCCGCTTCTCCGCCGATATACTGGTGTGTCTCGCAAGCACCGAACGGACAGGAGTACGAGCCATGGCACATAAAAAGGGACAAGGTTCCTCGCGGAACGGTCGCGACTCGAATCCGCAGTATCTCGGCATCAAGACCTACGGCGGCCAGCAGGTCACGACCGGCAGCATCATCGTCCGCCAGCGGGGTACGCGGTTCCATCCCGGTTTCAACGTCGGCCGCGGACGCGACGACACGCTCTTCGCCAAGGCCGACGGTACCGTGCGCTTCCAGGGCCGCAAGGTCCACGTCATGTAGTGCCATGCAGTGGACGTTTCCCGGCCCGGGGCCCCGCGCCTCGGGCCGTTTTCGTGCGCTCCCTGCCGGGTGGCACCGGCGGCTTGTCAGCCAGTGTTCTCCGCAGTTCGAGACGCACTGGCGAGCAGGCCGCCGGCGGCATCTGCGTCTTCGCCCCCTTGCCCGCGGCCCCCGGCCCTGCTATCGTCGTAACCGAGAGGAATCGCCCCCATGTTCATCGACGAAGCGGATATCCACGTCAAGGCCGGCGACGGCGGCGACGGGGCTGTGACCTTCCGCCGGGAGGCCCACGTGCCCCGCGGCGGGCCCAGCGGCGGCGACGGCGGCGACGGCGGCAGCGTCGTCTTCCGTGCCCGGCACGGTCTCGATACCCTCATGGACTTCCGCGGACGCCACCACTGGCGGGCCGGCGACGGCAAACCCGGACGCAGCAAGAACATGGCCGGCCGCGCGGGCGACGACCTCGTCATCGACGTCCCCCCCGGCACGCTCGTTTACGACACCGATTCCGGACTCCTGATCAAGGACCTGAACCGCCCCGGCATGGAGGCGGTCGTCGCCCGCGGCGGTAAGGGCGGGCGCGGCAACGCCCGATTCGCCACCGCCACCCATCAGACGCCGCGCGAGGCCGAACCCGGCACGCCCGGCGAGGAGCGGCACCTCCACCTCGAACTCAAACTCATCGCTGACGTCGGCCTCGTCGGCCTGCCCAACGCGGGCAAGAGCACGCTGCTGGCGCGCCTTTCGGCCGCCCGGCCCAAGGTGGCCGACTATCCCTTCACCACCCTCCAGCCGCACCTCGGCATCGTCGAGGCGGACCCGGACCATCGCTTCGTCATGGCCGACCTGCCCGGTCTCATCGACGGCGCCCACACGGGCGTGGGCCTGGGCGATGCGTTCCTCAAGCACATCGAACGCACCCGCATGCTCGTACACCTCGTGGAACTCGAGCCGCACGACCATGATTCTCCCGCCGACGCCTACCGGGCCATCCGCGACGAACTCACCGCCTACAGTCCCCAACTCGCCGCCAAGCCGGAACTCGTCGCCCTGACGAAGGCCGACCTCCTGCCCGGTGAGGATGAGCCCCGGGCCGACCTCGCCGACGCCATCAACCGGCCCGTCTTCGCCATTTCCGCCGTCTCCGGTGCGGGGCTGAGGCCCTTGGTCAGCGCCATCTTCGATCGCCTCGACGCGATCCGGGCCGACGCGGACCAGGCCGAGGCGGACGCGCCGTGGCCCTCTTCTGGCTCCACGGAGGACACGCCATGAGCGGACTCCTGGCCGTCACGCTCGGTAACACGTCCGTCGCGGTCGCGACGGCGGACGAGGCGGGAACGCTCCATGACGTAGGCCGCGCCTCCCGGGAGCCGCCGGAGGCGTTTCTCGCCCCCCGGCTGGAGACGGCCGACGGGCCGGTGGTGGTCTGTTCCGTGAACCCGCCGGCGCTCGACCGCGTCCGCCAGGCCGTCGAAGCGGCCGGCGCCGACGGGCCGTACGTCGCCGGCGAGGATTTCCCTATCCCCATCCATGCGGACGTGGACGAGCCCGGTCGCGTGGGCACGGACCGCCTGCTCGCCGCCCTCGCCGCCTACCGCCGAGCCGGCAGGGCATGTATCGTGATCGACGCCGGTACGGCCGTCACCGTCGATGCCGTGGACGAGGACGGCACGTTCCTCGGCGGGGCGATTTTCCCCGGCCCCGGCCTCATGGCCCGGTCGCTCGCCGACGGCACGGCCCAGTTGCCGCTGGTCGAAGTCGGACGCGAGTTCGTGCCGGAGCGGGCCATCGGCAAGAACACGCAGGAGGCCATCCGGTCCGGCATCATGCGGGCACTGGCGGGGGGCATCGGCGGCATCGCCGGCGACATGATGCAGGTGGTGGGCACCGCCGCGCCCGTCTACATCACGGGCGGGTACGCGCCGCCGGAGCATGGCGAGCGAGGCATCGCCGAAAGCGTCGTGCCGGATCTCGTCCTCGAAGGCCTTGTCCTGGCCTGGCGCGAGCATCGCGAGCCATGAGTGACGCCGAACGGTCGGTCTTTGCACACCTGACGGCCCCCGGCCGGGGCGGCATCGCCGTCGTCCGTGCCACCGGCCCGGCCGTCGCCGAGGCCCTGGCGGCCTGCTTCCGGCCCGTCGGCGGAGCGCCGTTTGAGCCGGCCGCGGAAGCGGCCGGTCATCCTGATCCGCCGTGGCCGACGACCAGGGCGGATGGGGATGACCCCCTGCTCCCGCAGCGGGCTCGAACGGTGCCGCACGGCGGTCTGCCCTCCGGCCGCCTCGCCTACGGCCACGTGCTGGGCGCCGGCGGCGAGGTCCTCGACGAAGTCATCCTGCATCGGGCGGGCCCGGCGACGTGGGAGGTCAACTGCCACGGCGGTCCGGCGTCCGTCGCGGCCGTCTGCGACCGCCTGGCCGCCCTCGGCCTCGAGCAGGTCGAGCCCGACGTCCTCCTCGCCGCTGAGGGGACGGGACACGTTGAGCGTACGGCCCGCCGGCGGCTGCGGTCCGCCGCCACGCCCCTCGCCGCCCGGATTCTGCTCGATCAGTTCACGCCCCAGGGGCCCGGCGGGTCCGAAGAGGAGAAGCGCGGCGGGTCTCCGCACCCGCCGCGCGATAAAACAGCGGACGCCGAGCGAGCGGTGGGTACGGAGACCCACCGCGCGACCCGTTTCAGCGGCGCGCTGGAACAAGCGGTCGGGCGTATCACCGCCGCCCTCGCCGCCGGCCGCACGAAGGACGCCGCCGCCGGCATCGACGCCCTCCTCGACCGATGGAAGTCCTGCGGCCGGTACCTGGCCGCACCGCCCCGGGTGGTCATCGCCGGCCGGCCGAACGTCGGCAAGAGCACGCTCCTGAATCGCCTGGCCGGCCGCGAGCGGGCCATCACCCACCCCGAGCCCGGCACCACCCGCGACACCGTCGAGACGGTGGCCGCCCTGGACGGCCTGCCGGTCGTGCTCGTCGATACGGCGGGCGTGCGCGAAACGCTGGAGCGGATCGAACGCGAAGGCGTGGCCCGCGCCCGCCGACAGGCCTCCGGCGCCGACCTGGTCGTCTATCTCCTCGACGCCGCAACAGGGGCGACGGCGGAGGATGAAACGGCCTTGGCGGACCTCCGGGAGCGCGGCACCCGCTCTTGCGAAGAGCGCGGCGGGTGCGGAGACCCGCCGCGCCCGCACGTTCAACCGCTCCTCGCCGTCTGGAACAAGGCGGACGTGGCGGACGGGCCGCTCGGGGCGACCGGCGCCTTGGCGGTTTCCGCCGAGATCGGTGCAGGGTTGGACGCCCTGCGGCACGAGGTGCTCGCGCGGCTCGCCTACCGGGCCCCGCCGCCCGGCACGGCCGTGCCATTGACCGCCGAACACGCGGCGGCCCTTCGCGCCGCCGCCGCACATCTGGCCGAAGGACGGCCCGAAAAGGCGGCCGAGGCGCTCGCCGGCCTGATGCCTTGCGAGTAAGGCGGCGCATCTCCCGGCCGGGCAAGACCGGCCGGGCTGCACAACGCCACCGCGCCGGGCCGCACGGGGCAACCCCTGCCGAGCCACACGCCGTCCGCGGTTACCAGTGGGTGACCAGCCGGCTGATGTCCTGCCAGGTGATGAGCAGGAACAGCGCGAGGAGGGCGATCCAGCCGGCCCCCCAGATGGCGCCGCGCACCTTCATGCTGACCGGCCCGCCCTTGATCTTCTCAATCAGGACGAACACGACGTGCCCGCCGTCGAAGGGGGGCACGGGCAGGAAGTTGACCACCGCCAGCATGACCGAGATCATGGCCCAGAAGTTCATGAACGTCCCCACGCCGCGCGAGGCCTGCAGATAGGAGAGGCGGGCGATCATGACCGGCCCGCCGACGGATTCGGTCGACACCTCGCCCGTGACGATCTGCTTCAGGCTCATGTAGATGTTGCCGAACATCACGAGGGTGCGCCGGAGGCCCCGTTTCGCCGCCGTCAGCGGGTTGCCGATGCGCGGCAACGGCACATAGAGGCGCTCAAAGCGAACCTGGGTCACCGGCATGGCCAGCCGCTCGTGCGTCACCCTCTCGGGCCGGAAGACGGCCGTCACCTCGCTCTCGCCGCGCCCCAGGGCCAGGGGGACGGCCTCCCCGCCGGCCTCTTTCAGCCGCCGGAGGAGATCGTCCCAGTCGCCGGGGCGTTCGCCGTCCTCGCCCACGCCGACGATCACGTCGCCCGGCCGGATCCCCGCCTCATCGGCCGGCCCGCCGTCGTCCACGGACCCCACCTGGACGGGCTCGCTGAAGGCGGGCTCCAGGTGGATGCCGACGCGCGGCGTCTCCTCGCCCTCGGCCGTCTCGGGACGGGCGGTGACCTCGACGCGTTTCCCGTCGCGCCAGAGGACGAACCGGACGGGGTTGCCCGCCCCGGCGCCCCGGATCGTATCGAGGAGGGTTTCCATATCGGGCCAGGCCGTGTCGCCGACGGCGGCGATGCGGTCGCCCGCCTCGATGCCCGCCTTCTCGGCAGGCGAATCGACGACGACGGCCTTGACGCCGATGGGCCACTGCATGCCGTACTCGTACGTCTTCAAGTCCGCCGGGTCTACGCGGAGGTCCTGCGTTTCCCCGTCGCGCTCGATTCGCAAGGTCAGCGGGCCGGGCGGCAGGTCTTCCAGGGCGGCGCGAACGCTACGGGCCGTCTCGACCGGTCGGCCGTCGACGGCGAGGAGGCGGTCGCCCTCCTCCAGGCCCGCCTGGGCGGCGAGGGAGCCGTCGGCGATGTAGAAGAGGGTCGTGTTGCCCTCCGGCTCGACGCCGATTTGCGGGCCCAGTCCTCCCCGTCGGCTGGTGGCCTCCACCTGGACGCGCTCCGTCCCCCCGTCCGAACCGGCGGGCCGCTCCAGCGTCAGGCGGTGGGTCGTGCTCGCGCCCCCCAGGACCGTGACGAACCGGACGTCCTCGAACGACTGGACCTTCTCGCCGTTGATGCGGACGATGCGGTCGCCGGGCTGGATGCCGGCCTCGGCGGCGGGGCTTCCCTCCCCCACCCGGCCGACGACCGACGTCGGCACCTTCATGCCGACCATCGGCGCCACCGTGAAGAGGAGGATCGCGAGGACGGCGTTCATCACGACGCCCGCGCTGAAGACGGCGGCCCGCTGCCACGCCGGCCGGCGCCACAGCGCCCGCGGGTTCACTTCTTCGTCGACGTCCGGGTGTTCGCCCGCCAGGTCGACGAACCCGCCCAGCGGGATCGGCCGGAGCGAGTACTCCGTCTCGCCCGGCTGCCATTTCACAAGCGGCGGGCCGAACCCGATGGCGAACTTCCGCACGTGCACCCCGCACCACTTGGCCGCCAGAAAGTGGCCCAGTTCGTGCACGAAGACCACCAACGCGAACGCGACGACTACTTGGAGGACGTATACGAAGTCAGGCACGTTTCGGTTTCCTCTCTGGACCAGGTATCGGCCTTCAGAATCGTCTCGAGGTCGGGCTCGGCCGACCAACCTTCGTGGGTGTCGCCCGCGGGCGCGTCGGCCCCGCCCGCCAGGTGGGTCCGGAGGACCCGCTCGGCGAGCGGCACGATGTCGCTGAAACGGATGCGGCCGGCAAGGAACGCCTCGACGGCCACCTCGTCGGCGGCGGCAAAGACGGCGCCGGCCGTGCCCCCCCGCCGGACCACCTCGAAGCCGAGGTCAAGGGCCGGGAAGCGGGCCATGTCCGGCGCCGCGAAGTGGAGCCCGTCCATCGCCGCCAGATCGAGCCGCGGCCAGGGGGCCGGGCGCCGCTCGGGCCACGTCAGCGCGTACTGGATGGGCGTCCGCATGTCCGGCGGACCGAGTTGCGCCACGACCGACCCGTCCACGAACTCCACCAGCGCGTGGACCGTCGACTCCGGGTGAATCAGCACCCGCAGCCGCTCCGCCTCCAGGCCGAACAGGTGATGGGCCTCGATCACCTCCAGGGCCTTGTTCACGAGGGTGGCGGAGTCGATGGTGATCTTGCGGCCCATGGACCACGTAGGGTGGTCGAGCGCCTCGTCCGGGGTGACGGCGTCGCGGTCGGCGTCCGGCCGGTGATAGAACGGCCCGCCGCTGGCGGTCAGGGTGACGGACGCGATCTCGCCTCGTCGCCCCGCGGCGGCGGCCTGGTAGACGGCCGAGTGTTCGCTGTCGACGGGCAGGACCTCGGCGCCGCCGGCGCCGGCCTCGGCCATGAGGAGGTCCCCCGCCATGACGAGGGCTTCCTTGTTCGCGAGGGCCAGCCGCTTGCCGGCCCGTGCGGCCGCCAGGGCCGCCGGAAGCCCCGCGCCGCCGACCACCGCCGAGACGACCACGTCCACGTCCTCGCGCGAGGCCAGGGACGCGAGCCCCTCCGGGCCGACGACGATCTCCCGTGTGGCCCCTTCCGGCAGGGCCCGGCAAAGCGCCTCGGCGGCGGCCTCGTCGGCCACGCCCAGGGCCGGGGCGCCCGTCTCGACAGCCTGCGACGTCAGCGCCTCGACCCGCTGTCCCGCCGCCAGGGCCGCGACCTCGTATTCCGGGCCGAGCGAGGCGAGGACCTCCAGCGTCATCCGGCCGATCGAGCCGGTCGAACCCAGAATGGCGATACGGGGCATGGCGGCGCAGCATCTCCCTCAGAACCGGGCCGTAGAGTGTACGCGGTGGGCGTCGGGTTTTCAATGGCGGATGTGTTGCGGGCCGGGGCCGGCGGCCGTATCATCGGTCCCTCACCCGTTTCTCGGAGTCGCGCGATGCCCCGACGCCTGCTGCTCTGTGCCGTTGGCACCGCCCTGGCCGCGGTTCTCCTGGGACCGGCCCCCGGCCGTGCGGCGGTGCCGAAACGTCACCCCGTGCCGAAGGACCATCCCCGCCTGCTCGGGTCGCGGGCGAGGCTGCAGGAACTGGCCCGCCGGCGCCCCGAGGCCTACCGCCGCACCGTCGCCGTAGCGCGAACGCGGAAGGCCGACGACCACGCCAAGATGATCTCGATGGCGCTCGTGACGGCCATCGAGGGTGACGCCGACCTCGGCCGCCGCGCCATTGAGAAGGCCATGACGTACGTCCGCGGCCCCGTCAGGAAGGGCCATACGCCGTTCGGCAGCGACCTGGCCCGCTGCGCTGTCGTCTACGACCTGTGCCACGCGCACTGGACCCCCGACGAGCGGGCCGCATTCCATCGTTACGTCAACGAAACGGTCGATGCCAACCAGCGGAGCGAGACGCACGTCTTCCACAACGGGTGGTACGGGTACAAGTGGTGGGGCATCGGCCTGGCGTGCTACGCGTCGTACTACGAGAACCCGCGGGCCCGCGACATCCTGGCTCGTCTGGAGCGCGAGTACGAGGAGCGCGCGGCCCCTGCCCTGGCCCTGGCAGGCGCCGGCGGCGGGTGGGCCGAAGGGTACTACGTCCACTACTGGCTTTACGAGTGGCTCTTCTTTTGCGAGGCGGCTCGCCACTCGGAGGGTGCCGACTACGTCGCCCTGGCCCCGGCGTTCTATAGGCACCGCGCGGTGGCGAGCATGTTCGAGATGTATCCGGGCATCCGCATGTACGGCTCGCGCCGGCCGATTCCGATGGGCGACGGCGGGGGGCGCGTCTTCGGCGGCGACCGCGACAAGGCCCTGGCCGCCAGGCGCATACTCGTCAACCGCTTCCCCGACGACCCCGCCCACCAGGCCGGGCATGCGTTCAACGAGACCACGCCGCGGTCCAGCGTGGGCGTCTACGCCTATAAGGATTTCCTGTGGCGGGACACGTCCGTGCCGAAGGGCGACCTCGCGCGGTTCCGCCTCTCGCACGTCAGCCCGGGCCCCGGCTACGTGTACGCGCGCAGCGACTGGGACGAGACGGCCACGCACTTCTTCTTCACGTGCGGCGACCGGTTCACGGCCCACCAGCACCTGGACGTGGGGCACTTCCTCATCTACCGGCACGAGGAACTTGCCGGCGACGGCGGCCATTACGACGGCTTCGGTACGCCGCACGATGTGAACTACCATCTGCGCACCATTGCGCACAACACGATCCTCGTCCACGACCCGGACGAGACCTGGCCGGGTATCCGGGCGGGCAAGGTCACCGGCAACGACGGCGGCCAGCATCACAACTGGCCGCATCACAACGGGGCCGTCACGGACCCCGCGGCGTGGCGGAAGGACCGCCGCCTGTACGACATCGCCGACCTGGTGGCCTTCGAGGACGCCGGGCCGTACCTGTACGTGGCCGGCGACGGCACGCGGGCCTACTCGCCCAGGAAGGTCGAGCGTTTCCTGCGGCAGATCGTGTATTTGCGGCCGGGGACGTTCGTCATCTTCGACCGCATCCGTGCGACCGACCCGGCCTTCCGGAAGACGTGGCTGCTCCAGGCGATGCGCGTACCGTCCGAACGGCCGCCGCACCTGGTCGTGACGAACGGCAAGGGGCGCCTGTTCGTCCAGACGCTCCTGCCGCGCGACCCCCTGGCGCGCGTGGTCGCCGGCGACGACCTCCACCGCTACGGGGGGAAGGCGTATCCGCCGGCCCGTGACACGGGCCCCGCGCCGGTGTGCCGCGTCGAGCACTCGCCGCGCAAGGCCGAGGCCGAGACGCGCTTCCTGCACGTCCTGACGGCCACGGATGCGGAGGCCGACTCGGTCGAGCCGGCGGCCGTCCAAGTTCACGAGGATGGGGTGGAGGTGACCGTCGGCAAGGCGAGGATCCGCTTCGCGGCCGAGCCGACGGGCGGGAGCATTGAGGTGGACGGCAGGCGCGCGGCCTTCCCCGACGGCATCGTGGCCGACTACCTGGCCCCGCGGTGAACGCGACGGTCGCCGGCCGCCACCAACAGGCTTGCATCCCGCCACCCGGCCGCGCTATACTGCGGGCGGTGCCTTATGGATCACGTGCAAGAAACGATTCGTCGCTGCCGGGAGCGGTTGGTCGAATACTACGGCGACCGCCTGCAGAAGGTCCTGGTATTCGGCTCGGTGGCGCGAGGCGAGGCCCAACCCGACAGCGACCTCGACTTGCTCGTGGTGCTGGATGGGGCGGTCGACGTGGTTCGCGAAGCCAGGGTCCTGGCGGACCTTCTGTACGACGTGCAGTTGCAATCAGACCATCACATCTCGGCCAAGGCCGCGCCTTCGGAGGACTACGAGGCGGGCCGGCTTCAGTTATATCGCAACGTTCAGCGCGAGGGAGTGGCGATTTGACGGGCCCCGATCGCCTGGACGAAGTCCGCGCCATCTGGCACCGCGCGACCGACTCTCTGGCCGCCGCTCAAACGCTTCTCGACAACGGGTATGCCGACTTCGCGGCGTCGCGGGCCTACTACGCTTCGTTCTACGCGGCGTGCGCCCTACTCCTTGCCGAAGGGCACAACTTCTCGAAGCACAGTGCCGTCCTTTCCACGGTCCACAAGAACTTCGTGCGGACGGGCCGGCTCGAATCAGAACACGGTCGGGCGATCGACTGGTTGTTCGAACTCAGGAACATCGGTGACTACGGCGAATTGGAGCACGTTACCGATGAGCAGGCGCGGGAAGCGCTTGCTGCAGCCAAGCGTTTCGTCGAGGCGTGTGAACGGCTCGTCGGCGGCGCCCTGTAGACGTGCGAACCGTCCGCACTCCTACTCCGACCCCGCGATCTGGACGTCTCCGATGCGGAGCGTCGGCATGAGGATGCCGGGTTCCTCGCGGGCGTCGCTCGAGACGGCGTCCAGCCGCTCGATCAGGTCGAAGACGTTCCCGCCCAGCATGGCGCTCTCCACGGGATGGACCCGCTCGCCCTTCTCGACGAGGAACCCGAAGTCGATGGACGCCGAGATGTCGCCGCTGGCCGGGTCCGGCCGAATCTCGCCGCTTTCCAGGTAGATGCCGTCGTCGACCTCGGCCAGCAGGTCGTCGGCCGTGCGGTCGCCGAGGGCCGGCCTCAGGTTCGTCGGGCTGATGCCGCCCGTGTGCGTGCCGTGGCCCGTGCTTTCGGTGCCCGCCTTGCCGGCCGTGTACGAGTTGTGGAGGAGATTCGCCAGGTGCCCTGCCTCGATGACGGTGAGCGGCCGGCGGGCGGTGCCCTCGCCGTCGTGGGCGCCGGACCGGACGCCGCGCGGCACGAGGCCGTCGTCGACGAGCGTGAGGCACGCATCGGCGATGCGTTCGCCCTCCTTGCCGCAGAAGAAACTCCGGCCGCGCTGGATGCTCTCGGCCCCGGCGGCGGCGACGAGTCGGCCCAGGAATCCATAGGCGGCGAGCGGGCCGAGGACGAGCGTCCGCCGGCCGGAGGCGATCCGCCTGGCGCCCAGGAACCGCCGGGCTCCTTCGACCGCGCCGACCGAGACCGTCTCGAGGTCGCAATCGGCGAGGTTCCGGCCGAAGTCGAACTCATAGAAGTACCCCGCGTCCTCGCCCCGGCGCAGCAGGGCCGACAGGCGGGCCGACACCTCCGTCCCCCGCGACTCCAGGGCCACGCCTGTCGAGGACGCCAGCGCCCCCCGCCCCACCGACAGCGCCACGCCGCCCGAGAGGTTGACGTCCGGCTCCATGTCGCGGGCGGCCTCGATGTTCGCGACCGCGATCGCCACGACCTGCTCCACGCGGAGGCCGGCGACGGCGTCGTCGAAGATGCCCCCGACCTCCGGCTTCGGCTGCGGCGGGGGCAGGCGGCGAAAGTCCGGGTCCGCCGTCGCCTCCTTCGCCAGCGCGACCGCCCGGTCGACCGCCTCGTCGATGGCCGCGCGGTCCCGCCCGGTGACGGCGGCGTATCCCATGCCGCCCTGGACGAACGCGCGGATGGCGACGTCCTCGCCGCGCCCGGCGTCGGCGCTTTTGATGCCGCTCTTCTCGATCGTGACGCTGATGTCGCGCGACGTGCCGGCCGCCACGTCGCACCACTCGGCGCCGGCGGCGACGGCACGGTCCACGCAGTGCTGCGCGAGTTCGAGATAGTTCAGATCCTCGTTGGTCATAGCGTGTGCTGGCCTCCCACGACGACGTCCCGGACACGGACGTGCGGCCCGCCGCAGTCGGTCGGAGCCGACTGCCCGTCCTTGCCGCACATGCCGGGCATCTTCATCTCGAAATCATCCCCCACGGCGTCGATGTTCTGAAGGACGTCAAGCGTCAGGCTGGAGATCGAGACGTCCCGCAGCGGCTCGCCCACCTCCCCGTGTTCGATCATGTGGGCCTGGCCGGCGTGGCAGATGAACTGGCCCTTCTGGACGAACACGTATCCCCAGTGCCCGTCCTCCAGGTAGATGCCGTGGTCGATGCCCCGCATGATCTCCCCGAGGGGTACGCCGGTATCCGTGCCGGCCGGCTCCAGGAACGTGTTCGACATGCGGACGATGGGCCGGCAGTCGTAACTCTCGGCCCGGCCGCTGCCGGTGGGCGCGGCATCGAACTTGGCCGCGGTCTCCAGGTCGTGGAGGTAGGCGACGAGGCGGCCCTCCTCGATGATCGGCCGACGCCGCCCCGGCGTGCCCTCCGAATCGTACGCGAACGAGCCGAAGTGCCCGGGCAGCGTCGAGTCGTCGTAGACGGAGACGGCCGGCGAGGCGATCGCGTCGCCCAGGCGGTTCTCCAGGATGCTCTCGCCGGCCCAGACGGCGTCGGCCTCGGCGTTGTGGCCGAGCGCCTCGTGCACCAGCAGCCCCGTGATGGAGGGGTGAAAGAGCACGGTGAACCGGCCGGCGGGGGCCGGTTTGGCATCCAGGGCCGCCAGGGCCTTCCGCGCCGCCCGGGCGCTGAACGCCTCCGGCTCGACGCGGCGGAGGAGTTCCGCCCCGCCCACGATGCCGCGCTGCTCCGTGCTGCGCTGGAGAATCTCGCCGTCCGTCGCGACGAAGAGCGACGTGGCGACCGCCCGGCTGCCGGACGAGGCCAGCCGCGTGCCCGCCGTGTTCGCCAGCGTCTCCTCGTGCCAGCCCTGGGCGTAACTGACGATGGAGTTGACGATCCGGTGCCCGTTCGTGGCGGCGGCCCGGCCGGCCTGTTCGTACTCCAGAAGGCGGTCGATCTTCTCGGCGACGGGCATCGCGCCGGGCGGCACCTCGGGCTGGACGCGGTCCTCCGCCTCGATGGGTTCGATGGCGGCGATGCGGGCGGGATCGGCCACGAACGCCCCCGACGCCTTCGCCAGGGCGATGGCGTCGTCGACGCAGGCCTCGGCCCGCCGGCGGTCGAGGCTGTCGGCCGAGGCGAACCCCCACGCCCGGCCCACCAACACCCGGACGCCGATGCCGCGGTCCGACGAGGTTGCCAGTTTGTCGGCCCGGCCGTCCTGGACGAGGATGCTCTCCCCGTGTCGGCGGACGGCCCGGACGTCGGCGAAATCCACGCCGCGCCGCTTGGCCAGGTCGCACACGTGGGTAACGAGGTCGTGCATGCGCGTGGTGACTCCCTTGAGGTTCGAATGGGTCGGGCGCGGCGCATCTGCGTCGTTCGAGCCCGCCGCGGAAGCGGCGGGTTATCACCATCCGCCAAGGCACGTGCCAAGCCGGATAAAGATGACCGGCTACTCCCGCAGCCGGCTCGAACGGCGGCGCTGGGACGCCTTCTCCTCTGCCGCTTCCGGCCAGGCCTCCTGATTCACCGCCGCCGCCGGCGGAGGCCGCGCGTCCATGAACAGCCGCAGACTCTCCGTCGGCAGCGTCGCCGGAACCGTGAAGACGAGTGTCCGGCTGGCGTACCGGCCGGGCTCGGTAAACTCGAATCGCATACCGGTGGCGGCGTAGGTGCCCCAGTCGCCCCCGCCCGGAAAGGCAAACCGCAGGTTCCGCGGGACGACCGGCGGTCCCTCGGCGGCACCCAGGGCCCGCGGTGCCCCGCTTTCGGTGGACGGTTTCCGCGCCTCGCCGACGACGAGTGGCCCCTCGGTCACCGGGCTGCCGGAGGCGTCCACCAGCCGGAACTGGGCCGAGTCGATGATTCGCGGTAGTCCGGCCGCCCGGTCGGACGTCTCCGCGGCCGGTTGCAGGCGGAGCCGGACTTTCAGGAAATCGTGGCCGGCGGGCGGCTCGACCTCGGGAAACCCCGCCACCGTCTCCGTCCGGACGACGAACGCCACCTCCAGTTCCATGCCGTAGAGGACGGCCTGCCGGCCGCGATCCAGTCGCAGGCCGCGCTGCCCTTCCTCGCCCGGGGGGATCTCGGGCACGGGTCCCAGAACCCGGCCGGTCCGCCACCGGATCGCTTCCCACCGCCGGTACCAGTGGTAGTAGAGGAAATCGTCCGTGTCGACGACGGCGGCGTACCCCTCCGGCCGAAGCCGCTCCGGCGGATACGTGTCGCCGTAACGGTTGAGCATCGCCCCGCCGGTCACGGCGTCGAGGAGCCACACGGCCGCCCGGTCCGGCGCCAGCAGGAGCGACCGGCCGCGCTCCACCCGCTCGGGATGGTCGCGGCTGGTGCCCTCGACGTACCGGAACGGCTCGTAGCCGAGCACCGACGGGGCCACCGGCAACATCTGGACGATGGCCAGGCAAAGGCCGACGGCGAGGTACCCCGCCAGGACGCCGACCGCGCCGCCGCCGGCCGCGGCGGCGGTCTTGGGCAGCGGCGGCCCGTTCGGCAGGAGCCGCTGGCCCACCGTCCGCAGCGAGAGAAACACCACGCACAGGATCGCCCAGAAGGCGAGGGCGTCGGCCGTGTACGACCACGTGTCGGCCCCGCGTCGGGCGCCGGCCAGGAGATCGGCCACGGGCGGACCGAGCACCGTCGCCACCGCCCCGCCCAGCACCAGCGCCGCCAGCATCACCGCGGCGCGGTAGACGCGCTGCAGGACGCCGAAGACGGCGACGGTGGCAATGGCCAGCGGGGCCAGGAGGTTCAGGAGCACGGTCTCGTTTCCTTCATGCGTAGGCGACCGCAGGGGACGGATCAGGCCGTGTCATTTCGACCAAGGTCTCGCGAAGCAAGACCGCGGGGTGCAGTCTCGACGTCGGGCCCACCAGCGCGATTCCTCCGCTCGGCCCTGAAGGGCCCCGGTCAAAATGACACTCGGGCGGCTTTCTGCATGTCCCGCCCCCACGCGAGCCTCCTCCGCTTACCGTCGCCTGGCGACGGCTCGGCCGGAACGCCAATCGCCAGTTTACGCTTTTAGATCAATCGGTCTTAATCGCCCGCAGCACTTCTTCGACGGACGTCTGACCGTTGAGGATCAGGCGCAGCCCTTGTTCCTGGAGGTTGCGCATGCCGAGTTTGCGGCAATGGGTCCGCAGGGCCGTCAGCGCCCGCCGGGCGAGGAGGTCGCGGGCCTGGTCGTCGATGGGCATCAGTTCGAACAGGCCGGTCCGGCCCACGTACCGGTGATTTCGGCACTCGGGGCAGACCGCCACGTGCCCTTTCGAGACTTCTGTCCGCGACGGCGGGCGGTACAGCGTGTCCACGGCCTCGGCGGCCAGGTTGGCCTTGCGCAGGAACTCCGGATTCGGCCGATACGCCTCCTTGCACGCCGGGCACAGCAGCCGCACCAGCCGCTGGTTCACCACCACCTGGAGGGTTGGTGCGAGCGGCTCGGCCGTGCCGAGCAGTTGGATCAACCGCGACAGCGCCTGCGTGGCGTCGGTGGCACGGAGGCCGATGACGAGGGTCTGCGGGGCGCCGCCCTCCAGCAGGGCGCGGGCCACGTCGGCGTCGTGCAGGGTGTCGATCGCCACCACGTCCGGTTCCATGTGGAGCCGCTGTCGCACCGCCGACGCCGCCACCGGCCCGTCCTCCTGGTCCAGCGGCACGTGGTCGACGTTCTCGACCTCCAGGTCGACGCGGGGCTCCAGCGCCACCACGTTGTGCACGTACCGGTCGAAGTGCCGCAGGCACGCGTGCAGCGTCGTCGTCAGGCCGCTATGCTTCGGCCCGGAGACCAGGACCACGCCCGGCCGGGCATCGAGCGCCTCCTTCAGCGTCCGGACCTGGTCGTCGGTCATGCCGAGGTCTTCCAGCCGCAACTGCGTGGTGGCCTGGTCGCGGATGCGGACGGCCGCCTGCTCGCCGCGAACCGTGCCGGCGGTCTTGACCCGGAGGTCGTAGGTCCGGGCGTCGGCGACGGCCTGGATGCGGCTCTCCTGGGGCCGCCGGGTCTCGTTCGGGTCGAGGTCCGTCAGCCGCTTGATCGTGCGGATGACTTCGGCGGCGAGGGCGGGGTCGAGTTCGTCTCCGGCCACCATCTCGCCGCCCACGCGGTACCGAACCTCCCCTTTCTGGGGGCGGGCGATGACGCCGAGGGCGGCGGCCTCGCGGTCGATCGCCTCCCGCACCATCCGGGCCACCTCCAGCCCCGCCCGCCGCTGCTCGAAGGAGTCGGCCTCCGGCACGCGGGGGATGTCGTCGTACCCGAGGAACGTCACATCCGGCTGGGCGGCGGGTTCCGCCCCGGCCTCCCCGGCCGTCTGGCCCCGCGCCAGGCGCGACAGGTGCTCCCGGCCCATGACCCGCAACGGGGCCGTCACCCGCGCGTTCCGATGCACAATGTAAACGACCGTCGCGCCCGCGAACATGGCGACGCCCAGCGGCAACCCGACGTACAGCCACGGCACGAGGCACGCGACCGCGAGCGACACCAGGCCTACGCCCAGCGCCTCGCCGCTCCACAAGGCCCGGTCCGTCCCGACGAACCGCGTGTCCGTGAACACCCAGTTCGTGACGTAGAACACCCCGGCCGCGAAGGCCCCCAGCAGCACCACTCGAACGAGCGCCATGACGGGCACGCCCGGCTCGGCGAGGTCCGGGGGCGGGAACCCTGTGGGGTAGTACGTGGCGGCAGCCTCGGTCGTGTCCGGTGCCGCGGCGCTCGCCGCCGCCAGCAACGTCACGACCAGCGCTGCGAGAGCAAGAAGGTGCCACGGCCGGCCTTGCCCGGCCGTGCGGCGCGGTGCGGGGCGGGGGATGTAACGCCCCGCCATGAGCGAAGCGAATGGCCGGGAAGCACCAGCGGGCGAGCCGCCCGTCGCACCCGGCGCGCGTTGTCGCCTCGCCGGGCTCATCGCACGGTCCCTTTGCGGATCTGGATCCCGCGGATAGCCGTCTTCAACGCTTCCGGGTTCGGCGCCGCCCGGTAGGCGTCGGCGGGGTGGATCCACTCTTCCCGCACGAGGCGCGCCAGATCCTGCGTCAGGTCGTGCATGCCGTCGGCGGCCCCGGCCGAGACGAGGTCCGCCAGGCGGTCCGTCTCACCGCTGCGGATGGCGCTGCGGACCGACGGCGTGGCCAGCAGGACCTCTGTGGCCGGCACGCGCCCCACGTTCGGGTCCGCCGCCGGCACGAGCCGCTGGCACACCACGCCCACGAGCCCGGCCGCCAGGGTCTCGCGGACCAGCCGCCGCTCGCGCTCCTCGAACAGGTCGAGGACGCGGCGGACGGCCCCCGGCGCACTCATCGCGTGGGTCGTCGTGAAGACGAGGCGGGTGGTCTCGGCGGCCCGGAGCACGCCCTCCACCGTTTCGGCCGACCGCATCTCGCCCACGAGGACGACGTCCGGGTCCGCCCGCAGGAGCGATTCCATCGCCACCTCGTACGACGGGACGTCCGTGCCGATCTCGCGCTGGTCGACGAGGGCCTCGCGGTCGGCGAGCAGGTACTCGATCGGGTCCTCGACGGTCACGATGTGGCACTGTCGGCGGGCGTTGATCCGGTCGAGGCACGCCGCGATGCTCGTGGACTTGCCGGTGCCCGTCACGCCCGTGAAGATCACGAGCCCCTGCCACGCCTCGCACAGACGCTGCATCGTCTCGGTGGGCAGGTGCAGGTCGCCGAAGGAGGGGATATGCGGGTTGACCCGGCGGACGGCCACGCTCAGCCGGCCCCGCTGACGGTACACGCTGACGCGGAACCGGCCGCCGTCCTCCGTCGTGCGGGAGAACTCCGCTTGGCCGCGCTCCGACAGGCGGGCCCGGTCCGTCTCGCCCATGGCGGCCTCGGCCATGCGGGCCACCGCATCCGCCTCGAGCGGCGGACGGTCCGCTAAAGCCAGGTCCCCGTCGATGCGGAGCGCCGGCGGGCGGCCCGGTTTCAGGTGCAGGTCCGAGGCGCCCCGCTCGGCCATCAGGGCCAGCAGGGCGTCGAACGCCTGCGTCGCGGTGTCGGACGGCTCCGGCATACGTTCGGTTCCCAGCGTTGGATGGCTGTGCGACGCCGTTCGAGCCCGCCGCGGAAGCGGCGGGTCACCCTTGCCCGCCGTGGTCGACGGCCACGGCGGATGACGATGACCGGCTGCTTCCGGCGCCGGCTCGACCGCCGGGTGCGCCCTCACGCCTCGGCGGCGTCGAGGGATCGGCGGACCGGCACGCCCGCCTCGGCCAGGGCGGCTTTCGTCTCGGCGATCGTGTACTGCCGGTAATGGAAGATACTCGCCGCCAGCGCCGCATCCGCCCGGCCCTCGGTCAGCACCTCGACCACGTGCGTCGGCGCCCCGCATCCGCCGCTCGCGATGACGGGAATCGTGACGGCGTCGGCCACGGCCCGGGTCATCGGCAGGTCGTAGCCGTCACGGGTCCCGTCGGCGTCCATGCTCGTCAGGAGGATCTCGCCGGCCCCGAGGCGTTCGACCTCCCGCGCCCAGGCGACGGCCTCGAGGTCGGTCGGCACCCGGCCGCCGTCGATGTGGACGCGCCAGACCTCCCCGCCGTCTTTCGCCTCGACGCGTTTCGGATCGATGGCCACGACGATGCACTGGCTGCCGAACGCCTCGGCCGACCGGCGGACGAAATCGGCGTCGCGGACGGCGGCGGAGTTGACCGAGACCTTGTCCGCCCCGCACTGGAGGAGCCGGCGGATGTCCTCGAGGGTTCGCACCCCGCCGCCGACGGTGAGCGGCATGAAGATCTGCTCGGCCGTCTGGCGGACGATATCGAGCAGGATGTCCCGCCGCTCGTGGCTGGCCGTGATGTCGAGGAACACCAGTTCGTCGGCGCCCTCGGCATCGTAGCGGGCGGCGACCTCGACCGGATCGCCGGCGTCGCGAAGGCGGACGAACCGGGTCCCCTTGACCACGCGGCCGCGGTCGACGTCGAGGCACGGGATGATTCGCTTCGCCAGCACGGGCCGTCCGCGTGTTTCGGGATCCGGCGGCCACCCGCCCACCGGGCGGACGCCGCACGTGAGAATGGTAGCGGCAAAAGGGGATTATAAACCCGCCTCGCGGTATCCCGCAAGGGAAACGCCGCCGGAAGGGGCGTCAGTCGTTCTCGCCGTCGCCGGTCACCTCCAGGGCCATCAGGGTGACGTCGTCGGCGAGGTGGCGGCCCTCGGTGGCGCCGCGGACAGCGTCGAGGACGGCGTCGAGCAGGGCCTCCAGGGGCAGGAGGGCGGCCGTCTGGATGACCTCCCGCAGCCGCTGCGGATTGGCCCGCCGGCCGGGGTCCACGCGTTCGGCCCCGTCGCTGTAGAGGAGCAGCCGCTGGCCCGGTTCCAGCCGGCGCCGGCGCGCCTCGAACTCGGCGTCCGGAAAGATGCCGAGGAGCGGCCCTTCGCCGTCGAGCGGCTCGAGGGTGGCCCGCGAGCCCAGGAGCAGCGGTTTCGGGTGCCCCGCCCGCGCGTAGACGAGGTCCCGCGTCGTCTCCTTGTAGTGGCCGTAGACGAGCGTGATGAACGGCGTTTCCTGGAGTTCGGCCGACAGGAGGTCGCGGTTCAGCAGCCGCAGCGCCTCGTCCGGCGGGATGAGATCGTAATGCTTCCCCTCGATGTGCTTCGTCTGGAGCGATTTCTTGACGAACACCGTCAAAAGGGCCGCCGGGATGCCGTGGCCGACGGCATCGGCCACGTAGAACCCCACGGTCTGCTCGTCCAGGCGGAAGATGTCGTAGAAGTCGCCGGCCACCCAGGCGGCGGGTTCCAGGCGGGCGGCGAACCGGCCGGTCGTCATGCCCGGCATGCGGCGCGGCAGGAAGTCCCGCTGGAGCCGCTGCGCCAGGCGCAACTGCTCGTCCAGATGACGGGAATGATCCCGCAGCCGTTTGACGGCCCGGGCGGCGCGGCGCTTGGCCCCGGCCAGACTTCGCAGGCGGGCGGCCAGTTCCTCCGGGTCGGTGTCCATCGACACGAACCCGAGGACCCCCGCCTCGTACAGCGCCAGGCGCGTCTCGCGCGGCGGCTCGCCCAGGACGAGCACCGGCACGGGCGACTCGTCCAGGCCGCGCGCGTGACCGAGGGCACGCTCCGTGGCCGCCGGCTCGTCCTCGGGCAGGTCGATCAGCACGGCGTCGGCCGCCTCCACCATGCCGGGCAGGACGGCGTCGCCCGCGCTCGTCTCGACGGGCAGGTCGGCCAGGTGTCGGCGGAGCGTCTGGGGCAGGTCCGGACGGCTCGTCACCAGCAACAGGCGCAGGGAGGCGGGAGAGGGTCGGCTAACCGCTGTCGCGGACCCAGAGGACGTGGCCATCGTAGAAACAGACGCTTCGCTCATACTGGCTGCCGCCGATTCCTTGCGAGCGGATGTCGTATTCCCAGATTTCGCGCGTGTGGCCGGCCGCCCGCTCGGCCGGACCGGTCACATCGCGTTTCTCGGCCGGATGGCCCCAGGCCATCTGCACCTGGACGGGCGTCATGCCCTCGGTGACCTCCCGGCGCAGAATGGCCTCCCGGATATCTTTCGGCTGTTCGGCCCACGTTTGATAAACTCCAATTCCCTGAAGATACGCCAGGCGGAGGCTGACGGGCTTGTTCAGGGCCTCCATGTGCCGGTATTCGGACTGCTGGAGCCGCGTCATCAGGTTCATGTACACGTCGCGCCGGGACTGCGTCCCCCCCAGCCGCCAGGCGTTCCCGCAGCCGGTCGAGACGAGGACTGCCCCCACGAGGGCGAGGATCGTGATGGATGTGGCGTGCCTCACGTCAGGTCGCTTTCCGTACGATGCGTCGGGTGCGCTTGACGATGTCATTTCGAGCGAGCGAAGCGAGTCGAGGGATCTCGCCGTTGGGCTGGGCGGCGAGCAACGCTAACTCGTGCGCGGCGGGTCTCCGCAGGCGCCGCGCAGCCCTGGAAAGGCCGTTTCGAGCGCGGTGGGTGCACAGACCCACCGCGCAAATGGCCGACTTAGCGTTGTAGTGCGAGATTCCTCCGCTCGCCGTCGCTTTGCGACGGCTCGGTCGGAATGACAATCGGACACACCCCTCAGCCGGCGCCCGTCGCCAGCCGCTCCAGGTCCTCGAAGAACCCCGGATACGTCTTCCCCACGCACGCCGGGTCGGCGATGCGGATGCCTGCCGCGGCCAGGCCGACCACCGCCATGCCCATGGCGATGCGGTGATCGTTGTAGGTGGCGATCTCGGCAGGGCGGACCTCCTGCGGCGGCGCGATCGAGAGCCCGTCCGGATGTTCCTCCACGCCCGCCCCCAGCCGGCCGAGTTCGGTGGCCAGGGCCGACAGCCGGTCGCTCTCCTTCACGCGCAGATTGGCCACGTTCCGGATGACCGTCCGGCCGCGGGCCAGCACCGCCAGCGGCGCCAGCGTCAGCACCATGTCCGGCATGGCGTTCATGTCGATGTCCAGGCCCGACAGGCGATCCGGCCCCGAGACCGTGACCCCCTCCTCCGTCCACGCGACCTCGCAGCCCATGCGGGCGAGGACGCCGGCGAACCCGGCTGCGCCCTGCACGCTCGGGCGCGTCAGGCCCTCGACGGTCACCTCGCCGCCGGTGGCGGCCGCGGCGGCCAGAAAGTAACTCGCGCTCGCCGCGTCCGGTTCCACGGTGTACGTCCGTCCGGGGTATCGGAGCGGAGCCGGGATGCCGAAGCGCGCGGACGTCTCGCGCTCGACCTCGGCCCCGAACGCCGCCATCACCGCCAGCGTCATGTCGACGAACGGTTTCGACACGAGGTCGCCCGCGACCTCGATCGTGACCGGTCCCTCGGCCGCCGGCGCCGCCATCAGCAGGGCCGACAGATACTGGCTCGAGACGGCCCCGCGGACGGTCACCGTGCCGGCCGCCAGGCCCGAGGTCTCGACGACGACGGGCGGGCACCCGGTGCCGGCCTCGCTCTCGCCCTTGACGCCGAGGGCCGCCAGGCCGTCCAGGAGGTCCTGGATCGGCCGCTCGCGCATCCGGGGACCGCCGTCGATGCGGTACCGCCCCTCGCCCGCCGCCGACAGGGCCGTGATGAATCGCGTGGCCGTGCCGGACTCGCCCGTGTACACGTCCCGCGGCCCGGGCGGCACGGCGCCCCCGCAGCCGGTGACAGTCATCCGGCGGGCGGCCTCGCCGACCGTTACGGGGATGCCGAGGGTCTCCAGGGCCGCCGCGCAGACCCGCGTGTCGGCCGAGAAACCGACGCCGTCCAGGACGGACTCGCCCTCGGCCAGGGCCGCCACGACGAGCGCCCGGTTCGTGACGCTCCGGGACCCCGGCGGCCGGATGCGGCCGCGGACGGGGCCGGGGGCGGGTTGGATCTCGCGAACGGTCATGGGCAAGACTCTACCGGCCCGTCCCGCCGCTTGCAAGCGCGAGGCGCGACGCCTGTCGTGTGAGCCCGCGCGGACTGGTCCGCCGCAGCCCGGAGGGCGAAGGCGGAAGCGGCGGGTCATCGTCCTCTGCCGTGGCAGACTCGCGCTGCCGTTCGAACGTGACCGGGAGATTCCGCTCCCGGCTCGAACGGCGGCGCCGCTAGCCCTCCGCCCGCGCCGTGAGCGTCTCGCCGTCGACGTCCTCCAGCCGGACGCCTGCGAGGTCGCGGCGGCGCGTGCCCTCCGGCAGGGGACCGGCGACCCGGACGCGGACGTACCGGGCGGCCACGCCCTCGGCGGAACCGTCCGGCCGAACGCGTTCCACGGCCACGGTCTCACTTCGTCCGACGAGCCGCCGGCGGTAGGCGTCGGCGAGTTGTTCCCCGGCCTGGTCCGCCCGTCGGCGCCGCTGCCGGGCCACGTCGCCCGGCACCCGGCCGGGCATCTCCGCCGCCGGTGTCCCCGGCCGTGCCGAGAACGGGAAGACGTGCATCCGCGAGAAGGCGGCTTTCCGGCACACGGCCAGGGTCTGCTCGAACGCCGCCTCCGTCTCGCCGGGGAAGCCGACGAGCACATCGGTGGTGATCGCGGGCTCGTCCAGGGCTGCACGGACCCGCGCGACGGTGTCGAGGAACGTCTCGGCCGTGTACGGCCGTCCCATCCGCGAGAGGACCGGGTCGTCGCCCGACTGGAGCGAGAGGTGCAGGTGCGGGCAGAGACGATCCGGCTCGGCCGCCATCAGGTCGAGGAGCGGCTCGTCGATTTCCGCCGGCGAGAGACTCGAGAGGCGAAGCCGCCCCAGGCCCTCGACGGCCAAGAGGCGGGCGAGGAGGTCGGCAAGGGCCCCCCGCTCGTCATTCCGAGCAAAGGCCGAAGGCCCGAGTCGAGGAACCTCGCCGGGGTCGTGCGCGTTATGCCGTTCGAACGGCGGCACGGCGAGATTCCGCTGCTCGCCGTCGCTTTGCGGCGCCTCGGTCGGAATGACATCGCGGTGCTCCACGTCGCGCCCCAGGTCTGCCCCGTACAGCCCCAGGTGGATGCCGCAGACGACGATCTCGCGGAACCCCTCGGCCACCAGGGCGGCCGCTTGTCGGGCCGCTTCCTCCGGCGGGACGGATCGCACCTCGGGCCGGACCTTCGGCACGATGCAGTAGGCGCACCCGCCGGGGCACCCGTCCTGGACCTTCAGCATCGCCCGGCTGCGGGGCTGGGAGGGCGCGCCGGGTGCCACGGATTGCTTGCCAATCCGTGCTGCGGGTCGAGGAACACGGTTTGACGAGCAAACCGTGGCACCTGCGCGATGCGGCACGTGGCCTGTCTGGACGAGGCGGGCGAGGAGCCCGTCCTTATCGGCGTCGACGGCGGCCAGTCCGTCCATACGGGTCCAGGCGTCCTCGCGGGAGGCGGCGTGGGCGGCGCACCCCGTCACCGCGACGACTGTGCCGCGGCGGAGGGCCCGGCGGACCCGCTGGCGTCCCCGGCGGGCGGCCTCGGCGGTCACGCAGCACGTGTTGACGACGACGAGGTCGGCGGGGGCGCGGCGGCCGACGTCCGTGAGGCCCCGTCGGCGGAGACGCTCCGCCAGCGCCAGGCCTTCCGCCTGGTTGACCTTGCAGCCGAACGAGAGGATTTTAAAAGTGGTGATGAGTTCGGGCATGGGGATTCAGGTTCGCGATTCGTCTTCCGCGTCCGGCCTTCGCCGGGGCCAGAGCAGAATGACGAGCATGCCGACCGCCAGGGCGAGGAGCCAGTAGGGCGACGACGTATCGCCCGCCGCGGGGGCCTCGGCGGCGGTCCGGAGCGCGAGGGGCTTGCCCGCCTGAACCCACGCCGTGTAGACGAGATCCGCCAGATGGGCGGCGGCGTCGCGGAGGGCGGCCGCCTCGGGCGAATCCCGCCGGTCGAGTTCCCGTTTCAGCGCCTCATAGTAGGGCCGGGCCGCGGCGGCGTCGAGGGCGGCAAGGTCTTCCGGGTGCTGGGCGGGATTGTAGGTGGCCTCGTTCCGCGCGACGGTGTCGGCCTCCAGGATGGGTGCGATCCGCTCGTGGGCCTCGGCGGCCCAGTCCGCGAGGCGGTCCGCCGGCTCGCGGAGGTATCGGGCGGGCCGGCGGCCCCGGCGAATCGCCTCCGTGTAGATGTCCTCGTATCGTGCAATGAGCCCCACGCCCACCGCCCGGGCGACGCCGTGGTTGCCGGTCCGGGCGCCGTCGGAGTTCTCCGTCTCGTGGCAAGGCCAGTGGAGGGCGACGGCGGCACGGGCGAGGTCGGCAGCGGCGGTGAAGACGGCGTCCGCGCCCTCTCCGCTGAGGGCGGCCGAGAGGGCCTCCAGGGCCTCGGCGGCGGCTGCCGTTCGAGCCCCCCGTTCCTGCGATGCCGTTCGCGCCGGCGGGGGGAGCCGCCGGTCATCCTCATCGGCCGTGGCATCTGCCATGGCGGGTGGGGATGACCCGCCGCTTCCGCCTCCGCCCTCCGGGCTCCGGCGGACAGGTGCGCGGCGGGCTCGGGCGACGGCCTCGCGGAGGCGCCGGCGGTGTGTCTCGCTTCCCAGCAGGCCGCGGAGCGGCGCCGGCAGGCGGTCGACGGCCTCGTCGATGATAAGGTGGCGGGCGGTCTCGCCCCAGGCACCCGCGCCGGGGGCCACCGATGGCTGGTCAATCGGTGCCGCGCGCTCGTCGCGCACGGTTGGACGAGCAGCCAGTGGCACCTGCGCGATCGCAACGCCGGGTGCCACGGATGGCTTGCCAATCCGTGTTTTCCCCGCCGGGCAAGACCGGCCGGGCCACCCACTCCCGGCCGGGCAAGACCGGCCGGGCCACACGAGAAACAGGGTTTGCCAGGCAACCTGTGGCGCCTGCGCGATTGTCGCCATCGCGGCGAGGGCCAGAAAGCAAACGGCTCGCCGAGGCGAGCCGCTGCGGTGTCGGATGGGAGAGGCCGGTGCGGAGGCGTTCATTCGTTGTCGGGTTTCGGCGGCGGCAGTTCGGAGGCGGTCGGCGAGAGTTCCGAGAGTTGGGCCGAGACCTCCGGCTGCACGGGCTGCAACTGCATGCTCTTACGCAGATGCGTAATCGCCTTGTCCTTCTCGCCGGTGCGGAGCAGCATCTGGGCGTATTCGCGATGGGCGGCGGGGTTCTCCGGGTCGGCGGCGACGGCCTTGGCCAGGGCGAGTTTGGCGTTGAACTCGTCGCCCCGGTCGTCGTAGAAGCGGGCCAGGTTGATGAACGCCTCGGCCGTGTACGGGTTCGACTGCGTGCCCTGGACCAGCACCTCGCGGGCCTGCTCCGGCTTGCCGAGCGCCAGATAACAGTCGGCGGCGTTCTTGTAGGCGGCGACGATGCCGGCATCGAGCCGGGTGGCCATCTGGTAGTTGAAGATCGCCTCGGAGAGGTTCCCGAGGGCCTGCTCGCACATGCCGCGGTTGAAGTAGTACGTCCCGACGTCCGGATTCTTCTGGATCGCCTCCTCGAAGGCGGCGCGGGCCTCGGTGTAGTTGCCCGCATGGTAGGCCTGCATGCCGGTGCGGTTGAACTTGAGGGCAGGGTCCTCGCACCCGGCGGCCATGGCGATGACGACGGCCAGGGCCGCCGCTGCCATCGTCCGGGAGTTGCGTGCCGACCGCGCTGTGCCGCTGCGTAACGCCATGGGTCCCTCCTCTCGACTCGGGGCCGGCCCAGGGGGCACACACCGACCCGTCCGCAACGGCCGATTATGCTGACCGGCACGGACGGGTTGCAAGGAAAAAGCGGGGCGGCACGCCTGCGGCCTGCGGGCGGCTGCGTTTCACGGCGGGCGGCCATGCGGTTTCATCCCGCGCGGTGGCCCTCCGGGGGCACCCCGCCCAAGCGCAATGCGCGGCGGATGCGGAGCCCCGCCGCGCTACCCTGGAAACTCAAGAGGCGTTATTCGGGCCGGGCGGCTTGCCAGCCCGCCTTCAACTGTTTCGAGAGGCGGGCGAGGAGATCCTTGTGCCGGTCGTCTGCGGCGAGGTTGACGTTCTCCTGCGGGTCCGCCTCGTGGTCGTAGAGTTCGGTGGCACCCACCTCGCCCGTCTTCCTGTGCTGCCACTCGGTGTAGCGGTACCGGTCGGTCCGCATGGAGTAGCCCATGATCCGGCCGCGGGGGTACTGGCTGAACGCGGCCGACTTCCACGGGCGGTCCGGGTTGCGCATGAGGGGCACAAGGCTCATGCCCTCGCAGTGTTCCGGGACCGGCAGGCCGGCCAGGTCGCACGTGGACGGATAGATGTCGACGAACTCGGTGAGGCGGCGGGTGCGTTTGCCGCCCGCGAGGCGCGGCGAGGCCAGGATGAGCGGGGCGTGGGTCGCCGACTCGAAGTTCGTGTGCTTGCACCACTGGCCGTGGTCGCCCAGGTGCCAGCCGTGGTCGCCCCAGAAGACCACGACCGTCCGGTCGGCCAGGTCCAGACGGTCGAGTTCGGCCAGCACCCGGCCGACCTGGGCGTCGGCGTACGAGACGCACGCCTTGTACCCGCGGATGAGGGTCCGGGCCTGCTCCTCGGTCAGGTCGCCTCGCTTCGGCATGCCGGGGTAGTTGCGAAGTTCCCCCCAGTTGGTCATGGCCAGGTCCGGGGCGCCCTTCGGCTTGAACGGGTTGTCCGCCAGGTCGATCGTCTCGGGTGGATACAGGTCCCAGTACTTCTTCGGCGCGTTGAACGGCAGGTGCGGCTTGTAGAAACCGACGGCCAGGAAGAACGGCCTGTCCTTCAAACGCCGCAGGGCCGCCACGGCCTCCGTCGCGACGACGCCGTCCGGGTACGCCTCATCGGGCACGTCGGCGGATTCCCAGGCGGGACCGCGGCCGCCGTCGGTCCGGACGGCGATTTCCTGGGCCTCGGGCGTGAGGTACCCGCGGCCTTTCCACTCGCCGGACGGCCGCTCGGCCGGCTCGCTCCATCCGAGCGGATCGTCTTTCATGTAGTGATGATAAATCTTGCCCAGCGAAATCGTCGTGTAGCCGTTTTGCTTGAAGTGCTGGCACAGGGTGAGGATGTCCGGGACGGCCTTCCGCAGCGGCGTCCAGTCCCAGACGCGAGTCGTGTCGGGCCGGCACCCGCTCATGACACTGGCCCGCGACGGGCCGCAGACGGCCTGTTGGCAGTACGTCCGCTCCAGCACCGTGCCGCGGGCCGCCAGGCCGTCGATGTGCGGCGACCGGATGTCCTCGCGGCCGAAGCAGCCGAGCATCGGCTTCAGGTCGTCCACGGCGATGAAGAGGACGTTGAGGCGGCCCTCGGCGGCGGCGCGGGCGGCGCCGCGGCCGAGCAGGAAGGGCCCGACGGCCGAGGCAGCGGCACCGCGGGCGGCGAGGGTCAGGAAACGGCGGCGGGAAAGGGTGGGCATGGGAACCTCCTTCTTGTGCCGCGACCGGAGGGTCGCGGCAGGAAGCGATGTCATTCTGAGGCCCGACGGGCCGAAGAATCTCGCCGTGGTCGTGGCGGTCCTTTCGTTCGCACAGCGAGAGGCTTCGTTTCGCTCAGCATGACATCACGAGACACACGCGGCTCGGCTCAGTCATCGTCGTCGCCGTCATCATCCTCGTCCGACGGCGGCGGGGAGGGCGTCTGCCCGGTCGCCGCGCCGCCTCCCACGGCGTAGACGTACCCGTCCTGGCTGCCGACGTACACCACACCGCCGGCGACGGCGGGCGAGGAATGGATGTCCTTGCCGGTCTTCATGCGCCACTGCTCTACGCCGCTGCGGGCGTCGACGGCGTACAGGTGGTCGTCCTCGCTGCCGGCGAACACCATGCCGCCGGCCACCGCGGGCGAGGACCGGATGTCGTCGTCCGTGCGGAACTTCCACGCAATGGTCCCCGCCTGCACGTCGATGGCGTACAGGTGGTCGTCGTTCGAGCCGACGTACAGCAGCCCCGCGGCATAGGCGGGCGAGGAACGGATGTCGTCGTCGGCCTCGAAACGGCCCTGGGCGGCGCCGGTGGCGGCGTCGCGGGCGTAGAGGTTCCCCTCGTTGTCGCCCACGTAGACGATGCCGTCGGCGACGCAGGGGGTCGACTCGATGTCGCCGTCCGCCTCGAAGCCCCATCGCTGGGCGCCGCTGGCGGCGTCGAGGGCGCGGAAGTGGCCTTCCGCATCGCCCACGTAAACGAGGTTGCCGGCGACGGCGGGGCCGGCTTTGATTTCGCCCTCCATCCGCACGCGCCACCGCGCCACGCCGGTGGCGGCGTCGACGGCGTAGAGGGAATCGTCATCGCTGCCGAAGAAGACGAGCCCGCCGGCCACCGCGGGCGGGGTGTTGATGTCGCCGTCTGCTTTGAACCGCCATCGCTTCACGCCGCGCGCCGCGTCGACGGCGTACAGGTGCTCGTCGTCGCACCCGACGTACACGATGCCGCCCACGACGGCGGGCGAGGAGGAGACGTCCTTGTCGGTCCGGAACCGCCACCGCTCGACACCTGTCTGCGCGTCGATGGCGTACAGGTGGTCGTCGTTCGAGCCGACGTACACGATACCCCCCGCCACCGCGGGCGAGGATTCCACCCGGTCGTCCGTCCGGAACCGCCACAGCACCTGAACCGGCGCGGGGACCGCCGGCGAAACGTAGTGGCCGGTCCGGCTCGCGTTCGCCCCGAACATGGCGGGCGGCGCGGCCGGGCCGGGGGCCGACGCCGCACCGACGCCGACCGGGACGAGGGCGGCGACGGCCGCGATGACCGTCAGGATGAGCCGTTGCATAGGGGCTCCTTCCGTTCTTCAAGACACTAACGTAACCCGCCGGGCGCGGAAAGTCAAAAGTCCCGCGGCGGCGTCGCGACCGGGAAGTGAGATGGGGACGCAGTCGCACGTATTCACGCCGGGGGGCTCAGCACGTCAGGTGAAACGCGCCGGCCACGTGCCGCCCCTCGTCGACGAAGCGGTTGAAGGTCTGGACGGCCCGGCCGGTCTTCTCGACGACCGACTCGATGCCGGCCCGCTCGATCGCCTCCCAGGTGGCCGGCGGGACGCTCATCCGGCCGAACGCCCCCGTGCCGATGACGACCGTATCCGGGCCGGCCGAGAAGACCTCGTCCAAATCGTCTTCCATGAGGCTGTGGCCGTGCCGCCGCCACCAGTCGGAAACGATATCGTGCGGCAGGAGGATGAGGTCGTTGGAATAGGCCGTCCCGTCGACCACGATCTTGCCGAATTCATATGCATCGATATGCATCGGCTGCTTTCCCGTGGCCCCGAACCGCACCCCATTATATCATCGGCTGAACCGGACGGGTAGCATTGCGCCTTTTGGCCAAGGCGGGGCGGTTTCCGGAAGTGCTTTCCGGCGGGTTGCGGCCCGGCGGCAGGGGCGGCGGGGACGAGCATCGCCGGGGTGAGGAGGACGGCGAGCACGGGAAGTCGCATGTTGAACTCTCCGAAGGCACGCCCCGCGCAAGCGCGACCATTCTAACACGGCAACGCTAACTCGGGCGCGGCGGGTGCGGAGACCCACCGCCCAAATGGCGGGGCGCACGGCCGGACAAGACCGGCCGTGGCACACTCATTTCTCCTTCGGGCCGAAGCGCAACTCCAGGATGCCGCCGGAGACGCCCTCCTGCAGCCGCACCTCCACCCCCATCGGAAGCCGTAGGGTGACGACGTCGCCGTCGGCCCACTCGCGCTCGATGACGAGGTAGGAGAGCGGCCGGGCCTCGGCGTCCATCGCCTCCCCGTTCACCTGGACGTGTGCCCCATCGCACCACGCGGGCACGCGCAGGTACAGGGGGAACCGCACGGCCTTCGGCGCCCGGACGCGGAAACGAATCGCCTCCTCGAACGGGTAGTGCGTGTCTTCGGCGATCGTGACGTCGGTGCCGCCTGCGACCTTGGCCGTCACGTCGCTGGCGGCGTAGAGGGAGGCGCACCGCCCGCCGTCGCTCGTGGCGAGCCAGAGTTCCTCGGCGAAGTACGGCCATCCGTGGCCGTGGTTGTGCTGGCAGCAGCGGTAGCGGTGGGGATCGTAGGCGAACATGCATCCGCCGTTCTGGATGCCGGGGGAGTGGTTCTTCGCATCGAGCACCACCTGGTTGGGCGCGGTCAGGTAATGGAGCCCCCGCTGGTCGGCCGGCTGGGAGGCCGGCAGGTCGTTGAAGGCCACCTCCTCGCACCGGTCCGCCCACACGGGGTCGCCGGTGATCTTCGTGAGCATCTCGAAGGAGTGCATGAACTCGACCATGGAGCACGTCTCGGCGGCCTGGCGGGGATCGTCATAGCCCTGGCGGCAGTTCTCGTCGGCGCCGAACATGCCGCCCGGCACCTGGCCGTACAGGTCGATGACCGTCTTGTGGTTGTGGTAGGCGGCATCGCGGAACTTCTTTTCGCGGGCCTGCATCCAGAAGACGGCGGGCTCGCGGAAACACTGGCTGATGTTCACGCCGTGCCAGTTGGCCACGCCGCCCGTCCAGTCGGCGGTGTTGCGATGGATCTTCTCGGCCACCTCCAGGAGCCACGCCTCGCCGGTCCGGTTGTAGAGCCAGTAGACGGACTCCAGGTTGTCGCCGGCCCGCACGTGCTGCCAGTACGGGACGAGGAAGTCCTCGTCGGGCACGGTCTGCTGGAACCGGAAGTAGGCGGCCATGAGATCGAGGTCGCGGTCGTCGCCGGTCGCCTCGTAGTAGGATTGCAGGCAGTTCAGGGCGATCATGTTGGGCCAGAAATCCGGCTTCCCGCCGCGACGCTTCAGGTTGTTGCGCGGGCCGAACCAGCCGTCGTCGCGTTGGCTGGCGAGGATGCCTTCGATCCACGTGCGGCTCTCTTTGATGATACGCTCGTCGCCGAGAACGTAACCGAGGTCGCCGAACCGACCGCGGGGTGCCACGGATTGCTTGTCAATCCGTGTTCCAGGATCGGAGCGCACGCTTTGCCGAGCAAACCGTGGCACCCGCGCGATCGCGACCGGGCGCCGGGTGCGACGGGCGGCGCAATCGCCGCGGCGAACATGGACGGCGTCGCACGGATTGCGATTCGCCGACGTCCTTACGCTTCCGGCGCCAGGGCCACCTTCATCGCCTCGCCCTTCCGCATCAGGTCGTGGGCGGCGTTCGCGTCGGCGAGCGGCATCGTGTGCGTGATCATCCGGGCGAAGTCGTCGAGGTTCCGTTTCATCAGGGCCACCGCCCGCTCCATGTGCCGCGTGTGGCTGACCCACACGCCCACGTACTTCAGGTCCGGCCGGACGAGGTCCGCAAACGGGTCCCATTCCATGGACCCGCCCGGCTGGCCGAAGCCCGCGGTCACGTACCGCCCGCCCTGCCGCACGAGGCCGAGCCCCTCGCGGACGACGGCGGCCTTGCCGACGGCCTCGTAGACGGCGTCGGCGCCCCGGCCGCCGGTGAGGTCACGGACGGCCTCGCGGCGGTCGTCCTCGCTCGTCTCATTGAGATTCAGCGTGTGTGTGGCGCCGAAGCGGCGCGCGAGGTCCAGCCGGGCCTCGGCCAGGTCGACGGCCACGATCGTCTCGGCCCCGCACTCGCGGGCCAGGGCCGTCATGAAACACCCGAGCGGCCCGACGCCCTGGACGACGACGGTTTCGCCCTCGGTCGGCTCGAAATAATCGAACGCGTGGGCGGCGGTGGCGCCGGAGCACGAGGCCGTGACGAGCGTCTTGTGATGGTCGGCCGGCACGTCGTCGATCACGAAGATGTCCGTCCGGGCGTCGAGCGGCAGGTACTGGCTGTAGCATCCGTTGACGTGCGGGGGCACCTCCACGCCCCGGTGGATGCCGTAGACGAACCGCTCCGGGCACAGGTGATGCTCGCCGCGCGCGCAGAAGAAGCACTTGCCGCACACCACCCCGCGGTTCCAGAGGACGGGCATGCCGGGCTCGAGGGGGCGGCCGTCGGCGCTCTGCTTCTGGCCGCTGACTTCGACGACCTCGCCGACGCCCTCGTGGCCGAGGATGATGGGCAGGGGCGTCCGCGGGTCCTCGCCGGAGGCCATGTGCAGGTCGGACCCGCACACGCCCGCGTAGGTCACGCGGACGAGGACCTCGCCCTCGCCGAGGGGCGGGAGGTCGAACGCCTGCATCTGGAGCGGCTGCCGGAACGCGACGAGCACCTGGGTCTGGGTCTTCATCGTGCGGATTCCTCATGGGGGTTCGCGTGGAGACGCCATGCTATCACCGCCGGGCCAGCGGGGCAAGCCGCCTTGGACTGCGGTGCCCTGGCACCGCTTTGGCCGTGCCGGAAACGGCCAACGGCAAAGCGGCGACAGGTCGCCGCAGTCCATAAACGGCCCCGGCGCCGATGCGCGCATTGACACCCGTGCGCGCGGCCCCTAAGATGGCGGCTTAAAACGACAACGCTAACTTGTGCGCGGCGGGTCTCCGCAGGCGCCGCGCAGCCCTGAAAAGGCCGTTTCGAACGCGGTGGGTGCGGAGACCCACCGCGCAAATGGCCGGCTTGGCGTTGTCGTGTTAACCTTCGACCGCCCGCGAAACGAAAAGGCCCGGCATGCCATCCGCGTCCGACGAACTCTCCCTGCCCGCGAGCCGCACCGCCCTGGAGCGCGCCGAGCGCGTCATGCCGGGCGGCGTGTCCAGTCCCGTCCGGGCGTACGCGGCGGTGGGCGGCCGGCCGCCGTTCATCGCCTCCGGCCGCGGACCGCGCCTGACGGACATCGACGGCCACACGTATATCGATTACGTGTGCAGTTGGGGGCCGCTCATCCTCGGTCACGCCCATCCGCAGGTCGTCGAGGCCGTGGGCGAGGCCCTGGCGGCCGGCGCCTCGTTCGGTGCCCCGACCCAGCGCGAGGTCGACCTCGCCGAACGCGTCACCGCCGCCATGCCCCACGTCGAGCAGGTCCGCTTCGTCAACTCCGGCACCGAGGCGACGATGAGCGCCCTTCGGCTGGCCCGCGCGGCCACGGGGCGGCCGGGTGTCGTCAAGTTCGAGGGATGCTACCACGGCCACGTCGACGGCCTGCTGGTGGCCGCCGGGAGCGGCGCCACGACGTTCGGCTCGCCCTCCAGCCCCGGCGTGCCGGCCGAGACGGTCCGCCACACGCACCTCGTGCCCTTCAACGATCTGGACGCCGTCGCCGAGGCGTGCGAGGCAAACGCCGATTCGCTGGCGGCCATCCTCGTGGAACCGGTGGCGGGGAACATGGGTGTCGTGCCGCCCGCCGAGGGGTTCCTCGCGGGTCTCCGCGATTTGGCCGACCGGTTCGACCTCCTTCTCGTGTTCGACGAAGTAATGACCGGGTTCCGCGTGGCCCGGGGCGGGGCGGCCGAGCGGTTCGGCGTGGCGCCGGACCTCGTGACCCTCGGCAAGGTCATCGGCGGGGGGCTGCCGGTGGGCGCCTACGGCGGCCGGCGCGACCTCATGCAGCACATGAGCCCCGTCGGCCCGGTGTACCAGGCGGGCACGCTCTCCGGAAATCCGCTGGCGATGGCCGCCGGAATCGCTACCCTGGACATACTGGCCGAGGCCGGTGCCTACGAGAAACTGGAGGCGGCCGGGGCACGCCTGGCCGACGGCCTGGCCGAGGCCGCCCGCGACGCCGGCGTCGCGGCGCGGGTCCAGCGGGTCGGATCGATGGTGTCGCTCTTCTTCGCGGACGGGCCCGTGACGGATGTCGCGTCGGCGAAGCGGAGCGACACGGACCGGTTCGGCCGGTTCCACGGCGCGATGCTTCGCCGGGGCGTGTACTTGCCGCCCAGCCAGTTCGAGGCCTGGTTCGTCAGCCTGGCCCACGAGGAGGACGACATCGAGACGACCCTCCGGGCGGCCCGCGAGGCCCTGG
>CAZNYC010000024.1:34819-38842 GCA_964577175.1 uncultured Anaerolineales bacterium
GCCCACGAGGAGGACGACATCGAGACGACCCTCCGGGCGGCCCGCGAGGCCCTGGAGGAGGCGGCCTGAGGCGCCGCCGTGCCGATTCACCTTGCAGGAGAGAGCGATGGCTCAAGAACAGAAACGCGACCAGACGGTTCGCCTGCCCAACCCGAGCGCGCAGCCGTTCGTGGCCGCCCTCAAGACCGTGCGGTTCTTCGCCGTCCTGTTCTTCTGGGTGACCATGGTGTGCGTCCTGGCGCACGTGGCGGCATTCGTGCTGACCGAATGGGTGGACCTGTACCGCGTGTCGGAGGAACCTCCCGCGGCCGCCTCGCCCGCCGAGGAGGCCGTCCGCACGCCCGCCGCCTGGCTGGGCCTGGTGGAATCGTCGTCGGCGGCGGCCCAGCCGGGCGAACTCTTCCCCAACGTCGAGCCCGAAGAGCCCTCGCCCGCACCGTCGGCCGGGGAAGGCGACGAGGGCGAGGCCGGCGGGGAGGAAACCGACGGCCCCGGCGCCTTCGAGACCGAGGGCACCGTTGCCGCCCCCCCGAACGGCGAACCGGAGGCGGGGGAATCGGAGCAGCCTGACGGCGACGCCGCCCGGCGCCGCTCCGCCCGGGCCCGGTACTATCGGGAACTGACGGCCAACGTGCTGGGGCCGGCCCGGTCGGTCGGCATCCTGGCCTCGGTCCTGCTGGCGGTGACGGTGTTCCTGTATCTCCAGATCGCCCTGCTGGGCCGGCTGGCGGGCATCCGGCAATTGACGCGGGCGCTGTTCCTGATCCTGCTGTTCCTGGCCACCGTCTTGCCGTGGGGCAGCGTCTTCGAGGACGTGCAGGCGAGTTCGCTGTTCGACTTCGAGGACCTGCTCTCGGCCCACGCGATGGGGATGGGCACGTCGGGCGATTGGGTGGAGACCGCCCGGTACTACGGCCGGTTTCTCATCTACCCCTCGGTCAGCGTGGTCCTGCTGGCCCTGGCGGGGATCCATTTCGCGGGAGGCTACAGCCGGTCGGTGCTCGCGAACGAGTGACCCGTCGTCGCCTCTCGTCACCGGCGAGGATGGCGATACGGCGACGAGGACTGATCGCTGTCATCCTGAGCGAAGCGAAGGATCTCGCCTTGCGAAAGGCAAAACGGCCACAGTCACGGCCAGATTCTTCGGGCCGCTTGCGGCCCTCAGAATGACAACGTCGGGCGGCACGTTTGAGGGCGGACGGAGGGACGCGATGATCCGGTTCAAATGTCCGGAGTGCGGCTCGCAGATGGAAGTGGATGAGTCGTTCGCCGGCCGTCCCGCCCGGTGCCCGACGTGCGGCGTGGGCCTGAAGGTGCCGGCCGAGGGCGAGACGGCGGCGCCGGCGCGGCCGGCGGGCGCGAGGCGGTCCGGAACGGCCCGGCTCAAGATCGGCGACGAAGAGGTCGACGTCGTTCCCCCCCTGGAGACGATGGTCCTGGTGAGCATGGCGTGCGTGGCCCTGTCGGTGGTGGTCTTCGTCCTGGCCGGGCTGCTGAAGTTCGTCACCCCCCCCTGGGCGGTGGGCGCCCTGCTCGGGGCGCTGCTCGCCCTGCTGGGCATCATCGTGGGCGTGCCGGCGTACCACAGCGTCCGACGGAGCAAGGGACAACGCCGCGGCCGGACCCACGCCACCATCTCGATGCTGGCCGGCGCGGGGCTGTTCCTGGTGCTGCTGGTGATCGCCATCGTCGGCCTGTTTCAGCACTATTACATGCGGCCGACGTGCGAGGAGAATCTCAAACACATCTACACCGCGCTGCGGGCCTATGCCGAGGATCACGGCGGGGCGCTGCCGCCCGAACTCGAAACCCTCGTCGAGAAGGAGTACCTCGAGAGCGACCACTGGCTGACCTGCCCCGCCCACAAGATGCCCGTCGGCGAGACCACCTACGTCCTGACCCCGGAGATCAACCTCTCGGCCAAGCGACCGGACGGCAGCGACTGGTGGCCGCCCGATACCATGATCGTCTGCGATGGCCGGCCCGACGCCCACACGGACCGCGAGGTCCGCGTACTGCTTCTGGACGGCACGATCGAGCATGTGCCCGCCGAGGACTGGTATTCGTATCGCAAGACGCAGAACAACCGCTGGACCCGCATCGTCAACCAGATCCGGGCCCTCCGCGAGGAGGCGGAGGCCGAAACCGAGGAGGATGACGCGGAGGCGCCCGCCCCCGACGCCGAGGAGACTTCCCCGTGACCGACTCCCCCACCCCCCCGCCGTCCGACGCCTTGCCCGAGACCTCCGACCGCCCGGGCCGCCCGCACGCCGCGCTGCTCAAGGCCCTGGCCGCCGTCATGCTGGTGGCGCCCCTGGCCGGCATCGCCTGGCACGCCTGGGTCTATCTCGCGTTCGACCGCGACGCCGTGATCGCCTACGGCGCGAGCCCCTGGATGAAAACCTCGGCCGGCCTCGCGTTCGTCCTGCTCCTCGTCAACTGGTTCCACTATCGGCACACCCGGTGGACGGTGGACCTGGTGTCGCGGATACTGCTGTACGCCTGGGCGGTGTCGATGGCCCTGTTGTGGGTCCGCGTCCGGAACGCGTGACGCCGGGCCCCGTCAGGCACGTGCCGCGGTTGGCTTGTCAAACCGTGCGTCGCAATCGCCAGGCACCGATGGACAAGCAATCGGTGGCACCCGGCGCGCTAGCACGCGTCCGCGCGGTGGGCAAGACTGCCCACCGCGCTAACACTCGGGCGGCTTGCCCGCCAGTGCTGTGCGGCGTGTGGCCCGGCCGGCTTGCCCGGCCGGGAAGGGATATCGACCCGGTTGGACAAGCCAACCGGGCCACACACACGCGGCGGGCGCGGAACCCCACCGCGCCAAACGCTGCCGTGGCGCTGTCGCGCCAGCCCCCATCTCGCCCCCGCGGCCCATCTTAACGGCCCCCCGGCAAAAAAGCCCCGGGTCCTTCGGTCTGGGACAGGTTTTTCCGGCCAAGTCATTTGACAGCGGCCCCTTTTGGGTTAAACTTCTATGAAGTATGGTTTGCCGACACAACTGGCCGCGTCGCACGGCGCGGCAGCCGGCGCGGGGCCTAGGACCGGGGGAGCAGGGGACACGTCGTCTCCCGCCGGTCGGCCAAAGGAAACGGACATATCGCATGGGCAAGGCGCCGCCGACGGTGCCGCATGGCAAGGGGTAGCACGATGAAACATTTACTGTACGCACTTCTGGTGGCCGGCCTGATGGTGGGCACCGCCCAGGCCGGGACGATTCTGCTGGTCAGCGACAGCGAGGTGCCGGGCGGCTCCGGCACGGATCACCATGACGACAACCTGGTGGCGTTTCTCCAGGACCTCGGCCACACGGTGGATACCAGCGGCATGAACGAGCAGATGCGCGAGGGCGGCACCAGTCCGTGGGCTGCCGGGAACGAGGCCAAACTCGCGAACCTCCAGAACGCCGACCTGGTGGTCGTCAGCCGCAGAACCGGCAGCGGGGGTTACGACGACGACCGTAAGGGATGGAACGAACTGACAACGCCGCTTCTCCTGATGAGCGGGTACCTGACGCGAGGCGAAACCGCCCAAAAGAAATGGGGCTGGACCACCGGCGGCAGCGGCGACGCCGCCAAGGCCGAGACCGACATGGACATCGACGAGACCGGTCACGCGTTCGTGGCCGGCGTCTCCGACCCGACCACCCTCTTCGACTGGTCGACCGTCCCGGCCGGCGACGACAAGGCCCCGAAGGGCGTCTACCTCCCGAACGCGGGGGACGACCATGCCGGCACGCTCATCGGCACGTTCGACGGAAGGCCGATGCTCATGGACATCGCCGCCGGAACCAACCTCGACACGTTGAACAGCACCACCGACAAGTACGGCACGACCGGCGAGCGCCGCGCCTTCTTCGCCGACTGGGGTTACGACATGGACCTGGGTGATCCTTTCGACCGGCAGGCCCAGTTTGACGACTTCATCACGGACGACTACAAGACCGTCCTCGGGAACATGGTCGGCACGATGATTCCCGAACCGGCGACGCTGGCGCTCCTCGGCCTCGGCCTGGGCGCG
>CAZNYC010000025.1:0-38701 GCA_964577175.1 uncultured Anaerolineales bacterium
TGCCGCGGCACGCCGCGGCCTACGCCTCGCACGTTTACCGTTGGAATGCCGCGGCCTACATTGCGGCCACGGTTACGTGGCCCCCTTGAACTCCGCCAGTGTCCCCGCCACGTCGCCGGAGCGCAAGAGGCCTTCGCCGACGAGGACTGCGTCGCAGCCGCAGGCCAGCAGGCGTGAGACGTCCGCGCCCGTCCGGATGCCGCTCTCGGCCACCAGGACGCGGCCGGCCTCCCGGACCCGGGGGGCGAGGCGCTCGGTCGCCTGAAGGTCCACCGCGAACGTGGCGAGGTCGCGGTTGTTGATGCCGACGAGGGGGGCCCCGCACCGAAGCGCCATCTCCAGCGCCGCCTCGTCGTGTGCCTCGGCCAGGACGTCCATGCCCAGGCCGCGCGCCGTGGCCGCGAGGTCCGCCATCTCTTGCGGCTGGAGGGCCTCGGCGATGAGGAGGACGGCGTCGGCGCCGGCGGCGCGGGCCTCGAAGACTTGGACCTCGTCGATGATAAACTCCTTGCGGAGGATGGGCAAATCGACGGCCGCCCGGACCTCCCGCAGGTGGGCGATGGACCCGCCGAAGAACGGCCCGTCCGTCAGGCAACTGACGGCGTCGGCGCCGCCGGCTTCGTAGGCCCGGGCGATGCGCGACGGCTCGAACGGGTCGCAGATGACGCCCGCCGAGGGCGACCGGTGCTTGACCTCGGCCAGGATGCGGATGGGGCCGGCATCGCAAAACGGAAATCGGGAATCGGAATCGTCGCCGGCCTCACGCGGCGTGCGGCGGAGGGCCTCGGCCAAGCGGCGGACGGGCGGGGCGTCGCGGCAGGCCGTCTCGTATTCCTCCTGCCGGGGGCGCAGGGCGACCACTTCGTCGCGTTTGGCGGCCAGGATCTCGTCGAGGATGGTGGGCATGGGGGTATCTCTCCGGTTGCGCGGTTCGGCGATGATACGCGCTCCGCAGGCGGGGTGGCGAACACGGACCTCTTCGGCGCGCCGCGCATGGCGTCGATAACCTTAAGTTTCGTTGCGAAACCCGCCGTGTCAACCTTTTGCTTGCCGGGGCCGCGCGGGCGCGCTTAGAATGCACCCCGCGTTTACGAATCCGCGGAAGGAGGGATCACGTGCAGACGCTGAACGTCAAGACCTCGGCGCGCGTCGAGATGGTCGATATCACCAGCCAGGTGACCCAGGCCATCAGCGACGAGGGCGTCGACGACGGTCTGGCGGTCGTCTTTGTGCCGCACACGACCGCCGGCGTAACCATCAACGAGAACGCCGACCCGGACGTGGCCCGCGACATCCGCAGCCACCTGAACAAACTCGTTCCGGCCAGCGAGGGGTACGCCCACGCGGAGGGCAACGCCGACGCCCACATCAAGTCGTCGCTGTTCGGCCCGTCGCTGGTGCTGATCGTGTCGCGGGGGCGGCCGGTGCTGGGCACGTGGCAGGCGGTGTACTTCTGCGAGGGCGACGGTCCGCGCCGGCGAAAGGTCCACGTGGCGGTGCGGTGAAGGCAAGTCGCCGCGCGGGGGCCACCGGCTGCTTGTCAGGCAGTGTTCCCGGAATGCCGCGTGCACTGGCCAATCCGTGCTCTCCCGGCCGGGCAAGACCGGCCGGGCCACACACAAGGAACCGGCTCCCGCGCGGCGGGTGCGGAGACACCCCGCGCTTCATGCGTTGCGGCGCGGTGGCCCGGGAGGGCCGCCGCGCTATGTGTCGCGCGCTTCTCTGAGGCCTCGAGGACACCCCATGAGTCAGGTTCCCCCCGAGACGGTCGGCTCGCTCGCGTCCATCTGGTGGTTGCTGGCGGCCGTGGTCGTCTGCCTGCCGGTCTGCGCCATCGTGTTCTGGCGGGTCGGCCGGTGGTGGGTGACGGACCTGCCCCTCCCCCTGCCGCTGGACCGCGCCTGGCCCGCCGTGCCGTTCTCGGTGTGGGCGGGCGTGGCGTTGTTCCTCGGGCTCCAATTGACCACGCTGCTGACGGCCATGATCTTGACGGGCGTGACGGTGCCCGACGCCTCCGCCGACGCCGCACCAGCAAACGCGGTGCCGCCGATCTTCATGCTCGCGCAGGTGGCGCCGCTGGCGGTCGGGCTGCCGCTGCTTCGGGCGTTCGGGCCGGGGGCGCACCGGACGGTCGGCGTGCGCGGGGGCCACCTGTGGGCGGGGCTTCGGCTGGGAACGGTCGCCTTTGCGGCGATCCTGCCGGTGTGCGTGGCGGCGCTGATCGTCAGCATCGGGGCGCTGCGGCTGGTGGAGGGACCGGTCCAGATGCACCCGCTCCTGGAGACGGTCCAGCAGACGCGCCGGCCGTGGACCCTGGTCGCCCTGACCATCCAGGCGGTCGTCCTGGCACCGCTGGTGGAGGAGTTTCTGTATCGGGGCGTGCTGCTCGCGGCCCTGCTGCGCGGCATGGGGGCGATTGGGGCCCTGGTCGTCTCGAGCATGCTGTTCGCGCTGGTCCATGCGCCGGCCGAACCGCAGGCCGTCGTCCCGCTCTTCTTCCTGGGGATGGCGCTGGCCTATGTGGCCTACCGGACGCGGAGCCTCGTGGCGCCAATCCTGGCCCACGCCCTGTTTAACGCCCTCATGGTGGGCGGGACGCTGCTGAAGTGAGGGTGAAGATACCGCGCTATTCCCGTTACGCACCTTGCCGCGCGGCGCCACTCCGCACCCGCCGCGCGAACGAGGTGCCCGCTTGACTGGCCCTGTCCGCCGCCGGGGAGTTCTGCGGAGACCGTTACGGGGCATCCGGCAGCGGCGCGGGTTCGTCCCGGGGCTGCGGCGCGGCCTCGCCGGGGGTCGGCTCCTGCGGCGCGGGCGGACCTTCCGGCGCGGGCGGCCCCTCCCCTTCCGGCGGGAAGAGCGATTCCGGCACTTCTTCCACTTCCGGCGCCAGGCGCGCCACCATGTCCCGGGCCAGGCGGATCTGTTCGTGCGGCCACCAGGTGCTCAGGGCAGCCGTCGCCCCGCGGAACCGGACGCCCACGCCCACGCGCTCGTGGCCGGCGTCGGCGGTGCCGATGCGGTCCTGGGGCGTCCCGCCGCGCGCCAGCGACCGGCTGAGGTACACCGGCAGGCTGGTCATGATGTAGATATGCTGGTCCCGCGGAAGATGCGTTTCGAGGCGCTCGAGCGGGGGCGAGGGGTCCGGCGCCTCCCCGGCCTTCAACCGCTCGATCACCTTCCGCAGGAGCGTCAGGTCGCTGCCCGTCGAAACGACCGCCTTGTCGCCGACGACCGCCACCCGGTACACGAGCCCTTCCGGCCCGTACAGACGGCGCAGGCGTTTCCGGAAACGGATGTGCCGCGCCGGTATCCCGAACCGCAGCCGCGGCCGGTACACGGTCACCGCCGCCCCCTCGATCTGCTCGGGTTCCGGGTCGGCCCGGAACTTGAGGTAGAGGCGCAACTGGTCGGCCAGGCGCTCCCACGCGTCGACCATGAGCGTAATGCCCTTCTCGAACTGCTCGGGGTCGCGCAGGTCATAGACGGACACGTTCGCCTCGATCCCGAGGCCGGGCTCGGCCGGTGCCGCCAGAAACGTCATCGTCCCGCCGAGCGACTCGGCGAAGACCCGCACCGCCTCGGCGACGGTTTCCTTGGTGGATTCCGGCAGCGGGTCCGGCCGCGGCGCCATCTCGACGAAGAACCGCGTGGCGCGGATCGCCAGGTCGGTCCGCGTCTCGGCATCCACGCGGACCGTGACCGCCGACGAAACCGGGTGGTCCGTGACGATCGGCACGTCCGCCCGTCCGGCTTCCTGGGCCGCGATGAACTCCGCCACCGGCCCGCCCTCGGCGAAGCGGACGGCCACGTCGGCCGCGAGGCCCTCCGGCTCGAAGCGCGGCAGGATCTCGATCGTCTCGACCTGGTCGATCAACGACGCAATGCCCAACATGTACGTCACAAGCATGTCGGCATACGGCAAGGCGTGCGGCTGGTCGTACACCTTGCCGCTCGAAGAGCGGAACCACGAGGCGATCTCCGGTTCATAGATCGCCTTCAGCCGGTGGATGTTGGCGTAAGCGAGCGGCCCGTCGCCGGCCGCCCGGGCCAGCGTATCCGGGCGCAGCGCGTCGGCCAGGCTGCCGTGCTCCACCAGGGCGTCCATCGTCCGGATGGAACTCGTGACGACGGCGTAGCCGCCGCGCCGCCTGACGAACCGTGGCCCGGCGGTGCCCGTCAGGGCGTACAGCCCGGGGGACATCATCTCGCCCTGCGTCGATTCGAGCAGCACGTCCCAGTCCGCGACGGGCAGCACGTAGATGGTGTACCGCTGCCGGTACCGCTTGGGGTTGACGAACCCGAGGCAGAGGCCGCCCTCGGTGGCAAGGCCGTCGCGGATGCCCGTCCGGCGGCCGATCAGATCCACCAGCGGGTGCTCGCCCGCGCCGAGGTCCCAGCCCGTCCGCTCGGCGAAGCGGCGCATGCCCCGTTCGAAGGCGGCTACGTCCGGCACGTGGACGAAGCCGACGGCCGTGTCGGGCAGATGCCCCAGGGCCGCGGGCGCCTCGGGGGCGTCCGCCGGCGCGGGCGCGTCCGCTCCCTGCGCCGGCACCGCGGACGCCGCGGCGGCGGCCAGCACGGCCGTCCACAGGATGACCGGTTTCATGGGCTCTCCTTACTCATAGAGGTAACACGCGACCAGGTGGTCGGGGGCGTCGGGCGTCGGCCGCAGCGCCGGCACCTCGGCCGGGCACCGCTCCGTGGCCCACGGGCACCGCGGGTGGAACGGGCACCCGGACGGCGGGTTCGTGACGCTCGGCACCTCGCCCTGGGGCGCGATGCGCTCGCGAGGCCGGTCCGGGTGCGACCGCGGTATCGCCGACATCAGGCACTTCGTGTACGGGTGCAGCGGGTTCTCGTAGAGCATCTCGCTGGGCGCCTTCTCGACGAGGCGGCCCAGGTACATGACGGCCACGTCGTCGGAGATGTGGCTGACGACCGCCAGGTCGTGCGCAATGAAGAGGTACGCCAGGCCCAGTTCCTCCTGGAGACGTTCGAGGAGGTTCAGGATCTGTGCCTGGATGGAAACGTCCAGGGCGCTGACGGGCTCGTCGCAGATGATGAACTTCGGCTCCAGCGCCAGGGCCCGGGCCACGCCGATCCGCTGCCGCTGCCCGCCCGAGAACTCGTGGGGGTACCGGTTCCGGGCGTCGGGGCTGAGGCCGACGCGTCGGAGGAGTTCGGCCACGCGGTCGGCGAGTTCCCTGCCGCGCACGCGGTTGTGCACGCGCAAGGGTTCGCCCACGATGCCGCCCACGGTCATCCGCGGATTCAGGCTGCCGTACGGGTCCTGGAAGATGATCTGCATATCTTCGCGGAGGCGGCGCATCTCGCCGGGCGCCAGGGCGAAGACGTCGCGGCCCTCGAAGCGGACCTCGCCGGCCGTGGCGGGAATGAGGCGCAGGATCGTCCGGCCCGTCGTCGTCTTGCCGCAGCCCGACTCGCCCACCAGGCCGAGCGTTTTGCTCGTCTCGAGGGTGAACGAGACGCCGTCGACGGCGCGGACGTAGCCGACGGTCCGGCCGAACAGCCCCCGCCGGACGGGAAAGTGCGTCTTCAGGTCGCGGACCTGGAGCATGGGGCGGGCGGCGGTCTCGCTGGGGCGCTGGTCGATCATGTCTCGTACAACCCCTGTCCACGGTCACGGGCCTCGGCCACGCGGTCGGCGTACCAACAGGCGGCCGGGTGGGCCCCTTCCTTCGTTTCGAGCGGCGGCCGCTCGCCCACGCACCGGTCGCCGTCGGAGAGCGGGCACCGCGGATGGAAGGGGCACCCGGACGGCACCGCCATCGGGCTCGGCACGAGACCGGGGATGGTTGCCAGGGTCCGCCGGTGCTGGAGCGTCGGCCGGCTCCGGAACAGCCCCACCGTGTAGGGATGGAGCGGCCGGTCGAACAGGTCGCGGATGTCGGCCTCCTCGACGATGCGCCCCAAGTACATGACGGCCACGTGCCGGGCCATTTCGGCCACGACGCCCAGGTCGTGCGTGATGAGGAGGACGCTCATGCCGAAGTCGGCCTGGAGGTCGCGCAGCAGGTCGAGGATCTGGGCCTGGATCGTCACGTCGAGGGCCGTCGTGGGTTCGTCGGCGATGAGGAGTTCCGGGCCGCACACGAGGGCCATCGCGATCATCACCCGCTGCCGCATCCCGCCCGACATCTGGTGCGGGTATTCGTCCAGCCGCCGCTCGGGGTCCGGGATGCCGACCTTGCGGAGCATCTCGACGGTGCGGCGCCGGCCCTCGCCCCGGTCGACGTCCGTGTGAAGCAGGAGGGCCTCCAGGATCTGGTGGCCCACCGTGAAAACCGGGTTCAGGCTGGTCATCGGTTCCTGGAAGATCATCGAGATGCGGTTGCCGCGCACCTGGCGCATGGCGTCGTCCGGCAGGGCCAGCAGGTCCGTGGCGTCCAGGGTGACGCGGCCGGCGACGATGCGGCCGGGCGGGTCCGGCACGAGGCGGAGGGCCGACAGGGCGGTCACCGTCTTGCCGCACCCGGACTCGCCCACCAAGGCCACCGTTTCGCCGCGCGGGATGGCGAACGAGACGTCTTCGACGGCGTAGGAGACGCCCTCTTCGGTGAAGAAGCGGGTCGTGAGGCCGTCGACGGCCAGCAGGTGCTCGGTGGTCGTTTGGGTCACGCTGTACTCCAGAGGTCTTCCCTGTCACTCCGACCGAGTAAACGCCAGCAGGATGTCATTCTGAGGCTCCGCATGCGGAGCCGAAGAATCTCGCCGTGCGAAAGGCATCGAGGCGAGATTCGTCGTCGCGGCTTTGCCGCTCCTCAGAATAACAAACATGCACTCCCATTGCTGCGGAAGCCGCAGACCGACTTCCAGTTCTCCTAAATCCTCAGGCGCGGGTCGATGGCGTCGCGGATGCCCTCGCCCAACAGATTGTACGCAAAAACCGTCAGAAAGATAGCGCTGCCCGAGGTCACCCAGATCCACCAGTATTCCAGGTGCTGCCGGCCGTCGTTCAGCATCATGCCCCATGAGGGCGTCTGGACGAGGCCGAGGAACGCCAGGGTCACCTCGAGGAACACGGCCCCGGCGATGCCGAACGTCGCCCCGACCAGGATGGGGGCCAGGCCGTTCGGAATGGCGTGGCGGACCAGCAGGCGCCAGGTCCGAACGCCGAGCGCCCGGGCCGCCGTCATATAGTCCTCGCCGCGGATGCGCAGCAGTTCGGCCCGCATGAGGCGGTAGGTGCCCGTCCATCCCGTCAGGCCGAGCACGAGGACAACCGTCCAGATGGGCGGCATCCATTGCTGCGGTATCACCGTGACCATGATGACGATGAGGATGAGGCGCGGAATACTCATGAAGACCTCGGCCACGCGCATCAGGGTCAGGTCTACCCCGCCGCCGAAGTTGCCGCTCACCGCCCCGAGCAGGACGCCGATGGCCAGGCTGATGCCCACGGCCACGAAGCCGATCGTCAGGGCCGTCCGCGCCCCGTACAGCATGCGGATGACGACGTCGTCGCCGATGCGGCCGGTGCCGAGCGGATGGTCCCACGACGGGTCGGGATACGAGTCGGGAAACAGCCAGCCCAGCCAGGACGGGGGCTGTTCCTTGTTCTCCAGTTCGCTGAAGCCCGGGTCTTTCGGATAGGCGATGGGCGGGAACCAGGCCGACTCGGCCTCGTCGGCCCGTTCCAGGTAGAAGCCGTACCGCCTCTCCGGCTCCCGCAGGCCGAACAGGAGGCCGGCGATGACGACGAGGACGCCGGCGTGGATGCCCAGGGCCCGCATGACGGGGCCGGCGCCGACGCGTTCCGCCCCCGGCCGCACCAGCCGGATGGTGACCGGCAGCAGCGCGCCCAGGAGAAACGCGGCCATCGCCACGTACTCGGCGTTGGTCAGGTAACGGAAGAGGGGCCAGGAGGCCTCGCCGTCCTCCACCCATCGGAGGGGCACTTCGCCGCCGATGAACGGGGCGAGCACGGCCACCAGCGCCATCAGGACGATAAAGGCGAGGCTCACCATCGCCGACGGCCGCTTCTTCAACTGGCCCCACACGATGGAGCCGTAGGTGCGCGGCGTTCCGGCGGGCTCGCCACCGGGGACGAGGGGGCCGGCATCGCGGGTTGTGCGACCGTCAGTCATACCGGATCCTCGGGTCCGCCCACGCGTACAGCACGTCGGCCAGGAGGAGCGACAGCAGCGTCAGCGTCCCGTAGACGACCGTGCCGAACATGATGACCGCCAGGTCGCGCTGGGTGGCGGCGTCGACAAGCAGGTCGCCCATGCCGGGCAGCGTAAAGATACGCTCCACGACCACGCTGCCGCCGAGCAGCACCGGCAGCATCATGACCATGGTGGTGATCATCGGGAGGAGGCTGTTTCGGAGGGCGTGGTGATAGACGACCCGCCGCTCGGGCAGGCCTTTGGCGCGGGCGGTGCGGACGTAATCGGCCCGCAGGTTCTCCAATAGGCTGGCCCGCCCCAGTTTCGCCAGGTACGCCAGGCCCCCGTACACCAGGCAGGCGACGGGCAGCGTGGCGTGCCAGAGGGTGTCGATGAACCACTCGAACCAGCCCATGAGTTCGCTGCCGTCCGAATGCAGGCCGCGGACCGGAAACCACTCCCAGCCGATGCCGCCGCGGGCCAGGAGGCTCAGCAGCAGCGTGCCGGCCAGCACCTGGGGGACGCTCCACAGGCCGAGCAGGACGACCGTCGAGCCCCGGTCGAACAGCCGTCCGCTGTACCGCGCGCCCATCAGCCCCACGGGAATGGCGATGAGGAAGATGAAGGTCTGGGCGATGACGTTCAGGACGAGCGTCACGTCGGCCCGTTCGACGTAGAGGTCCAGCGGGTCCTTGCTGCCCGCGGCGGTGCGTTTCTGCATGCTCTCGCCGAAGTCGCCCCGGGCCATGTGCCACACCCACTGGCCGTAACCGATGAAGGCGCTCACGATCCGCTCGCCGCGGTCGACGAACTCGTCGCGGATGCGGTACCGGTTGGCCTCCCACCAGAGTTGCCATCCCTGTGGGCTGCGGCCGAGGTCCGTCCCGGTGACCTCGACGAGGGCCTCGGCGGCGTCGGCCCGTTTCTGGCGGGCCCGGCGAAGTTCGGCCTCGAGGGCCTCGGCGCCGGCTTCCGGCTTCGTCTCTTCCTGTTCCTCTCGCTCCTGCCGCCGCGCCTCCTGCTGTTGCTGGAGCCGCTGTTTCTCGAGGTCGACGTACCGCTCGTGCGCCGTGCGGAGTCGCTCGAGGGCGGCCTTGAACGGCTCTTCGTGTGCCTCCTGGAACGTCGGCCGATACGTCTCCCACCACGTGTGCCACGGGGCAGGGTCGATGCCGAGGTCCTCGTCGGCCCAGCGGGCGAGGCCGTCGGCGGTTTTGCGGGCGGTCGCCTCTGCCTCCGCCATCCGTTCGATGAGGCGGGACGGCCGGTTCGTTCGCCACCAGGCGCGCCAGCGTCCCGCGTCGGCCGGGAGGTCCGCCTCCGTCAACCGGCGGAGCGTTTCGTGCGCCTTGTCCAGGTCCTTCTCGGCCGCTTCCGTGGCCGCCTTCATCTTCTCGGGGTCCGCGTCCTTGTTCCGCGGCGCGGTCAGGATGTGCCTGGCCCGTTCGAGACGGTCGATCGCTTCTTCGATCTTCTCGGCGACGGACTCCTCGAACGCGTCCTCGCCGGTCTCCCACCACGCGGCCCACACCTCGGCGTCGAGGCCGAGGTCCTCGCCGGTCAGGGCCGCCAACTGCGCCGCCGCTTGGGTGCGGATGGCGTGCGTCTCGTCCAGGCGACCCAGGAGGGTCTCGGGACGGCGGCCGGTCCACCAGCGCTCCCAGATGCCGGGCATCCGGCCGGGGCGGGCGCCCGTGATGCGGACGAGTTCGTCGACGGCGTCGGTCTTGCCGTCGGCGAGGCGGGCGATCTGGTCCGGCACGCTGTCGCCCCACAGGTTATGGTCCTTGAGGCCGAGGCGTTCGCGGATGCGGTCGGCCTCCTGCTCGAAGACCCGCGGGTTGACGTTGCCGGCCTGGGCGCGGATCATCGCCCCCACCGGGTCGCCGGGCGCCAGGCGGACGATGGCATACGTCAGGAGGGTGATGCCGACGAGGGTCGGCACCATGAGAAGCAGCCGCTTGAGGATATACGTTCTCACGGGCCGTCGCCCCCGTCGCCGAGGCGTTCGTCCTTCGGGATCCACCATTCCTCGGGGTCCATCCCGAGTTTGTAGACCTTGACGTTCCGCAGCCGCGTTCGCACCATCCGGAGGCTGTCGCGTTCCCGGAAGAAGGTGTACGGCTGGAGGTCGTGCAGGAGGCGATGGAACTCGCGGAAGAGGCGCATCCGCACCTCGAAGTCCATCTCGCTGCGGGCCTCTTCGATGAGCCGGTCCGCCCGGGCGTTACGGAACGAGATGAAGTTGTGCCCCTGGTTGGCGATGGCGTCGGAGTGCCAGATCTGGTACGGGTCGGCCTCCAGCGCCCCGCTGCCGCCCCAGGCCAGGATGACGGCGTCGAAGTCGCGCGTGTCGAGCGTCCGGACGAAGACCGGCCAGTCGACGAACCGGGTCGTCACGTCGATGCCGGACCGGCGGAACTCCTCCTTGATGAGGCGCGCCAGGTCCACCCCCTGCTGGTTCCCGGCGGGGATTGTCCACTCGAACTCGAACCGCATGCCGTCCGCGTTCTCGAGCCAGCCGTCGCCGTCGCGGTCCTTCCAGCCGGCCTCGGCCAGGAGGCGGCGGGCCTCGGCGCGGTCGTACGGCCAGGGCCGGCAGTCCGGCGGATGCTGCGGCGACTGGGACCAGAACGGCCCCGTGCGGACCTGCCCGATGTCGTAATACAGGTGCTCGACCAGGGCCTCGCGGTCGATGAGATGCGTCATGGCCCGCCGGACGCGCCGGTCGGCGAAGATGGGGTGCGGCCGCGCCACGTGGTCCAGCGTGCCGTCGGGCCGTTCGACGGTTTCGTACCTGGCTTGATTCCACCCGATGAACGAGTATCCCCCCGCCGGGCTGCTGTAGCGGTAGATGTCGAAGAACGGATCCTCCCCCATGCGGCCGGGGTGGTCCTTGTATTTGTCGTACCATTCCGGCGCGATGGGCAGGTAATCGATGTCGCCGCTGAGGAACGACTGGACGGCGGCCCGTTCGTCGCGGATGATCTCGTACGTGATCCGGTCGTAGGCGCGGGGCTTGCCCCAGAATGTCTCGTTTCGCACCAAGGTGACGCGGCGGCCGGTTTCCCACGACTGGAAGACGTACGGTCCCGTGCCGATGAAGCCCTGCACGAGGTCGTTGAAGTGCTTGATGCCCTGGGCCTCGGCCTTCTCCGGGTCGACCTCCACGTGGGGCGCGTAGATGTGTTTCGGCAGGATGGAGAAGATGTTGCCGGCGGACTCGGCCACCTTGAAGTACTTCTCCTTCCAGACGAACCGGACGGTGTGGTCGTCCAGGGCCTCGCACCGCTCGCACTTCGACAGGTACGACGCCATGCTCCGGGCGTCGATCTCCGGATTCATCACCAGGTTGTAACTGAAGACGACGTCCTCCGCCGTCACGGGATGCCCGTCGGAGAATCGCGCCTCCGGATGAAGGTGAAACGTGACCGTCAGGCCGTCGTCGGAGATGTCCCAGCGCTTGGCCAGGGCGCCCTCCAACTCGCCCGTGGCAATGTTGTATTGGCACAGCCGCTGAAAGACGTGGGCGTTGACGTATCGCTCGTACAGGTCCTTGCCGGTGATGGGGTTGAGGTTCTGCGGCTCGGAGGAGAGCGTGCCCCGGAACGTGCCGCCCATCTGCTCCGGGGTGAAGTCTGGGATTTCGGCGTGGGCAGCGCCGACGAGGGCAAGCACGACCACCGCTGTCGCCAGCAGCAGACGCGCGCTGCGGGGAGCGCGGCGGGTCGGAGCCCGTCCCGAGCGCTGCCGAGGGATACCCGCCGCGGACCGAAGGCTCGTTCTCTTCCCGCGCGGTGGGTGCGGAGCCCCACCGCGCTCAGCCGGTTGGCGACCTCGATGCGTCATGCGTCGATCACGTCTCCTGTTCCGCTGATCCGGGCGCCGCCAGCCACTCGCCCGTAAACACCTCTTCGATGGGCCCCGTCAGGCGGACCTCGGCGTCGTCGGCGGGCCAGTCGATTTCCAGGTCCCCGCCCGGCACGTGGGCAAGGAGGTGCCGGCCCGTGCGGCCGGTGAGCGCGCCCGCCACGCAGACGGCGCACGCCCCCGTCCCGCACGCCAGCGTCGGACCGCTGCCGCGCTCCCACGTCCGGACGATCGCTTCCTCGGGTGAGACGACCTCCACCGCATGGACATTGACCCGGTTCGGGAACCGCGAATGGCGTTCGATCTCCGGCCCCAGCCGCTCGAGCGGCCAGTCGGCCACGTTCTCGGTGTAGAAGACCGCGTGCGGATTGCCCATGCCCACGCAGGTCATTTCCAGCGTGCGGCCTTCGACCTCGAGCGGCTCGTCGACGACGCGGTCGCCCTCGGCCTCGACGGGGATGCCGGCGGGTTCGAGAATCGGCCGGCCCATTGCGATGCTGCCGCGCACGATGCGGCCGCCGTCGTCGCGATGGAGGGCGACCTCGCGCACGCCGGCGAGGGTCTCGACGCGGATGGTGTCGCCGCCGGCCAGCCCGCGCGTGACCGCGAACGCCGCCAGGCACCGGACCCCGTTGCCGCACATCTCCGCCTCGGACCCGTCGGCGTTGAACATACGCATGCCGACGTCGCCGCCGGCCCCCGGCGGGAGGGCGAGGATCAGCCCGTCCGCCCCGATGCCGAAGTGGCGGTCGCTCATGCGCACCGCCAGCCGCGACGGGTCCGGAACCTCCGTCTCGAACCCGTTGACGAACAGGTAATCGTTTCCGGCTCCGTGCAGTTTGGCGAATCGCACGGCCACGCTCCTTCGCTGCAGCCGACGGCGGGCGGACCTCGCTGCATCGACGCCCGGGCGCACGCGCCCGGCCGTGGCACTTTGCCGCCCGGGCGGATTATAGGTGGAGCCCCTGCCCTTCATCCAGTCTTTTCGGCTTGCAGGGGCCACAGTGTTGACGCTACCGGCGCGGCCGGGTAGAGTGCTTCCAGTCGTCCGTACCGCGATCCCCGCAGAAAGGAAACCGGCCATGATCCGCCTCAGCGGTTTCGCCGACGAAATCGGCCCCGACCTCGACCTCCAGATCCGCACGCTCCGCGAGGAGCACATGCATTACATGGAACTGCGGGGCGTCTGGGAGACCAACGTCCTCGACCTCTCCGACGCCCAGCGCCGCGAGGTCAAGGGCCGTCTCGGCGACGCCGGGATGGGCGTCTCGTCGATCGGGTCGCCCATCGGCAAGGTGCCGATCGACGCCCCGTGGCAGGACCACGTGGACCGGTTCAAGCACTGCCTGGACGTGGCGGAGTTCTTCGAGGCCCCGTACATCCGCCTCTTCAGTTACTATCCGCCGGAGGGGGGCGGAAACATCGCCGACCATCGCGACGAGGTCCTCCGCCGCCTGAACGAACAGGTGCAGATGGCCGAGGGCCGGCCCGTCGCCCTGCTCCACGAGAACGAGAAGAAGATCTACGGTGAATCGGGCGAGGCGTGCGCCGACCTGGCCGCCCACGTGCCCGGCCTCGGCCTCATCTTCGACTCGGCGAACCTCGTGCAGGTGGGCATCCGGCCGATCGAGGCGTGGCAGCAGATGAAGGACCACGTCGTGTACTTCCACATCAAGGACGCAGTCTTTCCGACGGGCGAGATCGCCCCGCCCGGCGAGGGCGACGGCGACATCCCGGAAATCCTCGCCGAGGCCATCAACGGGCGGGGATACGAGGGGTTCGTCTCCCTGGAGCCGCACCTCGCGGCCGCCGGCGAGTTCGACGGGTTCAGCGGCCCGGCGCCGTTCAAGAAGGCCGTGCGCCTCGTGAAGGGGATGCTCGACGGCCTCGGCGCGGAGCACGACGCGAAACCGTAGGCCGCGCCGCGGCCGACGGTGGAGACAAAGGTTATCACCCTGAGCGCAGCGAAGGGTCTCGCCGTGCGAATTACAAAAAGGCAGCGACCACGGCAAGATTCTTCGGCCCGCAAGCGGACCTCAGAATGACAGCACCAAACACGTAACGGCCTACGCCTCCCGCCGCGCCGCCAGGCGGGCTTTCATCTGCTCGACCACCGTATAGTGGATCGCGAGTTGCCCCCGCCCCACGCCCAGGCGGATATCCGAATCCGCCCGGCCGTGCCAGTCCGTGCCGCCGATGGCCAGCAGGCCCAGCCGCTGGGCCATCTCGCCGTAGTGGCGGGCGTAGTTCGCCGTGTGGTCCGGGCTCGACACCTCGGCGGCCTCGATGCCGGCCTCAGCGAAGCGGCGGAGCCACTCCTCCGTTTCGGCGACGGAGCGGTTGAGTTGCCGTGGATGCGCCAGGGCCGCCAGCCCCCCCGCCTCGCGGATCGCGGCGATGGCCTCGGCGGGCGTGACACGCTTGCGGCCGACGAACGCCGGCTTCCCCCGGCCCAGGTATTTGTCGAACGCCTCGTCCCACTTGCCGACGTGCCCCTTCTCGAGCATGGCGGCGGCAAAGTGGGCGCGGGTCAGCGTGCCGGTGGCCTGGTTGCGGGTCACGTCGTCCATCGCCAGGTCGAAACCGAGATCGTGCAGCCGCTCCAGAATCTGCGCGTTGCGGCGGTCTCGCCCCTCGCGAGCCACCTTCAGCACGCGGCCGAGGGCGGAGGCGTCCGGGTCGATGAAGTACCCCAGGACGTGGCAGGCCCCGTCCTCGAACTCGCCGCCAATCTCGACGCCCGGGATGACCTCGATGCCGGCGTCCGGCCCGGCGGCGAGGGCCTCGGCCAGGCCCGCCGTCGTGTCGTGATCCGTCAGGGCGACGGCCTTGAGGCCGGTCTCGGCCGCCCGCTCGACCACCTCCCGCGGCGAGAAGGCGCCGTCGGAGGCGTTGGAGTGGACGTGCAGGTCCACCAGGTCCGGCTGCGGTACCGTCTGCGCCACGTCCCATCCTCCGAACGCACGGGTGCATGAATCGAGCACGGCACTGTAGCGGGACGGCAGGGCGGGGTCAAGACGAGAAACGCGGCGGACGGCGCCTTTGCAATGCCCTGTCCCCCCCGGCCTTGCGGCGTCGGGCGACGAATGACTGAAGGCCGCCCGCCCCCGGTGCCGATGAATTCGTTGGCCGGCGGGGGCGAGAGGTCTCCGGCGGCCGGTCACCGCCCCTGATGCGTGCCGATAGACGGCCCGAGCCGCCCGCATGCGAGGGCGGAAAATCGGGCGTTTTTCAGGCGCGACACGGACTGCACCGGCAGCGGCTCCGAATCCCTCCCCTACGCGGAACGAGCGAAGGTGCCCGTAACCCGCTGTCCTACAAGAGGTTACACGAAGGCCTCGGGTGCGCTCCGTCGCGGTGCGCGCCGACGGCCCGACCCGTTTGACCGCCGTCCCACTGGCCGTAGGCTACTAATACGGCTCTGCGTAGCCACAAACGGGTCGCGTGGGCCGGAGGTCTAGAAGGATACGCGCATGGCGAGTCTGAAGAAACGTACGCTGCTGCCGATCGGCATTCACATGACGCCGGAGGCGGTCCATCTCGTGCAGTTCGAACAAGCGGGCGAGGACCTCAGCCTCGTCTCGCAGGCGTCGTGTTCGTTCACCTCGGCGCAGGACACGGTCACGCGGCTGGTGTCGGCCGAGACGGTCCAGGGGATGGACGCGGACCCGCCGGACTACGCCCCCGCCCTGCGGTTCCTCCGCCAGGAACTGGACTGGGACCACTTCAAGGGCAAAGACGCCGTCGTCAGCCTGCCGGCCGAACAGGTGGAGGTCCAGCATATCCGGATGCCGCCCATGCAGCCGGAGGAACTGGCCCGTTCCCTTCCCTACGAACTGGAAGGCAAACTGTCGTTACCGCCGTCGCAGGCGGTGGTGCGGCACATCGTGGCGGGGTCGGTGGCGGAGAACAGCGAAACGAAGCAGGACGTACTCGTCCTGGCCGTACCGCGGGACGTCGTGCAGTCCCACGTGGCCGCCGTCGCCCGCCTCAACTTGAACATCGTGGGCGCCGGCATCGAGCCGTGCAGCATGTGTTACGGATACGCGTACGCGTCGGAACACGCGGGCCCGTCGCAGGCCGGCCCGCCGTGCCTGATGCTGGTGTCCCTGGGCTGGCAGCGGTCGCACGTGGCGATTTTGCGGGGCCAGGAGACGATGTTCGTCAAGCCGGTCGGCAAGGGCCTGGACCACGTCGCCCAGTCGGCGGCGGCGGTTTTGGAGACGTCGCTGGAAGAGGCCTCCGAACGGTTAGAGGCGTGGCGTGAGGGCACGGGCGGCAGCATCGACGACGCCGTCACCACGTACAACCGGTGCAAGGAACCGATCGGTCACCTGACCGACGAGATTCAGTCGTGCATGCGGTACCACGCGTCGCTGGCCCGCGGCGCGCAGATCGACCGGCTCCTCTTCGTGGGCCCCGGTGCGCGGGATAAGGCCCTCGTCCGGGTCCTGAGTGCGAATCTGTCCGTGCCGTGCGACATCGGGGACCCGCTCGGGGCGGCCACCGGGTCGCCCGACCCGGAGACCGCGAAGCCGGAGATGGCCGTCGCCGTCGGGCTCAGCCTGTTCGGCGCGAACTGAAGAGGACACCAGCGGATGCTACGGGTTCTGAACTTCCTGCCGGACGACTACGTCAAACGCCGGCGCGTGCGGCGTGCGAACATCGTCTGCGCCCTCATGGCCGCGGGAGGGCTCCTCCTGATCGGCGGCGTCGTGGGCGTGACGATAATCCGGGCGGTCGCCATGGCCGCCAGCCGCGCCGCCATCGATCGCCAGTACGAGGAAGCGCGCCTCAAAATCAAGGACCTGAACCATCTCGAGCAGCGCAAAGAGGGCCTGCTGCACAAGGCGGACCTGAGCGCCGCCCTGCTGGAACGGGTGCCGCGAAGCCACGTCCTGGGCCGGCTCACGAACCTCCTGCCGGAAGAGACGAGCCTCACCTCCCTGAGCATGGAACCGCACGAGATGCGGATCGAGTCGCCCCCGCCGGAGACCAAGGCCGACGAGAAGGCCAAGAAGAGCAAGAAGAAGAAGGTGGCGGCGCCCACGCGGACGGAGACCCGGCTGCGATTCCGGCTGGACGGCCTGGCGCAGACGGACGTCCAGGTGGCGGAGTACATCGGCCGGCTCGCCTCCGATCCGCTCTTCGATACGGTGGACCTCCAGTTCTCCGAGGACTTCCCGTACGAGGAAGGGATCACGATGCGGCGGTTCCAGTTGGTGTTTCTGCTGAGCAAGAACGCGGCCGCGGCACTGTTGAAAGTGCCCGGGACGGCCGCCGTCCAGGCCGGCGTCCCTGCCCCACCGGCCGACGGTGAGGAGGCGTCATGACGGGTCCGCTCCGCATTCTGCTGACCGCCGCCGCCCTGGTGGTCATCGGCGGCACGGTCGCGGGACTGGTCGTCTGGCCGCTGCTCCAGCAGACCGAGGCCGACCAGCAGGCCATCCAGGCTCGGCGGGCGGAACTGGTCAAGGTCCAGCGCGTGATCCGGCGGATCAGCGACCTGAAGGAGGAGATCGGGCGGCTGGAGGAGGCGCTGGCGTTCTTCGAGGACCGCCTGCCGGAGGAACGCGAGATCGACGTCATCCTGCGGGAGGTCTGGCTCATCGCCGACGCCAAGTCGCTCTCCCCCCGCCGCATTCAGACCAACCGGGCCGAGAGCGGGTCCCGCTACAACACCCAGCCGATCACGATGACCCTGGACGGCCGCTTCGACCGCTTCTACGAGTTCCTGCTCGGCATCGAACGGCTGCCCCGCATTACGAAAGTGCGGCAGATGCAGATCACGAAGTCGCCTACGCAGGAAGGCGTCGTGGAAGTCGACCTCCTGATGGATATCTACTGCGAGAAATAGCCATGGCCAGCCCCGGCGACCAGCAACTGACCGACGTCCGCCTCTCGAAGAAGGGCCTGGAGTCCCCGTCGCAGAAGGGCAAGGTCCAGGGCGGCTTCGGCGACACGAAGAAGGTGGTCGCCCTGGCCGTCCTCGGCATCGTGGCGCTCGGCGTGGTGGGGTACCAGTTTCTCGGCGGCGGCGGGCCGGCGCCGGCGGAGGCGAAGATGGTGAACCCGGCGGCCGGTGGCGCGGCGCCGGCGTTGCCGCCTTCGGGGGCGTCGCAGGTCAGCGCCGTGCTCGAGCGCATGGACCAACCCCCCGCCAAGAAGGGCGAGGACGGACTCTCCGTCGAACAGGTTGAGGCCCTCGTCCGCAAGTTCGACACGTACGTCGAGGAACGGCAGATCCCGCTGTCGAACCTGCGGGTAAACCCGTTCCAGGTCGTCCGGGTCGCTAAGGTCGAGGCGCCCGAGGACGTGAAGGCCCGGGCGGAGGCCAACGCCGAGGCGGAGGCCGAGGCCCGCCGCCGCCGCATCCTCCAGGCCGCCGCCCAACTCAAACTCGGGGCCGTCCTCATCGCCGGAACCACCCGCAGCGCCATCATCGAGGGGCGGCTCTACCACGTGGGTGACGTCGTCGAGGGAATGCGCGTGGCCGCTATCCGACGCGACCACGTGACCCTCGCCTACGAAAACGAACAGGTGGACCTGCGGCTCCGGCCGGAGCAGGCCATGCCGTAAGGACGCCGAATGCCAAACGACAACGGTCAACCCGACGCGCCGACCGCGGTGGCGCAGTCCGAAGGCCCGGCGCCCGCCGAGGGCGCCGCCCCGGCCGACGGCGCCTCCGTCGGCGACAAGAAGCCCATGCGGATGGGCGACCGCCTCGTTCACCAGGGCATCATTACGCAGTCCCAACTGGAGGAGTGCCTGGAACTCCAGAAGTCGAGCCCGGGCGAACGGCTGGGCCAAATCCTCGTCCGCAAGGACTACGCCAGCGAAGCCGACGTGATGTCGTGCCTGGCGGCGGAGTACCACCTGGAGTTCGTCCACGTCGGCCAGATGGAGATTCCGGAGCGGGTCCGTGACCGGCTCCCCCTGGATTTCTGCCGGCAGCACAAGGTCCTGGTGATCGACGCGGACCCGGGGGCCGACGTCGCCACCGTCGCGACGGCGGACCCCGCGAACATCTTCCTGCTGGACGAGGTGCGGCGGCGGCTCGGCTGCCGCGTCCGCCTGGCGGTGAGCACGGCCGGCGAAATTGCCAAGGCGCTGGACGAACTGACCGGCGGGACCGAGGAGTTCCAACTCGATACCCTCATCCAGGACATCACCGACGACGCCGTCGAGGTCGTCGACGACGACGAGGACGACGTCACGGACCTGGCCAAGGTGGCCGGCGAGTCGCCCGTCGTCCGCCTGGTCAACTACCTTATCTGCAACGCCGTCAAGGAAGGCGCCAGCGATATCCACATCGAGCCGGGCGAGAAGAAGATGCGGATCCGGTACCGCATCGACGGCGTGTTGTTCGAGACGATGTCGCCCCCGCAGACGATGCACCCCGCTCTGGTGTCGCGGCTGAAAATCATGTCGAACCTCGACATCTCCGAACGCCGCCTGCCCCAGGACGGCCGCATCCGCGCCATCGTCAACAACCGGTACGTCGACTTCCGTGTCAACACCCTGCCCACCACGCAGGGCGAGAAGGCCGTCATCCGCATCCTCGATAACCGCTCGATCCTCATCGGGCTGGAGCGGCTCGGGTTCGAGCCGGACCACCTCGCGATGTTCAAGGAGGAGGTCGCCCGCCCGCACGGCGTCATCCTCGTGACCGGTCCGACGGGGTCCGGCAAGACGACGACGCTGTACTCGGCCCTGATGACGATGGACGGCAGCACGATGAACATCTCGACCACGGAGGACCCGGTCGAGTACTTCCTGAGTTTCGCCAACCAGGTTCAGATCAACGACCGCATCGGGTTCACGTTCGCCGGCGCCCTGCGGGCGCTGCTGCGGCAGGACCCGGACGTGATCATGGTGGGCGAAATCCGCGACGAGGAGACCGCCCGCATCTGCGTCCAGGCCGCCCTGACCGGCCACCTCGTCCTCTCGACGCTCCACACGAACGACGCCCCGTCGAGCATCACGCGGCTCATCAACATCGGCATCGAGCCGTACCTCATCAGCGCCGCCGTCAACGCGGTGCTGGCCCAGCGGCTCGTCCGCCGCATCTGCGAGAACTGCAAGGAGGCGTACACGCCGAGCGACGAAATCCGCGAGGCCCTCGAACGCAACAACGTCGGCGCCGTCAAGGAACTGTACCGCGGCACGGGGTGCGAGAAGTGCCGCAACACCGGCTACAGCGGCCGATCGGGCATTTACGAGATGGTCGTCCTCGACGACGGGTTCCGCGACCTGGTCGCCACCCGGCCCAGCGTCACGGAACTTCGCCGCTACGCCCTTCAGCGGGGCATGGTCGGCCTGCGCGAGGACGGGCTGCGGAAGATGAAGCGAGGCCTCACCACCATCGAGGAGGTGCTCCGCGCCACCGAGGACGCCGGCCCGCCCGTGAAACAGGGCGAGGCCGAAGCCGAAGGGAGTGCCACGTGACACGCATCACCAGCCTGCTCGAACGGGCCATCGCCAACGGCGCCAGCGACATCCACCTGGTCGTGGGCCTCCCGCCGCTCCAGCGCATCCATACCGTGCTGGACGGCATCGAAGACGAGGTCCCCGTCGACACCGAGGAGGCCGAGGCCTCCGTCCGCGAACTGCTCAACGACGAACAGTACCGCCGGTTCCAGGAGCAGCGGGACATGGACTTCTCCACGGCCCTGCCCTCGGGCGCGCGGTTCCGCGTGAACGCGCACTTCCAGCGGGGCACGCCGGCCCTGGCGTTCCGGGCCATTCCCAGCGAGGTGCCGGCCCTGGAGACCCTGAACCTGCCCCCGGTCGTCACGGACTTCGCCAACCTGCCGCAGGGACTCGTCCTGGTGACCGGCGAGACGGGTTCCGGCAAATCGACCACGCTGGCCTCGATGATCGACCACATGAACCAGAAGTACCCGTACCACGTCATCACGCTGGAGGACCCGATCGAGTATTACATCCCCTCCCGCAAGTGCGTGGTGGAGCAGCGCGAGGTCGGCGCCGACGTGCCGAACTTCCGGTCGGGCCTTCGGCACGTGCTGCGGCAGGACCCGGACGTCATCCTGGTGGGCGAGATGCGCGACCTGGAGACCATCTCGACCGCGCTGACGGCGGCCGAGACCGGCCACCTGGTCTTCTCGACGCTGCACACCAACGACGCCGCCTCCACGGTCCAGCGCGTGGTCGACATGTTTCCCGCCGGCCAGCAGAACCAGGTCCGCTCCATGTTCGCCGACACCCTGAAGGGCGTCCTCTGCCAGCGGCTGCTGTCGCGGGTGGACATGCCGGGCATGATTCCGGCCGTCGAGGTGCTCGTCTCGACGCCGGCCGTCCGCAACTGCGTCCGCGAGGACCGCATCTTCGAGATTCCCAACATCATGGAGACGAACCGCGCCCTCGGCATGCAGTTGTTCGACGAGTCGTTGAAGCAGCACTATTTCGCCGGCCGCATCAGCCGCGAAACCGCCCTCAGCCATGCCAAGGTACCCTCCGAACTCGAACGGGCGATCTCCGCTTAGGTGAGCCATGCACACGTACCGCTATCAGATGAAACGGTCCAACGGCGAGGTGGTGGTCGGCCAACTCAAGGCCGACAACCAGACCCTGGCCATGCAGCAGGTCCGCGAAATGGGCGGCGCCGTCCTGGACCTCAGTGTCGTGGAACCCGAGGGCGGGGCCAAGGCCAAGGGCGCGACCGGCGGCATCCAGATCTTCAACCGCATCGGGGCCAAGGACCTCCTGGCCTTCACCCGCCAGTTGGGCGTCATGTCGAAGGCCGGCATCGGCCTGACGGCGGCCCTCGAAAGCATCACCGACCAGTTGAAGAACCCCCGCATGCAGACCGTCACGCGGGCCCTGAAGCGCGACGTCGAGGCCGGGTGCCAGTTCTCCGAGACCCTCCAGCGGTTCCCCAGGGTCTTCTCCCTCCTCTACGTCAACATGGTCCGGGCGAGCGAACTCTCCGGCACCTTCGGCCACATGCTCGGCCGCATCGCCGACTACCTCACCCAGCAGGCCGCAACCAAACGCCAGGTGACCGGGGCGATGGTGTACCCGGCCATCATCGTGATCATGGCCATCGTCACAACGGTCTTCATGCTCACGTTCGTCCTGCCCCAGTTCATGGTCCTGTTCGAGGGCAAGGAGGAGATCCTGCCCCTGCCGACCAAGATGCTGATGGCGATGAGCGCCTCGCTGACCGGCTACTGGTACGTCTACCTTTTGGTCGGCGGCGCCTTCGCCGCCGGCTTCATCTACTTCATCCGGACCGACACCGGCCGCGAAACCTGGGACCTGGCGAAACTCAGAATCCCGATCCTTCAGAAACTCTGTCACGCCCTGTACCTCTCGCGCGGGCTGCGGACCATGGGCGAACTCGTCAACGCCGGCGTCCCGATGCTCGACACGATCGCCATTACGGCGGAGGTCTCCGGCAACGTGCATTACGCCCGCGTCTGGCACCGGGTGCACGCCGCCGTCCGCAAGGGCCAGCGTATCGCCCCGTCGCTGGCGAAGAGCCCGTACATCCCGGTCAGCGTGACGCAAATGATCGCGGCCGGCGAGGAAACCGGCACGCTCGGTGAAATCCTGAACGACATCTCCGACTTCTACGACGACCAGTTGAAATCCACCATCAAGGCCGTGACCAGTGCCATCGAACCCTTGATGATCGTGCTGATGGGCGGCATCGTGGCCTTCATCGCGGCCTCCATCCTTCTGCCCATCTTCAAGATGTCCCAGTTGATGGGATAGCCATGCATGAAACAAGGCGAACCAGCGTCCGAGCCCGCCTCGGCGCCCGCTGCGCCGGCGGCTTCACCCTGGTGGAGGTCCTCATCGCCTCCGTCCTGGTGGTCCTGGCGTTCATCGCGCTGGTGGCGGCGTTCGGGTACGAGGGCGTCGTCATCCAGCGGACCGAGGAGATCACGTACGGCACGTTCCTGGCGGACGAGATTCACGACAAGGCCCTCCAGATGGACTTCGCCTCCGTCTTCGACCTCGACGGCGCGGCCTACGATCCCGCCGTCCTCAGCACCGGCGCCGCCCAGGACCGCGACGAGTTCGCGCAGACGATCGAAGTCACCCCCGTCCAGGCGAACGATCTCAGCGTGACGGTCGGCCAGACCGGTGCCGAGGCCGCCCGCCTCAACGTGACCGTCACGGCCCACGGCAAACCGGTGGTGACGCAAACCTACTACATCTTCGACCTGAGCGACCTGCCGTTCACAGACCGCACCGAGATGCCCGGTTAGCGGTGTGGCTTCCGCTGCGGGCCAATGAGCCGCAACCGTGTTCCTCACGCCCCGACACGGCAAACCTGAAAGGAGGTTATGCCATGACTGCGGGGCAGACGAACCGAGGGAGCGGGCACCGCGGGTCCGCCCTCCTTATCTCGATGATTTTCGCGGCACTCTTTGCGTGCATGGCGGTGGCCCTCGCCGTCGTCTCCGAATCGAACCTGGCCATCTGCCGGAACCGTGTCGAGACTCAACAGGCCGAGAACCTCGTCGAGACCGGCCTGCTGCTCGTCCAGCGCGAGATGGGCGGCCTGGAAGTCACCGGCGATACCGCCACCGCCCTGCACGCCGACCTGGCCGACCATTTCCGCACCGCCTGGGCCCACGTTGACATGCTCGACGCCGACGCCATCACGTCCGACGCCGACGGGGTCGTCTTTCCGCCCGTTTCCGTCGCCGGACCCGACGGCCGGACGGGCACCATCGCGCTCACCGTCAAGGCCGAGGGCGGCGTCCAGGACCAGCCGTGCGTCACCGTGACCTCCACCGGCCAGTTCGGCGGCGCCGTCCGGACGGCGTACTACGACTTCCAAGTCGGCAGCGGGTACCGGCTGCTGCGGGACTACGGCGTGGCGAGCCGGTCGCCCATCGAAATGGGCGGCGACTCCATCATCGACGGCGCCAACAACGACAAGGAAGGCAGCCTGTTTTCGTGCAGCGACGCGCAGAGCCGCGCCATCGAACTCACCGGCCTGGCCCAGGCCACCGGCAGTGCCGCCGTCAGCGCCGACGGCTGCGAAGTCTACAAGGGCCCCAGCGCCACCATCGGAGGCGACATCGACAACGACGCCCCCGCCCACACCTGGCCCGGCTTCGACACCGCCCACTTCGAGCAGTACGTCGAGACCGTCTACGACGGCGAGGCCACCGTGGAGGACGGCACCTACGTCAACGTCCGCATCCCCCCCGGCACGAACCCGACGTTCAACGGCAACACGCAACTTTACGGCGTGGTGTACATCGAGTCGCCCAACACCGTGACGTTCAACGGGAACGCGAACATCTGCGGCGTGGTGGTTTGCGAGGAGCCGGCCGTCCAGAACTTCGCCGACAACCAACTCAACTTCAGCGGGACGCTGACGGCCTCGGGGGTGGAGTACCTGCCGGACGAGCCCCGCTTCGACGGCCTCCGCAACGAGCGAGGCACGTTCCTGCTCGCCCCGGGCTACGCCGCTTCGTTCGCCGGCAACTTCACCACCGTCAACGGGTCCATCGTGGCGAGCCAAGTCAATTTTGCCGGGACGGCAAGCGGGACGGTGCGCGGCAACGTGCTGAACCTGGCCGATTCGGCCTTCACGCTCCAGGACGCCGCGCACCTGACCATCGACAAGAGCAATGTGCCGGATCAGCCCGCCGGCATCGTCCCGCGGTACGCGCTGCTCTGTATTTCGGGCTCCTACCGGCAGTAACGCCGCCGGACAAGACGCAAGAGCGAACGGTCGCCGAGTATTGGAGATACAACATGCGTTATCTGGGAACAACAGGGGTTGCGACCGCCAGGGGGTCGGCGCTGCTCATCACGCTGATTTTCGTTTCGCTGTTCGCCTGCATGGCGGTGGCGCTGGCCGTGGCCTCCGAGTCGAACCTGGCCATCTCGCGCAACCGCCTCGACGTCCAGCAGGCCCAGAACCTGACCGAGACGGGGCTGCTGCTGGTGCAGCGGGAACTGGGCGGCCTTCAGGTCACCGGCGACGACGCCGCCGCCGTCCACGCCTCCCTGGCCGACCATTTCCGGTCGGCCTGGGCCGACACCACCATGCTCGACGCCGGCGACATCGCCGCCGACGCCGACGGCGTCTCGTTTCCGCCCATCTCGGTGCCCGGCGGCGACGGGCGGACCGGCACCATCACGGTCACCATGCACGCCGACGCCGGGATCGACGACAACCCCACCATCACCGTGACCTCGACCGGCGGGTTCAACGACGCCACCCGCACCGCCTACTACGATTTCAGCGTGCGGACCGGTTACGGCATCTTCAGCGATTACGGAGTGGCCAGCCGGTCGCCCATCGTCCTCACCGGCGGGGCCACCATCGACGGCGCCAACAACGACGCCGAGGGGAGCCTCTACTCCTCCTCCGCGTCGGACACCTACGGTATCACCCTTCGCGGCACGTCGTCCGTCACCGGCGACGCCGCCGTCAGCGGCGAGGGCATCCAGATTCGGCAACAGGGCGGCGCCACGATCGGGGGCGACCAAGTCACCAACGCCCCCGAGCACGACTGGCCCGTCCCCGACCCCGGGTACTTCGCCCGGTACATCGAGTCCACCTACACCGGCAGCGGCGGCAACGGCAATGGCAACGGGAACGGCAATGGCAACGGAAACGGGAACGGCGGCGGCGACGACCCCGAAACCCTCAGCAACATCCTCATCCCCGCCGGCACCAATCCCACCTTCAACAATGTGACCCTCTACGGTGTCATTTACATCGAGTCGCCCAACAAGGTGACCTTCAATGGCAACGCGAACCTCTGCGCCGTCATCGTCACCGAGGAGCCGACCGTCGAGAACTTCAATCAGAACAAACTGACGTTCAACGGGAACCTGACGGCCTCCAGCGTCGAGTACCTGCCGGACGACTCCCGCTACGACGGCATCCGCAGCGAGACGGGCACGTTTCTGCTGGCGCCGGGGTTCTCCGCAAAGTTCAACGGCAACTTCACCACGATCCAGGGCCTGCTGGCGGCCGGCCAATTGAAGTTCACCGGCAACGCCGCCGGCACGGTGCAGGGCGGCGTGCTGAACCTCTCGGACACCAGCCTCAAACTGGCCGGCAACGCCCACCTGACCATCGACAAGGCGAACATGGAAGACCAGCCGGCCGGCTTCCAGCGCCGATATTCGTTGATCTGTGTATCCGGCTCCTACAGGGAATGAAGCCATGAGAAACGTAACCAACACCCGGCGAGGATTCACCATCGCCGAACTGCTCGTCGCCCTGGCACTGACGGCCCTCTTGATGACGGCCGTTGCCTTCGCCATGCACGGCGCCGAGCAGACCAATCGATACAATCGCACGAAGGCCGAACTCGTGGCCCGGGCCCGAGGGGTCCTGGACCGCATCTCACGCGACGTCCGCTGCGCCGAAGCCACCGTCGTCGCGGGCGACGGCTCCGCCATGAACGTCATGGTCGTCCGCCAGGCCCAGGACGGGTCGATGACGCGCACCTGGCGGCAGTATCGGTTCGTCGACGGCCAGGTCCTCGTCTACGAGGACACCGGCGCCATCCCCCTGCCCCCGACCGACCCGGAGGGCGTCGCCTGCGAGACCCTCACCGCCGACGTCGCCAACTTCCAAATCGAGACGCTCGTCACCTCCACCCGCAGCATCACGGAGTCTCTCTCCTGCCGGGTCACCACGTGCAGCCCGGCGCCGGAAGGCACCGAGGTCATCCCACTGGAAGAGGGACCCTACGTCCTCAAACTTTCGCAGACCCAGTTCGACGACCTCCAGGCCATGGGTCAAATGCAGGAGGGCGTCGACGTCGACCCCCGCCCCGCCTACGAGCCCGACGACGACCCGGACACCTACTACCTTTGCCTCGAGGACTGCCAGGCACCCAACACCTATTACGAACCCTGGGCCGACTGGGATTTCGAGGACGTCATCGTCAAGGTGACCGAGTCCCCAACCAGCGTCGACATGGAAGTCGAGGCCGGCAACGGCGGATACCAGTGGGACATCCTCGGGCCGGACGGCGACCTCCTGTGGGAGAACCTCGGCGGAAATGAGTCCTACAGTTACGTGCCGTACTGCACGGATGCCGACACCGTCCGCGTGGAACTCGATCTGCAGCGCGACAACGTCCAGACGGGCGGCGAAATCACCGCCACACAGCGCAAGGCGCTGTTCTGAACAATGACCAATGTCCAATGCACAATGCCAAAGCACGCTTCGCGTAAGGGGAAGCGGTCAGCCGCGCGCCGCACAGGCCGAAGGCCTCCGTGGGCATTTGACATTGGGCATTGAACATTCGTCTCAGAATTGCCGCAGGAACCGCACGTCGTTGGCCAGCATCAGCCGGATGTCGTGGATGCCGTACCGCAGCATCGCCGACCGGTCGATGCCCAGGCCGAAGGCGAAGCCCGTGACCGCCTCCGGGTCGTAGCCGACCGCCTCGAAGACGTTCGGGTCCACCATCCCGCACCCGCCGATCTCCATCCACCCGGTCCGCTTGCAGGCGGGGCACCCCGACCCGCCGCACAGCATGCACGAGAAGTAGAGTTCCGCGCTCGGCTCGGTGAACGGGAAGTAACTGGGCAGGAACCGCGTGCGCGCCTCCGGCCCGCCCCACGCCCGCGCAAAGGCCGAGAGCACCGCCTTCAGGTCCGCGAAGGTCACCCCCTCCTCCACCCACAACCCTTCCAGTTGGTGGAACATGTTCGAGTGGCCGGCGTCGACGGTGTCCGGCCGGTACACCCGCCCCGGGGCCACGAGGCGCAGGGGCGGCGGCGTGGTCTCCATGACACGAATCTGGACCGTGGACGTCTGCGTCCGCAGCAGCGCGCGGTCCGTCAGGTAGTAGTTGTCCAGCGGGTCCCGCGCCGGATGGGCGGGCGGGATGTTCAGCCCCACGAAGTTGTGCCACTCGTCCTCGACCTCCGGCCCTTCGACGCACTCGAAGCCGAGCCGGGCGAAGATCTCCACCATCTCCCGGGCGGCCCGGGTGATCGGATGCCGCCGCCCCAGGCGCAGCGGCCGGCCGGGAAGCGTGACGTCGATGCCCCCGGCCGCGCCGGACGCCGACGCCTCCAGTTCCGCCTGCCGCTCGGCGATGCGCTCGGTGACGGCGGCCTTGAGGGCGTTGACGGCCTGGCCGAGGTCGGCCCGCTCCTCCGTCGGGACCGTCGGGATGGCCTTCATGAGGGCGGGGATGCGGCCGGCCTTGCGGCCGAGCCAGGCGATGCGCACCGCCTCCAGGGCGTCGGCGTCCTCGGCGGCGTCGACGGCCCGGAGGGCTTCCCCGCGCAGCGCCTCGACCTCCCCCGCCGTGGCCATGTCACTCTCCGCCTGCGGCGCCGCCGGCCTGTTCGACGACGGCGTCGAACGCCTTCGGATCGTTCAGGGCCATCTCCGCCAGCATCTTGCGGTTCAGTTCGATGCCGGCCTTCTTCAGGCCGCCCACGAACTGGCTGTACGACGTGCCGCGCTGACGGCACGCGGCGCTGATCCGCGTGATCCACAGCCGGCGGAAATCGCGCTTGCGGTTCCGGCGGTCGCGGTAGGCGTTCTGGTCGGCCTTCATGCGGGTCTGCTTGGCCACCCGGTACAACTTGCCGCGCGACCCCACGTACCCCTTGGTCCGCTTCAGCAGCCGCTTCTTCTTCTCGTGCCGATGGGAACCTTTTCGCGTTCGAGGCATGGTCCTGCTCCTGTCCTGTTCCTTTGGCCCGACGTGTGCGTCCCGCATTTCCGCCCGGCGGGTCTCGGCATACGCCTGCGTATGGACGCACCCGCCGGACAAAACGGTCGCCGTCTCCCTACGTGCCGGGGTCGAGCACGTGCTGGTAGCGCTTGGCCAGATTCCCCTTGACGGTGTCCTTGCCGCGGAGCCGGCGCTTGCGTTTGCCGGTCTTGGTACTCATGAGGTGTCCGCGGTTGGCCTTCTTGCGGAGGATTTTGCCGGTCCGCGTCTTGCGGACGCGCTTGGCCAATCCCTTGTGGGTCTTGCGTGTCTTGTTCGCCTTGGGCATAGCGGCCCTTTCGTTGTCCTCGGGTCCAAAATGAAAACGCTTCCCCTTTGCCGTCGGCGACGGCTCGGTTCGGACGGTGCCGGGGGGCTGATGCGGTTATGCCGACGGTCAGGTCGGCTTCTTCTTGCTCGGCGCCAGGATCAGGATCATGCGTCGCCCTTCGCGGGTAGGCCCGCGTTCGACGGTGGCGACGTCGCCCAAGGCCTCGACGAACGCCTGCATGTTCTGGGCGGCGAAGTCGAGATGGGTCATCTCGCGCCCCCGGAACAGCATGTTCACCATGACCTTGTCGCCGTCTTCCAGGAAGTCGCGCGCCCGCTGGATCTTGAACTCCAGGTCGTGTTTCTCGGTCTTCGGCCGGACCCGGATTTCCTTCTGCTTGACCTCGTGGCTCTTGGCCCGGCTCTTGTGACTCTTCTTCGCCTGGTCATACTTATACTTACCGTAATCCATGATCCGGCACACGGGTGGGCGAACGTTCGGCGCCACTTCCACGAGGTCGAGACCGGCCTCCTGGGCGATCTGGAGCGCCTCGTCGCGTTCCAGGATCCCCATCTGTTCGCCGTCGGTCCCGATCACTCGCAGCGGCGTGATCTTGATCTGATCGTTGATCCGCTGCCTCTGATCCTTCAAGCGATCCTCCTTATTACGGGTAGCCTGATATTGCGCGGCGGGTCTCCGCGCCCGTCGCGATCCCATCCGCTTTTGTTGTCGTTCTGAGGAGGCCGTAAGGCCGACGAAGAATCTCGTCCTGGTCTTTGCCGTCCGTGCTCTCGCACGGCGAGATTCTTCGGCCCCGCAACCGGGACCTCAGAATGACATCGTTACGACAGTTCAAACAACCAACCGCACACCACTCCGGTGGGGCGAGTCACCCCTCCGCCGCCGCCGGGCGGAGCCGTTTCTCCGCGATCTCCGTCTTCGCCCGCTCGATGAAAGACTCAATGCCCATCGGGCCAAGGTTTCCTAGCACCTTGTCACGGACACTTACTTTTTCAGTGCCTTCTTCTGCTTGGCCAACAACGAGCATGTACGGGATCTTGCGGAGCGTGGCCTTGCGGATCTTCGCCCCGACCTTCTCGCTGCCGTCGTCGAGTTCGGCACGCAGGCCCTCGGCCTTCAGGGCCGCCGCCACCGTCTCGCCGTAGGCGTTGAACTTCTCGCTCACCGGCAGGACCGTCGCCTGCACCGGCGCCAGCCACAAGGGGAAGTCGCCCCCGTAATGCTCGATCAGGATGCCCAGGAACCGTTCGATGCTGCCCAGGATGGCCCGGTGAATCATCGCCGGCCGGTGCTCGGTGTTGTCCGCCCCGACGTACGCCAGGTCGAACCGTTCGGGCATGGCCAGGTCGACCTGGATCGTCCCGCACTGCCACGAACGGCCGAGGCAGTCACGGATATGGTAATCGATCTTCGGGGCGTAAAAGGCCCCCTCCCCTTCGTTGACCACGTAATCCATGCCGCAGGCGTCCAGCGCCCCGCGGAGGGCGCCGGTGGCGTGCTCCCACATCTCGTCCGTGCCGATGGACTTTTCCGGCCGCGTCGAGAGTTCCACCCGCACCTGGTCAAAGCCGAACGTGCGGTAGATCTCGTCGACCAGGCGGATGACGCCCACGACCTCGTCCTGCAACTGCTCCGGCAGGCAGTAGATGTGGGCGTCGTCCTGCGTGAACTGCCGCACACGCAGCAGCCCGTGCAGCACCCCGCTCTTCTCGTGCCGGTGCACCAGGCCCAGTTCCGCCACCCGCATCGGGAATTCGCGATACGAATGCTTCGTATTCCGATAGATGAGCAGCCCGCCGGGGCAGTTCATCGGCTTGACGGCGAACGCCTCGTCGTCGATCTCCGTGAAGTACATCGCGTCCCGGTAATTATCCCAGTGCCCGCTCCGGTGCCACAAGGCCTCGCTCAAAATGGTGGGCGTGCGGATTTCCTCGTACCCCGCGTCGGCGTGCACGCGGCGCCAGTACGCCAGGATCTCGTTCAGCACCGTCATGCCCGCGTGATGCATGAACGCGAAGCCCGGCCCCTCCTCGTGGAAACTGAACAGGTCCAGGTCTTTGCCGAGGCGCCGATGGTCGCGCTTGGCGGCCTCCTCGCGGCGGGCAAGGTAGTCCTTCAGGTCCTTCTCCGAGAAAAACGCCGCCCCGTAAATCCGCTGGAGCATGGGACGGGTCTCGTCGCCCCGCCAGTAACTCCCCGCCACGCTCAGCAGTTTCAGAGCCGGGATGCGGCCGGTATCCGGGATGTGCGGGCCGCGGCAGAGGTCCGTGAACCCCGCCGTGTGGTACAGCGTCACCGTGCCGTCCGGGGCCGGCTTGGCCTCGGCGTCCGCCGCTTCTTCGTCCTCGGCGGGACCGGCCTCGGCCATGTCGCGGAGGAGTTCCACCTTGTACGGCTGCCCGTCGGCCTCCATCCGGGCGCGGGCGTCCTGGAGGGTCACCTCTTCGCGCTCGAACGGGACCGCCTCCGCCACGATTTTCGTCATCTCTTCTTCGATGCGCGGCAGGTCGTCCTCGGCAAGACCGCCGGGCACCTCGAAATCGTAATAGAACCCGTCCTCGATCGCCGGGCCGATGCCGAACTTCACACCGTCCCCGAAGAGGCGGCGCACCGCTGCCGCCATCACATGAGCCGTGGAGTGGCGCAAAATCGAGAGGGCTTCGTCGCTTTTGTCGGTCAGGATCTCGACCTCCGGCGTCCCGTGCTCGGGCACCGGGGCCGACAGATCCACCGACTTGCCGTTCAGCCTGGCAGCGACGGCTGCCTTCGCCAGGCCTGAACCGATTGCCTTGGCAACGTCCGCGACGCATGCCCCGTCGGCCACTTCCAGCGTATCGCCATCAGGAAGTCGGACCGTAGGCATCGTCTTGTGGGCCCGGCAACCCTGTGGGTGGCTTGGGATGTCATTCCGAGCGAGTGAAGCGAGTCGAGGCATCTCGCCGTGCGCCGCGGCTGTCTCGCTGTTCGACTCCGGAATGCACGTCCCGCACCGACCCGTCGGTGACCGGGCGCCTGTCCTCCAAAAGATGTACGTTGAGCGCAGTCTCTTGCTGCCGAATACCGAAAAGATACCTGCGAGAGAGGGTAAAGTCAAGTGCGAAACGCGTTAACACCACAACGCCAAGTCGGCCATGTGCGCGGTGGGTCGGAGCCTGTCCCGACCGGAGCGGAGGGGCACCCACCGCGCTCGACGTAGCGTTGCAGGGCTCAATGGACAACCGGTGGACGCTTCACGTTTGCCGAGACGCGCCGGCCAAGGCCGGCGGCTAACTGTTCCCTTTACGCGCAGCGTGTTTTAGCATTTAGCATTGATCGTTTATCACTTGCGGCTCGCCACCATGGGCGCGAGCCGCGCCACCGTCTCCGCGTGCCCCGCAATCATCGGCCGGACCACGTCCTCCCCCGCCATGTACGCCATGATGTCGACGTCGGTCCCGTCGAAGTACCGCGTCACGCCGCCGGCGGCCGCGACCATCGCCATGCCGGAGGCGATGTCCCACACGTGCACGTTCGACAGGACGACGGCGTCCGCATGTCCCGCGGCCACGTACGCCAAATGCCCGACCGTCGTGCCGACGCTCCGCACCTTCCCCGGAAACGAGGCATCCAGCAGGAACCGCTTGTGGAACCCGGAATCGACGAAGATGGACGACTCGCGGTGGAACGGCTCCGCCGGCCGGAGGGCGGTCGCCTCCAGCGGCGATGGCGGGTCCGGCGCCATCCGCATGCCGCCGCCGGCGTCGGCCTCGAAGACCTCGCCCGTCACCGGCATGTGGAACCAGCCGGCGACCGCCCGCCCGTCCTCCACGAGCCCGACCGACACGCCCCATCCCGGCAGGCCGGAGGCGTACGACGCCGTGCCGTCGATCGGGTCCAGCACCCACACCCGGCGGGCCTTCGGCGGGCCTCGGCCGACGCCTTCCTCCTCGGCCACGATCCCGTCATCCGGGTACCGTTTGTGGAGGGCGTCGATGAGGGCCGCCTGGACAGCCAGGTCGGCGTCGGTGACGAACGAGCGGTCGGCCTTGCGATGGACGCCGGCCCCGGCGCGCATGTGGACGGCCGTCTCCCCCGCCGCCAGAACGAGGTCGCGGATGGCCTGCATCTCGTCGGACATGGTGTGGAACCCTTTCCCGGCCCGGCTGCGGCCCCGATGCCGCAGGCTGAGCCCCACACCTTACCGCCTCGCGCGGCCGATGTCCAGGTGCGCCTTGCCCGGCCGGGAGATGCGCCGCTTTGCGTGGCCCGGACGGCTCGTCCGGCCGGTAAGGCATATCGACCCGGTTGGACACGCCAACCGGGCACCACCAACGCGGGGGCGCTACGGCCCCGCAACCTCAACCGCCAGATCCCGCCAGTGCCGGATATGTCGCCAGCCCCGGCGGCCGAAGAGCGCCCCGCCGACGGCCGCCCGGATCCGTTTGCCGAGCGGCGGCCGTTCGTCCCAACGCAGCAGCGTCTCGTACCGCCACGCGTCGGCGGCGGCGTCCGGATCGTCCAGCGGTGCCTTCAGCCCCAGGGCGAAGACGAGTCGCGGCGTCTTCGGATGCCCCTGCCAGCCTACGAGGACGCACGGGAAGCCCCCCATCAGCCGCGCCAGCGCCCGCGGCGTGAACCGCCAGTAATCGTCCGGATACGCGTGGATGTGGAACTCGAACGGGGCCGTCACCAGGGCCAGGCCGTCCGGGGCGGCCACGCGGCACAATTCCTCCGCCCCCTGCCGCACTTCCCATGCGTGCTCGAAGACGTTCGTGCAGATGACCGTGCCCGCGGCGGCGTCCGGAAGAGGCAGGGCCTCGATGCGGCCGGCCACGTCCACGCCGGGGCCGGTCATCATGTCGCACCCGATGAACGTCCTGCCGCCGAAGAGCGGCCGGAGGTCGCCCACGGCCTCGGCCTGGACCTGGAGCGACCCGACTTCCAGGACGGGCTCCGGCGGCTGAAAGACCTCGACGGCCGACTGCACCAACGCCCGGGTTAATGCGTCCACGCTATCCTCCTTATGGCTTGTCTTCCCTCTGCCCTGGTGGGAGAGGGTCCGGGTGAGGGGGTGGCATGACCACGCTTGCGTGGCCATGGATCAGCGCGGCGGGCCGTCTTACCCGCCGCGCGGTGCCCCGTCTTGGGCACCGCGCATAATCACCCATGGCCCCCCCCACATCGGGTGGCCATGCCACCCGGCGCATTCACCCTCATCCCATCCCTCTCCCGTCAAGGGAGAGGGAGTGCCGCAGCACGCCGCGGCCTACGCACTGTCGGGTCCCCCAAATCTGGCGGTTCTCCCGGCCGGGCAAGACCGGCCGGGCCACACGCGCCTGGCCGCTGCTTGCCGCTTGCACGTGCCACGGCGGGTCTTGTCCCGCCGTGATCGTTCCTCGCCGTGCGCCACGGCCGGACAAGACCGGCCGCGGCGCCTTCGTGTTATGCTCCCGCTGGCTTACCTGTCCCCCTTGCCCGCGAGGCGATACGGCACCTCCAGGCCGTGGGCGGCGGCGAGAGCCGCGTCGGCCAGGACCGTCCGGGTCGGCCCGTCGGCGACGACGTGGCCGGCGTCGATCACGACGGTCCGCTCGCACGTTTCGACGGCCAGGTCGAGGTCGTGGGTGACGACCAGGAGTGTCGCCTCCAGGCCGTTCAGGAGGTCGATGAGCCGCCGCCGTCCGCGCGGGTCGAGGTCGGCCGACGGTTCGTCCAGGACGAAGATCTGCGGCCGCATCGCGAGTACGGTCGCCAAGGCCGCCCGCCGTTTCTCGCCCACCGACAGGTGGTAGGGCGCCCGGTCGTCGAACCCATCGAGGCCGACGGCCCCGAGCGCCTCGCGGACGCGGGCGTCGACCTCCTCCGGCGCGAGGCCCATCGTCGCCGGGCCGAACGCCACGTCGTCCGCCAGGCGGGGCATGAACAGTTGATCGTCGGCGTTCTGGAACACGAGGCCGAGGTGCCGGCGGACGTCGCGGGCCGAGCCGGGCGTCAGCGTGTGGCCGGCCACGCGGACGGTCCCCTCGGCCCGCAGGAACCCCGCCATCGCCAGCACGAGCGTGCTCTTGCCGGCACCGTTCGGTCCGGCCAGGGCCACCCGCTCGCCGGGGGCGACGGCGAACGTGACGCCGTCCAGGGCTTGGGCCCCCGTCGGGTACCGGTACCGGACCTGGTCGAACTGGACGATCGGCTCAGCCATAGAGCACCCGGTCCGCGACCACGAGGGCGATACTTGCAACGAGGACGCCGGCCGCGAAGCCCCAATCCGCGAGGCGGGCGCGGCCCCGGCGGGGGGCGTGGAGCGTGCCGTCGAACCCCCGGGCGGCCATGGCGCGGTAGATGCGTTCGGCCCGGTCCCACGAGCGGAGAAAGAGGATGCCGACGACGCCGGCCCGGCTCCGCCATCGGAGCCGCCACGGCCCGAGCCGGGCGTCGCGGGCGGCGCGGGCCATCCGCATGTGCATCCCCTCGTCCATCAGGACCCACAGGTACCGATACAGGACGGCGAGTTGGGTCACGAAGACGGGCGGCACGCGGAGGCGCGCGAGGCCCTGCAAGAGGTCATGGAACCGGGTCGTGGCCAGCAGCAGGAGCGTCGCCCACGAGCAGAGGAGGAACTTCGCCAGCAGGTGCCCCGCCCGCACGAGGCCCTCGCGCGTGACGACGATCTCGGCGCCCCCGACCGGCCATCGCCACAGGGTCTCGCCCGGTTCGAAAAACGGAAACAGCACCACCAGCACCACCGCAAACGGCGACACGACCGCCAGCCGGCGGAGCGTGTACCGCAACGGCGTCCGGCTGACGGCGTGGTAGACGGCCAGGGCGACGGCCACGGGGGCGAGCGGACGAAACCGGTCCCGCGTCACGAGGACGACCGCCAGGACGACCGCCAGCAGCGCGACCGTCTTGGCGGCCGGGTCCAGACGGTGGGCCGCCGTCGACCGGTTCGCGAAATGGTCCAGCATGATGTGATGCACGGGCTGCCCTGCGTCCCTGGGGGGACGATGCGGCTTCCGGTACGCGATTTCGCGCGCGGTGGGTTTCCCGGCCCGCCGCGCTCACCCTGGCGTTGGTCGTCCTACGAGGCCCGGCGTCGGATGAGGCGTCCCACGCCCAGCAGGATGGCGAGCACGAGGACGCTTCCGGCGACGCCGGCGGCGGCGTTGGCCCAGAATCCCCCGCCCAGCCATTTCAGGCGGTACTCCTCGAACGCCACGGGCGGCGCCTCGACGCCCTCGTAGCGCGCCTCGGCGCCGATTCGCTCTTGCGTCTTCTCCAAGCCGTCGGGATGCGTGGACGCAAAGTACGAAACCACCCCGCCCACCACGAGGGCGGCGACCACGCCGACGATCAACGTATTGCGGTTGTACCGGGTCACGCGGGGGCGCCCTCCGCTTGGGGAAGCACGTCCGGGAAAACCGCTTCGCGGCGGAACTTCAGGACGTATTGGACGACGGCAACCGACGCCGCCCCCTCGATCAAGCCGATGAGCAGGTGGATGCCGTCCATAACGGCCAGGGCCTGCCAGAAGCCGACGTTCTCGGCCACGGCGCCGGAGATCCAGAGGAGCACGAGGACGATGGTGGCCCCGGCCAGGACGACGACCGCGCCGCCGACGAGGGTGCACACGTCGGCCAGGCGGCCCCCCTTCTGCCACAGCCGCCGCACGCCCGTTCCGGCCAAGGCCGGGAGAATCCCCATGATCAGGAGGTTTGCCCCGAGGGCGTCGATACCCCCGTCCTGGAACACCAGGGCCTGCACCACCAGGACCGACGCCATGACGACGACCGCCAGGGGCATGCCCAGGAGCACGCCCAGGAGGAAGCCTCCGCCCAGGTGCCCGCTGGTGCCCGGCACGAGCGGCACCGGGAAATTGACCATCTGGGCGGCAAAGACGAACGCGCCCATCACGCCCATCAGGACGACGCGGCGGTCGTCGAGCCGGCGGTTCGCCACGGCCAGCGACACCGCCAGCGCCCCCCCGCTCACCGCCGCCGTCGAGGTCCAGACGGCGGGAGACAGAAATCCGGGAGCGATGTGCACGATCGTGTCCTTCTTCTTTCCCCTCACCCTACCCTCTCCCACAGGGGCAGAGGGATAAGCCACCGCCTACGGCAGTTCGTCGGCGGCCGTGGCGACGACGCGTCCGTGCTTCACGCCGCGGGCGGAGATCAGGCGGTCCGCCAGCCGCTGAATCCGCGCCGGCTCGCCGCGCATCACGATCACCTCCAGGCACATGCGGTGCGTCAGGTGGACGTGCATCGTGGAGTGGACGAGGTCGTCGTGGTCGTGCTGGAGGTCGGTCAGGCGCTGGCCGGCCTCCCGCACGTGATGGTCGTAGACGAGGGTCAGCGTGGCCACGGACGTGCCGGTCCGGTCATCCCAGGACTCTCGGACCTGCTCGGCCCGGATGAAATCGCGGATGGCCTCGCTGCGGTTGGCGTAACCGCGGCGCTCGATGATGCCGTCGAGGGCGGTCAGCAGGTCGCGGCCCATCGACACGCCGAAACGTACCAGTTCGTTCATGGATTCGCCTCACTCGTTCATGGCACAGCATAGCCAGGGGGTGCCACGTGTGTCAAGGATTTGCCCCGCGCGGGATTTCGCAAGCGGTGCGTCCCGCGCGGCGGGTCGGAGCCTGTCCCGACCGGCGCACAGGGGCACCCGCCGCGTTTGTGTGGCCCGGTTGGCTTGTCCAACCGGGTCGATATCCCTTCCCGGGCGGACGCGCCGGCCGGGCCACACGCCGGAAAGCACTGGCGGGCAAGCCGCCAGTGGCACCCGGCGCGCTGAGGTCCGGTCTGAGCGACCCCGGAATCGGGATTTGAACCCGTTTTTTATGGCGAGCCCTTTTCGCCGTCTCCATAATGCCGCCATGGCATCCAACGAACGTTTTACGCGACGCCCCGCGCGCACCGTCCACGTCGGCGCCGTTCCGATGGGCGGGGAGCACCCGGTGACCGTCCAGTCGATGACGACGACGCACACGCGCGACGCGGGGGCGACGCTCGCGCAGATTCGCCGCCTCGCCGACGCCGGGTGCGACATCATCCGCGTGGCGGTGCCCGCGCCGCCGGACGCCGACGCCCTGCCGGAGATCGTGGCGGCCTCGCCGCTGCCCGTCGTGGCGGACATCCACTTCTCGACCGGCCTGGCGCTCGCGGCCCTGGACGCGGGCGCCCAGAAGATCCGCCTCAACCCCGGCAACATCGACGACCCGGACGGTCTGCGGCAGGTGCTCGCGCTGGCCGGCGAGAGGGGCGTGCCGGTCCGCTTCGGCGTCAACTCCGGCAGCGTCCGGACGGCCCATGCGGAGCGCGAGGGCGAGGACCTCGCGCGCCTCATGGTGGACGTGCTGTCGGAATGGGTTGCCCTGGCCGAGGCCGAGGGGTTCACCCGTCTCGTCCTGTCGGCGAAGGCTTCCGACGCCCCGACGACCATCGCCGCCTACCGGCTGCTGGCGGAGGCAACCGACCTGCCGCTGCACCTCGGCATCACGGCGGCGGGCCCGATGGAAGAGGCTCGGACGCGGGCGGGCATCGTCCTGGGCACGCTGCTCGCCGAGGGCATCGGCGACACGGTCCGCGTCAGCCTGACGGGCGACCCGGTGCAGGAGGTGGCGATCGGCCGGGAGATTCTGACGGAACTCGGCCTGGCGCCGCGGCGGGGGGTGCGGATCATCTCGTGCCCGACGTGCGGCCGGTGCCAGGTGGACCTCGTGCGCCTGGCCG
>CAZNYC010000026.1:0-37565 GCA_964577175.1 uncultured Anaerolineales bacterium
TGCCGCCCGAGCCCCGGAGGGGCGATTGCGACTTACCTCAGTTGCCTCTGCGCGCGCCGCCACCGCTGCCGCGCCCGAGGCCGCGGCCCGAGCCGCCGCGCCCGCGGCCGATGCCGTCGGGCGCTTCGGGGGACGTTTCCGCGCCGGTTCCGATGTCGGATTCCCCGTTTCCGATTTCGGCGCGTCCCCGCCCCTCACCGCGCCCGCCCTCGGTCACCTCGGGCCGGATGAACGCCGGAAAGGCCATGAGGGCGATGACCAGGACGAGCAGCGCAAGGGCCAGAGCCACCCGCACGGCACCGCTGCCCACCATCCGTCGCCAGATGCCCACCACCTGGCCCCAGTGCAACGCCACGTGCAGGACGAGCAGCGCCACGAGCGCGATGCCGAGGCCGAGGTGCACCTCGCCCCACGCGTGCCGGTCCAGGCCGAGCCAGTGCAGGTCCACCCGGCTGCCGTAAACGGCCGGCCGCTCCTCGCCGGGAATCAGAACCCAGTTGATGAGGAACCCGAGGCCGGCAATGGCAGCCATCAGGACGGTCATCACGATATCGATGAGGAGGTTGAGGCGGGCCCTGTTCATCGCGTCCCCTTTGCGCTGGAGGCTTACGGCCCATTATAGCAGATGGGACAAGCGCGGAAAGGAGGTGGGCGACGACCCGGGCGCGCGTCGACTGGAGCGGTTTACCCTCCGGCGGTAGCGCGGTAGTTCTCCGTAACCACCGCGCGTCGTGGTGGTGGGGCGTCGCGCGCGGCGGGTGCGGAGACCCGCCGCGCTGCCATCCGAAGTCAACGTGCGGTAGCCGGCGGCGCAAAAAGAGAGGACCCGAGTTCGCCGCACCTCGGGTCCTCCGCGTCAGGCTGTCCCCGCCACTCGGGGCGGGGTGACCCACAGCCTCAGTCTTCTCTATCGGCCGAATGGCGGCTGAGGTTGAAGGCAAAAACGGCATGGGGCTGCGATCGCCGCCAGGTCGCGGTTTTTTCTGGCAATCGCCCCCCCTTTCGGCTAGGGTTCCACAACGGCGCGAGCCCCGGCGGGGGCCAGCGCCGTGGCTTTGCGCCGGAGGGCACGCCGCCGGCCGGGGCGCGGTCGCCGTCTCGAACGGCGCGCGGCGCCGCTCGCTCCGCGTCTGCGAGACGCCATACGGCACGGCCGGGCAAGGCCGGCCGTGGCACGACGGATAACGAAGCCGCCTCTCAAGCGGCCGGGCCACACGAACCGAAACGAAAGGCCAATCGTGAGCACCACCACCTGCGTCGTCGGCCTCACCTGGGGAGACGAGGCCAAGGGCAAGATCGTCGACATCCTCGCCGCCGAGCACGACGTCGTCGTCCGGTACAACGGGGGGAACAACGCCGGCCACACGGTGGCGTTCGACGACGGCACGCACAAACTGCACCTCGTGCCGTCCGGCCTGTTCCATCCGGAAACCACCTGCGTCATCGGCGGCGGGCTGGTCATCGACCCGAAGGTCCTGCTCGAGGAAATCCAGGCCAACGAAGCGATGGCCGGCGGCCTGCGGGACCGGCTCCTCCTCTCCGACCGCGCCCACACCATCTGGCCGTGGCACAAAAAAATCGAAGCGCTCTCGGAGAAGCACCTCGGCAAGGGCAAGATCGGGACGACCCTGCGAGGCATCGGGCCCGCCTACGCCGACAAGGCGAACCGGGTGACGGCCGTCCGCATGGGCGAGTTCCTCCGGCCGGACCATCTTCAGCCGAAGGTCGAGCGTATCGTCCGGCAGAAGAACGAGGTCTTCACGAAGGTCTTCGGCGACGAACCGCTCGACCCCGCCGCCGTCTGGGAGGCGTACGCCGCCTACGGCGACAGGCTTCGCCCGATGATCGTCGACACGACCGCCTGGCTCCAGCAGGCCGTCGCCGACGGCAAGGGCATCCTGTTCGAGGGCGCCCAGGGCACGCTGCTGGACATCGATCACGGCACGTATCCGTACGTGACGAGCAGCAACGCCTCGGCGGCGGGCGTGTGGACGGGCACGGGCGTCTCGCCGCGCGTCATCGACCGCATCTGGGGCGTCGTCAAGGCCTACACGACCCGCGTGGGCGAGGGGCCGTTCCCGACCGAACTCACGGACCCCGTGGGCGACCAGATCCGCGAGCAGGGCAACGAGTACGGGACCACGACCGGCCGGCCCCGCCGGTGCGGATGGCTGGACACCTTCGCCATCCGGTACGCGGCCGCCCTCAACGGCCTGGACGGCATCGTCATCACGCTGCTCGACGTGCTGGGCGGGCTGCCGGAACTCAAGATCTGCACGGGCTACCAGGTGGACGGGCGGCGGCTGGAATCGTTCCCGGCGGACCCGACCCTCCTGCCGCGCGTCGAGCCGGTACTGGAGTCGCTGGAACCCTGGCCGGAGGACATCTCCGGGGCCCGCTCGTTCGACGCCCTCCCCGCGGCCGCGAAGGCGTACGTCGAGCGGGTGGAGGAACTGGTCGGGGCGCCCGTCCGGATGATCAGCGTCGGCCCGGACCGGAAAGAGACGATCCGGCGGGATTAGCAATACAACGCTAACTCGTGCGCGGCGGGCCGGGAGGGTCGCCGCGCGGAAAACAATCGCGCGGATCGCGCGGCGGGTACGGAGACCCGCCGCGCTCACTGCTATCCAGCGGGTCGGCAGCGAAGATGCCCGAGCCGAAACACATCCCGGACGTTCTCGCCGACGTGCCGCCCGCGTCCTGGCCGCGGCACGTGGCGATCATCATGGACGGCAACGGGCGCTGGGCGCAGGCGCGCGGCCTTCCCCGCATCGCGGGTCACCACGAAGGGGCCGCCAACGTCCCCCGCATCACGGAGGAGGCGTCGGACCTGGGGCTCGCGCAACTGACGCTGTTCGCGTTCTCGAGCGAGAACTGGCGCCGCCCGCAGCACGAGATCGACGTCCTGATGGAACTGTACCGGCAGTACGTGGTACAGCAGCGGCCGACGATCATGGCCAACCGAATCCGGTTCACGACGATCGGGCGGCGCGAGGGCATCCCGGCGCACGTCCTGGCGGAGGTGGACCGGACCGCCGAGATGTCCGCCGGCAACGACGGCACGGTCCTCTGCCTGGCGGTGAACTACGGGAGCCGGCGGGAGATCGCCACCGCCGCCCGCCGCCTGGCCGAGGAGGCCGTCCGCGGCGACCTGGCCCCGTCGGCCATCGACGAGTCGGCCCTGGCGGCCCGTCTGCACACGGCCGGCATGCCGGACCCCGACCTGCTGATCCGGACGGCGGGTGAGATGCGGCTGTCGAACTTCCTGCTGTGGCAGATCTCGTACGCGGAACTGTGGGTCACGCCGAAAGGCTGGCCGGACTTCCACGCGGCGGACCTGCACGAGGCGATTCGCGACTTCGCCGGCCGCCAACGCCGTTTCGGCGGCCTGCCCACCGAGAGCGAGAGCCTATGAACGCGCCGCTGGTCCGGGTCTCCATCGGGGCCGGCCTGATTGCCGGCACGGCCGCCATCCTGCTCGCCGACGTCGGCATCGCCGACTGGGCCGGCCTTCCCGTCGCCCCGGGATTCTGGATTCTCCTGGCCTTCGCCCTCCTGACCGGCTGCCACGAGTTCTTCCGGATGCTGCGGGGGCGCGGCCTGCCGTGCCGCCCGGTCCTCGGGATGGTCTTCGTGGCCCTGCTGCTGGCCTGTGCGTGGCTGGAGGTCCACCGCGCCTTTCAGATCCTTCCGTGGCTGTACGAGCGCGGCCTGGAACTGTACCTGGTGATCATCGTGGCGATGGTGTTCGCACTGTTCCTGGCGGAGTTCGTGGTGATCGAGCGGACGGACGGCGACCCGCCGACGTCGCTGGCGCGGGTCGGATGGACCGTCCTGGTCGTCCTGACGGTGGGCCTGCTGGGCGTGTTCCTGGCGAAGGTCCGGTTTCTCTCGCCCCGACCGTTCGACGGCCTGATGTACCTCGCGCTGACGCTCGGCGTGGTCAAGGGCAGCGACATCGGCGCCTACGCCATCGGCACGTGGCTGGGGAGGCACCGGTTGGTGCCGAGGCTCAGCCCGAAGAAGACGATCGAGGGCCTCCTGGGCGCCGTCGCCGCCGGTACGGGAATGGCGCTGGCCATCGGCCTCGGATGGGGGCGCTTCGACGGGCCCACGCTGCTCGTCTTCGGGGCGGCGGTCAGTATCAGCGGCGTCCTGGGCGACCTGGCCGAGAGCCTCATGAAACGGGCCTGCGGCGTGAAGGACAGCGGCCGCATTCCCACCTTCGGCGGGGCGCTGGATATCCTCGACTCGATGCTCTCGGCGGCCCCGGTGGCGTACGTGCTGCTTGTGGTATTGACCGAGCCGCCTGCCGTGGGATAATGGCACGTGCGGGAGGCGGCCCCCGGGCCGCCGGCCCGCAAACACTCTATGGAACGCACCCTCCAACTCGGCAGCGACGTCCACCGCCGTCTGGTCTTCGGGCCGCGCGACCGGCACCTCCGCATGATCCGCGACGGATTCGGCGTGCGCCTGACGGCCCGCGACGAGACCATCCGCACCGCCGGCGACACCGACGCCGTGGAGCAGGCCCGCACCGTCCTGGAGGAACTCATCCGGATGGCCGACGACGGCCAGATCATTACCGAGAGCGAGGTCCAGCAGATCATCGACACGGTCGGCCGCAGCGGCCGGGGACCCGCCCTGAGGCAGATCGAGGTGTTCACGGCGGGCCGGCCCGTGCGTCCGCAGACGCCCGGCCAACTCGCCTACTGCGAGGCCATCGACCGGAACGACCTCGTCTTCTGCATCGGTCCCGCCGGCACGGGAAAGACCTACCTGGCCGTCGCCATGGCGGTCCAGATGCTCAAGCAGGAGCAGATCAAGCGGATCGCGCTGGTGCGGCCGGCGGTGGAGGCCGGCGAGAAACTCGGCTTCCTCCCCGGGGACCTCGAGGCCAAGGTCAACCCGTACCTCCGGCCGCTGCTCGACGCCTTGCACGACATGATGGGCTTCAAGCAGGTCCGGGCGTACATGGAGACGGACGTCATCGAGATCATCCCGCTGGCGTACATGCGCGGGCGGACGCTCAACGACGCTGCCATCATCCTGGACGAGGCGCAGAACTCGACCAGCGTGCAGATGAAGATGTTCCTGACGCGGATGGGGATGCGCTCGAAGATGATCGTGACCGGCGACATCACCCAGGTGGACCTGGAGGCCGGGCAGGAGAGCGGCCTCGTGGACGCGATCAACAAACTCTCGGACCTGGAACGGATCGCCATCGTGGAACTGGCGCGGGAGGACATCATCCGGCACCGGCTCGTCCAGGCGATCGTCGACGCCTACGAGCAGGGCGACCGCGGCCGGGAAGACCGTTCCGGCCGCCGGCGCCGACGCCGCAACCGGCCCGCCTCCGAGCCGGAGCCCGACACGCAGGACTGACCCATGGCCCGCTGGAACCGCAAACGGCAGAAACCGCGCCGCGTCGACCGCCTCCGGGCCGAGACCGACGTCTCGTGGTACGAACACCTGAAGCACAAGCACGTCCGCTGGCAGGTCGTCATCCTGGCGCTGTGGGTGGCCGGCGCCGTCCTGCTGATGCAACTGCCCCGGCCGCCCCTGCCCTACCGCAAGGGCGAGACGAGCACCCACCCCATCCTCTCCCGCGTCGACTTCCAGTACATCGACCACCAGGTGACGGCGGACGTGCGGGAACTGACCGCCCTGCTGCGCGTGCCGGGGCTGTACACGCCGAACGCGCGGCCGGCGATCGCGCTGCGCGAGAGCCTGCTCTCGCTGGTCAACGAGATTGCCAAGGCGGAGGCCCCGGACGCCCTCCCCGCCAAATCGCGGGAGGCGTGGAACCTCGATGCCGAGATGTTCCAGGCCGTCAAGCAGGCGCTCGGCCGGAGGGGCACCGCCCTGGCCGACATCTCGGCCGCCATCACGGACGCCACCTCGCTGCTGGCCGACCCGACCAACCTGCCGGTCCTGCGGGAGGAGGACTTCCAGCGGGCCCAGGCCCGCATCGCGAACTTCCGCGAATTGCGGAAACAACTGCCCGCCGGCCTGGCGCCGGAGACCGCCCCCATCCTCGAAGAGCCGAACGCGGTCATCATCATCCAACTGGCCGACGGCCACCGGGAACTCCCTCTCGAAAAGGTGTTGACCGTCCCGCAGACGGACCGGATCCAGTCGCGGATCAAGCGGCTGATCGACCCGCTGCTCCAGGACGTCTTCGGGCGGGCGGGCGTCGGCCTCCTGGCCGTCAGCATGGCCCCCAAGGTCGGGCCCACCCTCCTCTACGACCAGGCCAAGACCGAGAACCGCCGCGCGGAGGTCAAGGGCAAGGTCCAGCCCGTGCCGGTCCTGCACAAAAAGGGGACGACGCTGGTCGAGCCCGGCAAGCGGATTACCGAGGCCGACATCCAGGTCCTGGAGCAGGAGCAGGAGGCGTACTTGGAGAGCCTCGGCTACACCCGCCGGACCCTGGCAGGGGCGGGGGCCGTCGTCCTTGTGACCGCCCTCGTCCTGGTGCTGGCCGGCTACACGGCCCAGTTCCAGCCGAAGGTGGCCCGCAGCGTGCCCAGGGGCCTCATGCTCGCGATCCTCGGCATCGTGGTTCTGGCGCTGGCGAAGGCCGTCGGACAGACGCAGGGCCCGTCGGTCGCCTCGCTGGCGACGGCCACCTTCGTCGTCGCAACGGCCGGCATGATCGTGACCATCGCCTACAACCAGGCGTTCGCGCTCGGGACGGCCTGGGCGCTGGCGCTGCTCATCGCCCTGGCGAACCGGACGGGCCTGGACTGGGCCCTGGTGACGATCGCCGGCAACGGCATCGCCATCCTGGCGCTGGGCGAGGTGAACAACCGGTCGAAACTGATCAAGATCGGGGCGCTGGCGGGGCTCGTGTTCTTCCTGGCGCACACGGCGCTGGCGTTCTGGCGCCTGTCGCCACCCGACCTGGACGTCGCGACGGCGGCGCAGACGATCCTCTGGCCGGCCGTCCTGTACCTGGCGGCGGGGCTGGCGGCGGGGATCGTCATGCTGGCCATCCTCCCCTTCATCGAACGCATGTTCGGCATCGTCACGAACATCAGCCTCCTGGAACTGTGCGACGTGAACCAGCCGGCGCTGAAGCGGCTGGCCCTGGAGGCGCCCGGGACGTACGCCCACAGCCTGCTCATCGGGACGCTGAGCCAGGCGGCGGCGGCGGCGATCGGGGCCGGCGGCCTGCTCGCCCGCGTCGGCGCCTACTTCCACGACATCGGCAAGGCCAACAAGCCGCGATACTTCGTGGAGAACCTCCAGAACGGCGAGAAGCCGCACAACCGCCTCACCCCCGCCATGAGCCGCCTCATCATCTCCAGCCACGTCAAGGACGGGCAGGAAATGGCCGACCGCTTCGGACTGCCGCCCATGATCCGCGACTTTATTGCGGAGCATCACGGCACGACGCTCATGGAGTTCTTCTATCACCAGGCGTGCCGCCAGGCGGAGGGCGGCGGCCAAGACCCGCCCGACGAAAACGACTTCCGGTACCCCGGCCCGAAGCCGCGCCGTCCCGAGACCGCCATCGTCATGCTCGCCGACGCCGTCGAGGGCGCCACCCGAAGCCTGAAGGATCGGACGGCGGGGAAGATCAAGGCCACCGTCCACGACATGGTGATGAAACGTCTGCTCGACGGGCAGTTGGATGACAGCGGCCTGACGATGAACGACCTCAGGCGCATCGAGGAGGCCTTGACGAAGACCCTCGTTTCTGTTTATCATGGCCGCATTCAGTACCCCGGCCAGCAGGAAGCCGCCGAGGCCGCCGAAGCGGAGGCGGCCGGTGAGGCCGGGAAGGCGGAACCGCCCGCCGCGGAAGACGAGCCGCCGGCCGGGACACACCCCGCCGGTGAGGGGTCCGACGCCTCTTCCCCTCGGCCGACTGAACCGCCTGCCGACGGATCGAACGCGTAGGCTGCCCGGTCGGGCCGGGGGGACGGGCGCCGCCGCCGCACAACGCAACCGGGGAAGATACGGAACTCCGGGGCACGGGGACATGGCCAAGATCGAGATCACCGACCTCCAGGATCACATCGATATTGACAAGAAAACGATCCTCCAGGTCGTCCGCCACGTCATCAAGGAAGAGGGACGAAGCGCCAAGAGCCTCAGCGTCGTCCTGACCGACAACCGCCACATCCGCGACCTCAGCAACGAATACCTCCGCCGCGACACCGTCACCGACGTCATCAGTTTCCCCCTTGAAGACCCCGAGTGGCCCGAGGGGCAGCACGCCAGCAACGGCAGCATCAACGGCGAGATCATCGCCTCCGCCGAACGGGCCTACTACCAGGCCCAGGCGATCCACGGCAACCCGGAAGCGGAACTGCTCCTCTACATCGTGCACGGCCTGCTCCACCTGGTGGGATACGACGACCGGACCCCGCGCAAGGCCCGCGCCATGCACGCCCGCGAAGACGCCCTGCTCTCGGAACTCGGGTTTCCGTGCGTCTACGCCGGACAGGCCTCGGTGCAGTAGGAGGACGCGGTGCCAGCCTACGCGTTTTTCGGGCTCGGCCTGGCGGCGTCAGGCCTGGCGCTGTTCTTTGCCCTGGCGCATCACGCGCTGCAGTGGTACTCGCGGCTCCGGCTGGAAGAGGCCCTCCGGCGCCGGCGCCGGACCGAACACCTCGACCGTCTCTTCGCCCACGAGGACGCCCTGCGGGAGACGACCCGCGCGCTTCACGCCGCCTCCCTGGTCGCCATGGTCGTCCTGGTCCAGGCTTGGGCGCTCGGGTACGTCGGGTCGGCCCTGGCGGGCTGGCTCGTGGGGGCGGCCGTGGCCGGTGCCCTGGCCGTCGTCCTCGGCGCCGTCGTCCCTGCCGCCTGGGCCCGGTGCCGGGCCGAGCGTATCCTGGCCTCCACCCTGCCGGTGCTCCAGGCGATCCGGGCGCTCTTCGCCCCCTGCCGCCGGGCGCTCGGCGTCTTCGCCGTCCTGGTGCGCCGGCTGGCGGGCGTCCCGGAGAACCAGGAGTCGATCTCCAACATCGAGGAGGAACTCGTCAGCGTCGCCGACGTCGGCGAACGCGAGGGCGCCCTCGAAGAAGAACAGAAGGACATGATCGCCAACGTCATCAAGTTCAAACGGACCGACGCCAGCCAGATCATGACGCCCCGGACGGACATCACCAGTATCGACGCCTCCGAAGCCGTCGACGCCGGCCGACGCCTCATCGCCGCCTCCGGCTACAGCCGCATCCCCGCCACGAGCGGCAACCTCGATACCATCGTCGGCATCCTGTACGCCAAGGACCTGCTGAACCCCGACCAAGCGGAAGGGCCCGAGCCGCACCACGTCGGCGACGTCATGCGAAAGCCCCTCTTCGTGCCCGAGACGAAACGCCTCGACGAACTCCTCCGCGACTTCCAGGCCAACCAGGTCCACATCGCCGTCGTCCTGGACGAGTACGGCGGGACGGCCGGCCTCGTGACCATCGAGGACGTCGTCGAGGAAATCGTCGGCGAGATCGTCGACGAGTACGAACCGGAACCCGCCCGGCCGATCCGCCGCGTCGGACGCCGGGCCTACCAGGTGGAAGCCCGCGTCCACATCGACGAACTCAACGACGAACTCGACCTCGACCTGCCCGAACACGAGGACTACGAGACGATCGGCGGCTTCGTCCTCAGCCGCCTCGGCTACATCCCGAAGGCGGGCGAGTCGCTCGAACAGGACGGCGCGACCATCGCCGTCCTCGAGGCCGACCAGCGCCGCATCCTCCGCCTCCGCATCGACCTCGCCGAGCCGTCCGGCGACGGCGGCGAAGGGTAGCGCACCTTTGGGCGGCGCGGGCGCCGCCGGCGCCTTGCCCACCCGTGCGTGCGGCGCTCGGAGAACCCCGGCTGGCACGCGGCCAGTGGCACCCGGCATCGCCCCGCCCGACACGTCGATTTCAGAGGAACCCGCGTGACCGTCCATAAGTCTGTCATCCTGACCCTGCGGTGCACCGACTGGAGCGAGACCAGCCAGGTCGTCCACCTGCTGGCGCGCGAGGTCGGCCGCCTCCGGTGCCTTGCCAAGGGCGCCCGCCGCGACCGCAACCCGTTCAGCGGCCCGATGGACCGGTGGATGCTCGGCGAGGCCGTCTTCAGCGTCCCCAGCCCCAACCGGCTCGCCACCCTCATGGAAGTGTACGAGACGGACCGCTTCCACGGCCTGCACCGGTCGCTGCCCGCCTACTACGCCGCCGCCACCGTCACGGAACTCGTCGTGGCGCTCGTGCCGGACATGGACCCCCAGCCGGCGGTGTTCGACCTGACGGCGGGAACGCTGTCGCGGCTGGCGGCCGTGGAGCCGGAGGCCTGCCGGGCCGTCGCGTTCGCGTTCGCGCTGCGGCTGCTGGCGCTCCTGGGCTACGCGCCGCCGACGGACCGGTGCGTGGAGTGCGGCCGGCCGCTGCCCGCGGGCCGAGCCGTCGACTACAGCGTCGGCCTGGGCGGGCCCGTCTGCGACGGCTGCCGGCCGACGGACAAGGGCAGAATCCATCGCCTCTCCGCCAAGACGGTGGAAGCGCTGGCGTTCCTGGCCTCGGCCGACTGGGACCAGGTCCGCCGCGTCCGCCTGAAACCCGCCACCGCCGACCAGGTGCGGGACCTCGTGTCGGCCACGGTCATCGAACTCGGAGGAAGGGAACTCTCCGCCGCCCGCCACGTTTAACTATTCACGGCGCGATGAATCCGTATAATAGGGCCGGAGCCGGACCGCCCGCCGGACGGCGCCCGGCGTGCACCAGGACTGGCCGGGCAACCGTGTGACGTTTGTAGGGGATGGATACGTGCGACGCCTGATCGTAACCATCACGGCGCTGACCGTCCTGCTGGGGGCCGTCTCGGCCGTCCGGGCGGGCTGGGAGTGGCGCGACGGCGAGTGGGTGTACGATACCTCCGACCTGCCGATGCCGCCCGACGTCGGCCAGCCCAAGCCGAAGCCGGAACCGACGCCCGAAACGCCGCCGCCGCGGGAACCGTCGCCGGTGCGGCCGGCCTCGCCCGTCAAGCCGCCCGACTCCGCGGCGCCGTCGACGCCCGGGAAACCGTCCGAGGCCGGCGAGCCGACGCCGCGGCCGACGGAACTGCCGGACAGCCAGAAACCGGCCCGGCCCGAGAAGGAACCGTCGTGGTGGGAACGCGCGAAGTGGTGGGAGAAGCCGCCGCCGCCCGGCCAGGACGAACCGCTCCTGAACGAGGCGAAGGACCTCCTCGGCGCCGGCGACCGCCGACGGGCCGAGAAGCGGCTGGACGAACTCATCGAGGACTATCCCCAGTCGCCGCACCGCGAGGAGGCCATGTGGCTGAGGGCCGAATCCCTCTTCGCACGAGAGCGATACTACAAGGCCTACGAACAGTACGAGGACCTCATCGAGCAGTACGCCGGCAGCGCCCGGTACCAGGACGCGATGCGCAAGGAAATCGAGATCGCGGAACTCTACCTCGGCCCCGTCCGGCGGCGGGTGCTCGGCATCCCCCTGATGTCCGGCGAAGATGAGGCGATCGAAATCCTCCGGCGCGTCTACGAGCACCAGCCCGCCGGCGACCTCGCCGACGACGTCATCCTCCGCATCGCCGACTACTACTGGTCCAAACGCAAGTGGCCCGACGCCGAGGAATATTACGACAAGTATTGCAAGGAGTACCCGAACGGCCAGGCCGTCCGGCACGCGGAACTGCGCCGCGCCAAGTGTGCCGTGCGCCAGTGCGAGGGACCCCGGTACTGCACCACCAGCCTGCGGCTGGCCCGCGACCGGCTGCGGCAGTTCAAGGAAAAGTACCCGGAGGAGGCGGCCCGGCAGGACGTGCCGGCGCTGCTGGCGCGCCTGAAGGACCTCCAGGCCCAGTCGCTGTACGAAATCGCCGCCCGGTACCGCCGGGCCAAAAAACCGTGCGCGGCGGCGTTCTACGCGGAGCGGCTGCAGGAGCGGTATCCGGCGTCGGCCTGGAGCGAGAAGGCCGGCCGGTTCCTGGCCCCGGAATTCGCGCCCGCACCGCCCCCGGCCGAAGCCGCCAAGGCCGCCCAGGCCGCGACCGGCGAGACGCCCCGGGCCTCGAACACCACGGGCACCGTCCCCACGATTCAGGAGGAGACCCAGCCGTGAAACGCACCGCGCTGCTCGCGCTGACGCTGGTCCTGGCCGCCGCGGCCGCCGGCTGCGGTTACTCGATGAAGCCGCTCCACCGCACGGACGTCAAGACCGTCGCCGTCAGCATCTTCGCCAGCAAGGAGTTCCGGCGGGAACTGGAGTTCGAACTGACGCGGCAAGTCGTCAAGTTCATCGAACTCCGCACGCCGTACAAGGTGGTCCACGATCCGAAACGGGCCGACACCGAACTGCGGGGCGAAGTGCTGAACCTCTACGCCCCCGTCCTGACCGAGAACGTGGACACCGACGTTCCGAGCGACATCCAGGTCAGCCTCTCCTGCTGGTTCGAGTGGAAAGACCTCCGCACCGGCGAGGTCCTGAAGCGGGCAGACCGGATCACGGGTTCGGCCACGTACGCGAGGGCCGTCAACGAGACGCTCGATTCGGCCACGTTCGAGGCCTCCTCCCGCCTGGCCGAACGCATCGTGGAGGCGATGGAGAAGGAGTGGTAGTCCCCGCCGACGGCGGCGGCCCGCCCGGCGCGACGACTCATGCACCCAGGAAGGTATCTCGATGAGCCGTAACGGTTTCGACAACCAGCAGCCGGACGACGAGTCGGGCGGCCGGCCCCCGCAGCCGCGCCTGCGCGGCCTGCTGGGCTGGGTCCTTATCGGCGGGTTGATCGTGCTCGTGGTCTGGGCGCTGACGCGCGGCTTCGGCGAAAGCAGCGAGCGGCCGCGGGCCGACCTGGAACGCCTCCTGGCCAAGCCCGACGCCATCGAGGCGATCTGGCTCGAGGGCAACGTCGTCCACGTTCAGATCGCCGCCGCCGAGTACCTCAACGAGTTCGGACGCAAGAAGATCACCGTCCATCTCCACGAACGCGAAGTGCCGAAGATGAACGAGCGCCTCACGGAGACCAACGATCTTCGCGAACGGTTCCACAACCCCGAGAACACCCAGAGTTACATCCCGGACGACCCGTTCATCTGGCAGACGCTGCTGGCCATGCTCCCCTGGCTGTTCATCCTGCTGGGCATCTGGTTCTTCGTATCGCGGCAGATGCGGGCGGCGTCGGGGCCGGGCGGGGTGCTCAGTTTCGGCCGAAGCCGGGCTCGCCTCGCCAAGAAGGAGATGGTCAAGGTCACGTTCGACGACGTGGCCGGCATCGAGGACGCCAAGGAGGAAGTCCAGGAACTCATCGAGTTCCTGAAGCATCCGGAACGGTTCCGCGCCCTCGGCGGCCGCATCCCGCGAGGCGTGATGCTCGTCGGCCCGCCCGGCACCGGCAAGACGCTGCTCGCCAAGGCCATCGCCGGCGAAGCCAGCGTCCCGTTCTTCTCGATCTCCGGCTCCGACTTCGTCGAGATGTTCGTCGGCGTCGGCGCCAGCCGCGTACGCGACCTCTTCCGCATGGCCAAGGAATCCAGCCCCTGCATCATCTTCCTCGACGAGATCGACGCCGTCGGCCGGAAGCGCGGCATGGGGTACACCGGCGGGCACGACGAGCGCGAGCAGACCCTCAACGCCATCCTCGTCGAGATGGACGGCTTCGAGACCAACGAGCAGGTCATCATCATCGGCGCCACCAACCGGCCGGACGTCCTCGACCCCGCGCTGCGGCGGCCGGGACGCTTCGACCGCGAGGTCAACATCCATCTGCCCGACATCAACGAACGCGAGCAGATCCTCGACGTCCATGCCCACGACATCCAGATGGCCGACGACGTGGACCTCTCCGTGGTGGCGCGCGGCACGCCGGGGTTCAGCGGGGCGGACCTGGCGGCCATCATCAACGAGGCGGCCATCCGGGCCACGATGCTCCGCAAGACCGCCGTCGAGCAGGACGACCTCGAGGAAGCCCGCGACAAGGTCCGCTGGGGCCGCACCAAACGCAGCCGCGCCATGGACGAGGAGGAACGCCGCCTCGCCGCCTACCACGAGGCGGGGCACGTCCTGGTGTCCCTGGCCCTCCAGCCGCACGTCGAGCCGCTGCACAAGGTCAGCATCATCCCGCGCGGCATGATGCTGGGGGGGACGATGTTCCTGCCGGAGAAGGATCGCCATACCATCAGCCGCAAGCAGTGCCTGGGCCAGATCAAGGTCGCCTTCGCCGGCCGCATCGCCGAGGAACTTTTCTGCAACGACATCACCTCCGGCGCCAGCGACGACATCCGCCGGGCCACCGGCATCGCCCGCCGCATGGTCTGCGACTGGGGCATGAGCGAACGCATCGGCCCCATCCGCTATGCCTCCAACGACGAGCAGACCCCGTGGGGCGCCGACGCCTACGGGCCCCGCGAGCACAGCGACGCCACCGCCCACGACATCGACGAGGAAATTCAGACCATCATCAGCGCCCAGTACGACGAGGCCCGGACCCTGCTCCAGCGGAACCGCGACGCCCTCCTCCGCGTGGCCGAGGCCCTGCTCGAACACGAGGTCATGAGCGCCGACGAGGTCAAGGCCGTCATCGGCGGCGAGGACGCCCTCGGTACGGCCGAGGCGTCGGATGCCGACGCCGACGCATCGGCATAGAACCACGAGGCGAACGCGTGCTGCACCTCCGCCTGAACGCCCGGATCCTGACGGAGATGCCGGCCGCCCTGGCGATGGAGGGCCTGTCCCCCGCCGAGGCCGACCGCCTGAACCGTCAGATGACGGCCGTCGGCGGCACCGCCACCCTCCTGCCGACGGCGGGCGGCGACGACGGCGGGGCCGAAGCCGTCCTGACGGGCGACCGCCGGCAAATGGCCGCCCTTGTCCAGCGGCTGGAGCAGGCACCCGCCGGCGCGCCGGCGCTGGCGAGGGAAATCGCACGGGCCGTCGAGAACCACCACCGCCGGCGGTTCCGCATCCGCATGGGCGCGCACACGCTCGAGGTCGGACCCCGGCCGGCCGTCATGGGCGTCCTGAACGTGACGCCCGACAGTTTCAGCGACGGCGGGCAGTACCTGGACCCGGCCGAGGCGGTGACCCGGGCCGAACAACTCGTCGCCGAGGGCGCCGACCTCGTGGACGTGGGCGGCGAGTCGACGCGCCCCGGCAGCGACCCCGTGCCGGAGGACGAGGAACTGGCGCGCGTCCTGCCGGTCGTCGAAACGCTGGCGTCGCGCCTCGCGGTGCCGATCAGCATCGACACGCGCCACCCCCGCGTGGCGCGGGAGGCGGCCAGTGCCGGCGCCTCGCTCATCAACGACGTGACGGGCCTGCTGGGCGACCCGGACATGCCCGCGGCCGTCGCCGAGACCGGCGCCGGGTGCGTCATCATGCACATGCTCGGCGAACCGAAGACGATGCAGCAGGAGCCGCGGTACGCCAACCTGATGGCCGACATCGCCCGGCACCTGCGGCGCGGCATGCAGGCCGCCCGCGACGCCGGCGTCCCGGAGGCGGGCGTGATCGTGGATCCCGGCATCGGGTTCGGCAAGCGGCTTGAGCACAACCTGGAGATTCTGGCCCGCCTGGGGCAACTGCGGGCGCTGGGCGCGCCCATCCTGGTGGGCCCCAGCCGCAAACGGTTTATCGGCGAGGTGACGGGCGTCGAGACGCCGGCCGACCGGGTCGCCGGCACGGCCGCGGCGTGTGCCCTGGCGGTGGCGGCCGGCGCCCTGCTCGTCCGCGTCCACGACGTGGCGGAGGCGGCCCAGGCGGTCGCGGTCGCCGCCGCCGTCCGCGACGCATCGCACCCCGAAACGTGACGGCATCATGAACGAGATCTTCAATTACATCGAGCGCATCTACCAGACGTTCACGCCGACCGACGCGCTGGAGGTGGCGCTGATCGCCGGCGTCATCTACCTGGTGTACCGGGGGCTTCGCGGCACGCGCGGGGCGCGGGTCGTCCGGGGGTTCATCTTCCTGCTGCTCGTCAGTTTCGTCGTCATGCGTATCCTCTCGGACTACCTCCAGATGGGCCGGCTGCGCACGCTGTACGGCCTGCTGGTGCCGGCGATGGCGATCCTGGCGGCCATCGTCTTCCAGCCGGAACTGAGGCGGAGCCTGATGCGGCTGGGCGAGAACCCGATCTTGCGGCTGTTCCTGAAGGAGGGCGCGTCGGCATTCGTCGACCGCATCGTCCGCTCCGCCGCCATGCTCAGCCGGAACAAGATCGGCGCCATCGTGGCCGTCGAACGCGACACGCGCCTCGGCGCCGTCATCGAAACGGGCACCTACCTCGACGCGGAACTGACGAGCCGGCTGCTGACCACCATTTTCTGGCCCGGCTCGCCGCTGCACGACATGGGCGTGGTGATCCGCGGGGGCCGCATCACCGCCGCGGGCTGCGAGTTCCCCATGCCCCGCCAGACCGTGCTCGACGCCCGGTTCGGCACGCGGCACCGGGCGGCGGTGGGCCTCTCGGAGGAGACCGACGCGGTGGTCGTGGTCGTCAGCGAGGAGACCGGCGACATCTCCGTCGCCGTCGAGGGCCGGCTCGAAACGCCCTACACGCCGGAGGAACTCCGGCAGCGGCTGACGGACCTCCTCCGCGGCGCCGAAGCCACCCTCACCGAACACACCCTGGCGGAATCGGATACGCCCAAACCGCGCGAGCCCAAGCCCGCGGCCGGGACCAGCCCCGCCGGCGACGCCTCATGATGAGCGAACGCATCAAAACGTTTTTCGCCGTCACCATCCTTACGGTCGCGGTCTGGGTCTGGGCGGACCTCGAACAGACCGGCACCCGCGAGGCGATCGTGCCGGTCGAGATCAACGTCCCGAAGGATTACCGCCTGCGGTCGGTCCGGCCGGACCAGTTGACCGTCACGCTGAAGGGGCCGGAGGGCGAACTCCGGGGCCTCGATTTGGTCCCGGAGGAGAAGGTCTGCCGCTTCACCCTCGGCAAGGCCGACCTCCAGAGCAGCCCGCTCGTCCTGCCCGCCCGCGAGGGGCTCAACCACCTCAACGAGCGACGCCTCGCCGTCACCGAGATCCGCGACGCCGACGGCCTGCCGTTCGACGGCAAGATCCAAGCCGAGGTCACGCGCCTGGTCGAGGTGCCGGACGTCCGCGTGGACGTCCAGGTGACGGGCGCCGTGGCGTCGGCGGCGTCGGCCCGTCCGCCGACGGTCACCGCCCGCGTGGCCGAGCCCGACCTCGAAAACCTGCCGGACAGCAAGCGGTTCGTCACGGCCCCGCTCGCCGTCGACACCATCCCCGAGGACCTCCAAGTGGAGCGGGAGGTGGCGCTCGACCGGCACCTGGGCGGGCCGGACGGCGTCGAGGCGCGCCTGGACCCGCCCATCGTCACGGTCCGGGCCCGGTTGCAGGCGGCGGTCACGGTGCGGAATCTGGGCCGGTTCCCGATCCTCATCGCCGCCCCGCCCGAGGTGCTGAACCGGTACCGCGTCGTCTTCCAGCAGGACGCCGAACGGTGGGTGGAACTGGAGGTCGAGGGCCCGGGGCCGGCCGTCGAACGCCTCACCTCGCAGGACATCCGCGTGCAACTCGTCCTGACGGAGGACGACAAGCCGAACCCGGGCTCGTGGCTGCCGGGCCAGCCCGTCGTGGTGGGTCTGCCCGCCAGCGTGAAACTGGTGCGGCCGCTGCGGCCCGTCAACTTCAACCTGGACAGATATCCCGAGAAGGCCACTTCCCCGTAAGGAGGCACGCCCGATGCCCGAGATCGCGCCGTCCGCCCCGGAATCGGACTGGACCGAAACCGCGCGCGCCGTCGGCGAGCGCGCCCGCCGCGCCGCCCGGCTGCTTCAGCGCGCCGGCCCGTCGACCCGGACCGACGCCCTCCGCGCCATGGCCGCCGGCCTCCGCGACGGTGTCGACACCCTCCGGGCCGACAACGAGGCCGATCTCGAAGGCGCCCGCGAGGCCGGCCTCTCGAAGGCCATGATCGACCGCCTGACCCTCAGCCCGGAACGCATCGAGAAAATGGCCCGCAGCCTGGAGGAGGTGGCCGACCTCCGCGACCCCGTCGGCGAAGTGCTCGAGGGGTACGTGCGGCCGAACGGCCTGCGCATCGAGCGGGTGCGGGTGCCCATCGGCGTCGTCCTCACCATTTACGAGTCGCGGCCGAACGTGACGAGCGACGTGGCCGGCCTGTGCCTGAAGAGCGGCAACGCGTCGGTGCTGCGCGGCGGGAAGGAGTCGCTCCGGTCGAACCTGGCCATCCACCGCGTGCTGGCCGAGACCCTGACCGCGATGGACCTGCCGGCCGACGCCGTCCAGATGGTCGATACGCCGGACCGCAACCTCCTGGCCGCCCTGCTCCGCCAGCACGAGACGATCGACCTGGTCGTGCCCCGCGGGGGCGAGGCGCTCATCCGGGCCGTCGCCGAGCAGGCCACCATCCCCGTCATCAAGCACTACAAGGGCGTGTGCCACGTGTACGTGGACGACCTGGCCGACCTCGACATGGCCGACGCCATCTGCTTCAACGCGAAGGTGCAGCGGCCGGGCGTCTGCAACGCCTTGGAGACGCTCCTGGTGCACGCGAACGTGGCGGCCCGGTTCCTGCCGCGCATCTGCCGGCGCCTCGCCGAGGCGGGCGTGGAACTGCGCGGCTGCGAACGGACCCGCGAGCACTGGCCCGATGCCAACGAAGCGACCGAGGACGACTGGCCCGCCGAGTACCTCGACCTTGTCCTGGCGGTCCGCGTGGTCGACGACCTGGAGGCGGCCATCGAGCACATCGAGACGTACGGCTCCCGCCACACGGACGCCATCGTGACGGAGGACGTGCGGCGGATTCGGCGGTTCGTGCAGGGCGTGGATTCCTCGTCCGTCATGGTCAACGCGAGCACGCGGTTCAGCGACGGCGGGGAATACGGCCTGGGGGCCGAGGTGGGCATCTCGACGGACAAACTCCACGCCCGCGGGCCGATGGGCTGCCGCGACCTCACCACCTACAAGTGGGTCGTGACGGGGAACGGGCAACTCCGCACCTAACGGACAAACAACCATCATGAACAAGGAACACTGAATATCCAATAATGAATGGAACGCGGCGGGACTCGTCCCGCCGCGTGTGGGGTTGGCCTGGGAGAGGGTTTCGCCCGCCCCGTGCCTTCGGCGCACTTGGGCGTCGGGTGTTCACTATTCCTTGTTCATGCGTGTCGTTTCGCCGTCCGTGGTGCGGGAGGGGGGACTCGAACCCCCAAGCCCCAGCGGGGCACAAGGACCTAAACCTTGCGCGTCTGCCAGTTCCGCCACTCCCGCCCGTGTCGACGGTCATTATACACCGCCGCGCTGCCGGAATGCAGGCCCCGGCGCGCCGCGGCCGATGGCTGAACGATTGTCATTCTGAGGAGGCCTTCAGGCCGACGAAGAATCTCGCCTCGATGCCGTTCGCACGGCGAGATCCTTCGGCTCGGAAGCGAGCCTCAGGAAGACACCCGGAAGCGTGTCCGATACCCCTCCTTCCCTCCGTCATTGAGCGTCGGGTATTCCTTGTTCGTGATTGTCGTTTCGCCGTTGCCATTTCGCGCGGCGGGTCTCCGTACCCGCCGCGCAGATCGGGCAAGGCCGTTCCGGGCGCGGTGGGTGCAGAGACCCACCGCGCCGAACACGCCTGCGCCGTTTCAGGCGAGCATCCCTGCGTAGCACGCCGTCATGAACGCCGCGAGCGTGCCGGCCACCAGCGCCCGCAGGCCGTACTGGGCATACAGGCTCTTGCGGTCCGGGTCGATCATCCCCAGACCGCCCACCAGGATGGCGACGGATCCGAAGTTCGCAAACCCGCACAGGGCGTACGTGGCGATGGTCACGGACCGCTCGCCGATGACCTCGCCTGCGGCCAGCGGCTGGAGCGCCCGGTAGGCGAGAAACTCGTTCAGAACCGTCTTCGTTCCCAGCAGCCGGCCCACCTCGTGGGCGTCCTCCCATGGCACGCCCATGACGAGGGCGAACGGGCTGAACACCCATCCCATGAGCCGCTGGAGCGTGAGAGGCTCGGCCATCCACACGCCCGAGACCGCCGCCAGGATCATGTTCACGAGGTGCACGAGGCCGACGAACGCGATGAGGGCCGCCCCGATGGTCACCGCCAGCCGCAGGCCCTGCCAGGCGCCCCGGGCGGCCGCGTCGATGACGTTGACGGACTCCTTCTCGGGGTTGAACCGGACCCGACCGCGGGTCACGGGCCGGCCGGTCTCCGGCACGAGGATCTTCGACAGCACGATCGCCGCCGGCGCGCTCATCAGGCTGGCCGTCAGCAGGTGCCCCGGTTCGGCGCCGAACTCGACGTACGCCCCCATCACGGTGCCGGCGATGGTGGCCATGAACGCCGTCATCAGCGTGAAGGCCTCCGACCGGGTCATGCGGCGGATGTACTCGCCGATGGCGGTCGTGGACTCGATGCCGAAGAAGACGAACAGGGCGCAGCCCAGGCTCTCGGCCCCGGAGGTGCGCATCGTCTTCTGCATCACGCGCGCGAGGCCGCGCACCACGAGTTGCGTGACGCCCAGGTGATACAGCACGCCCGCCAGCGACGAGAAGAAGATGACGAGCGGCAGGACTTGGAACGCGACGGTCGCGCCGATGCCGAGCGGGACGGTCTCGCCGCCCTGCTCGACCGTGTCGGTCACGAGACGGCCGAAGAGGAACGCCGCCCCCGCGTTGCTCGCCTCCACGAGAAAGGCAAAGGCGCTCCTCGCCGCACCGAAGAGCGGCTCGCCGATGCCCGTCAGGAAGATGAGGACGGCCAGGACGAGTTGCAGGCCGAGGCCCGTCACGACGAGCCGCAGACTGATGTGCCGGCGGTCGCGGCTGAGGGCCAGCGCGATGCCCAGCATCACGAGCAGGCCGAGGAAACTCGTCAGTCGGAGGAAGAAGTCGCCCATCGCATCGCGCTCCCGGGGTGCCCGCCGCGATTGTGCCCGCCGGGCGGCGGTCTGTCGAATGAAAACTCGCCCAGCCCGCCCGCGCCACGGAAGGCTTGTACGGCCCCCGCCGGTCCCCTACAATCGGGTCATCGCATCGGGGGGAGACGGGACGGGGGCCTTGCCGCCATGGCCATCCTGGTGGGCATCGACGAAGCCGGTTACGGTCCTCACCTGGGACCGCTCGTCGTCGCCGCCGCCGCCGTCCGCCTGCCCGACCCGCCCGACCCGGACCCGAACCTGTGGGGCGCCCTGCGGCACCACGTGCGGAAGCGGCCCCGCGGCCGGAGCGCACGGCTCGCCGTTTGCGACTCGAAGGACGCCTACACCTCGTGCGGCCCGGCGCCGCTGGAACGGGCCACGCTGGCATTTCTGTCGGCGTGCGGGCAGACGGCGGCGCACCTGTCGGCCCTGCTGGCGGCGACCCGGCCGGCGCCGCCCGACGGCGAGGAGGCCGGTGACGCGTCGTGCCCGTGGGACCGCCCGTCCGCGCTCCACCTGCCGCGTCATGCGGATGCCGCCTCCCTCCGCACGGCCGTCGACCACCTGGCGCGGGGGTTCGGCCGGCTCGGCGGCAGGTGCGAGCGGCTGTGGATCAACGCGGCGTCGCCGGCCCGGTTCAACCGGCTCGTCCGCACGACCGGGAACAAGGCGGCCGCCCTGTTCGCGCTGACGGCCGACCTCCTCGCCGCCGCGCATCGGCGATGGCCGGACGAGACCGTCCACGTGACGATGGACCGGCACGGGGGCCGGCGGTATTACGCGAACCTGCTCGCACAGGCGTTTCCGCTGCACGAGGTGGTGACGGTCAGGGAGTCGCCCGAGGCGAGCGTCTACCGTTTGCCGCGGGTCGGCGCCGGCGGCGGCCCGGCCGGGATGCGGCTCACGGTCCGCGAGCGGTGCGAGCAGACGAGCCTGCCCACCGCCCTGGCGTCGATGGCAGCCAAGTACGTCCGCGAACTCCACATGCACCAGTTCAACGCCTACTTCCGGGCGAGGGTGCCGGGCCTGCGGCCGACGGCGGGCTACGGCCGGGACGCCTGGCGGTTCCTGGCCGAGGTCGACGGCACCCGCCGGGCCGACGGCGTGACCGACGCCGACATTCTCCGCTGCCGGTAGGACTGCACGAGAGGATCCCGATGAGTGTGCAGAAGTGGGACGACGACACGCTGGTCGTCCACCTGAGCGACGACCCCGTCCTGTCGGAGGACATGGCCGAGATCAACGCCCGGCTCGACGACCGGCCGCGCGACGTCGTCCTCGATTTCTCGGACGTGACGCTGCTGACATCGAGCGGCATCTCGGCGCTGCTGCGGCTGCGGAAACGGAAAATCGAGGCGGGGCGCCGGCTGGTCCTCTGCTCGCCCCGCGATACCGTCTGGAGCGTCTTCCTGACGACCGGCATCGACACGCTCTTCGAGTTCGCCGAGAACGTGACCCAGGCCCTGACGCGGATACAGAGCGAGCGGACGTGACGGCGAAACGACCGCGAATGAACGCGGAGTGATGAATGGGCCGGGCCTTGCGGGGCCCGCGCGGAATGCGGCGCCTGAATGAAGCGCGGCCGGTACGGAGACCCGCCGCGCAACGCCCCAGGTTTCCTTTGTCGTGCTACTCGCCCTCTTCCGCGGACCGCATGCGGTACGCCAAGGCGGTCAGGAATACGCAGACGAGCAGCCAGACGAGCAGGAACAGTTTAAAGAGGGCCATGAAGGCAATCGTGACGACGGTCACGGCCTCGGTCTCGACACCCCACATCATGGCCACCGCCTCGCGGAACGGCGTATGGACGATGACCATGTAAAGCACGCCGCTGACCAGGAGGATGACGAACCCGGCGAGCAGCGTCCACCATCCGGCACAGGCGGCGGCACCGATGCACGAACAGCACGCGGTGCGGACGTCTTCGTTTTGTTTGGCCATGGGCGGCCTCCCGTTTGACGTGGCGATGCGTATTGTACGTCCTGAACGGCCGCGCTCCCCTTCGGGTCGCGGCTCAACGGGTCGCGGCTGGAAGGGTGGCGTCAGCCGATTTCCTTTTCGTCGATGAACGGCATCATCTTGCGGATTTCCTTGCCGACGGTCTCGATCTGGTGTTGGCGTTCCCCGGCTTCGAGGGCCTTGAACTTCTCGCCGCCCGAGGCCCACTCGTCGACCCACTCCTTCGCGAAGGTGCCGTCCTGGATGTCGGCGAGGATCTTCTTCATGCGTTTGCGGGTCTCGGCGTCGACGAGCACGTCGCCGCGGGTCAGCCCGCCGTACTCGGCCGTGTTCGAGACGGAGTACCACATGTACGACAGGCCGCCCTCGATGAGGAGGCGGACGATGAGGTTCAGTTCGTGCAGGACCTCGAAGTAAGCGAGTTCGGGCTGGTAGCCGGCCTCGACGAGGGTTTCGAAGCCGGCCTTGATGAGGCTCGACACGCCGCCGCACAGCACCACCTGCTCGCCGAAGAGGTCGGTCTCGGTCTCCTCGGCGAAGGTGGTCTCGAGGATGCCGGCGCGGGCCCCGCCGATCGCCTTGGCGTACGCCATGGCCACGTCGCGGGCCGTGCCGGAGGCGTCCTGCTCGACGGCGAAGAGGCACGGCACCCCGGCGCCGCTCGTGAACTCGCCGCGCACCGTGTGGCCGGGGCCCTTCGGCGCGACCATGATGACGTCGACGTTCTCGGGCGGCACGATCTGCTCGTACCGGATGTTGAACCCGTGGCTGAAGCCGAGGGTCTTGCCGGCCTCGAGGGCGGGAGCGATTTCCCCCTCGTACACGGTCTTCTGGACCTCGTCCGGGATGAGAATCTGGATGAGGTCGGCCTGCTCGGTGACCTCCGAGGCGCTCATCGGCTGGAAACCGTGCTCCACCGCGAGGCTGTAATTGTCCGTGCCCACGACTTCGCCGACGAGGACCGTGACGCCGGAGTCGCGCAGGTTCTGGGCGTGGGCGTGCCCCTGGCTGCCGTAGCCGATGATGCCGACGCATCGTTCGAGGATCGGCTGCATGTCGATGTCGTTGTCGTAATACACCTTCGCCATAGCATTCTCCTTGTTGTCTTTCGTCAGGCCTGTGCCTTTGTCACGCGTCCTTCGTCATTTGTCATTATTTGTCATTGGTCACTTGTCATTTGTGGCGAATGGCGAGCCGGCACCTGGTCGCCACGAGGGCCTGCCCATGCCGACAGGCGCCGGCGGCGCAGGAACAAATGACCAATGACAAATGACGAATGACATCCGTTACCTTACCCTCCGCGCGCCAGGGCGATGCGGCCGGTGCGGACGACTTCCTTGATGCCGTACGGCCGGAGGAGATCGATGAACGCATCGACCTTCTCTTCCGGGCCGGAGACCTCGAGCGTCAGGTGCTTGGGGCCGATGTCGACCACCTTGCCGCGGAACACGCCGGCGATCTCGAAGATCTCGCCTCGCTTCTCCGGGCGGGCGGACACCTTCACCAGCAGCAGGTCCCGCTCGACGATCTTCGTGCCGGAGTAATCCGTGACCTTGACGACGTCGATGATCTTGCCGAGTTGCTTGCGGACCTGCTCCAGGACCGCGTCGTCGCCTCGGACCACGACGGTCATGCGGCTGCGGGCGGGGTCCTCGGTCTCGCCGACGGCGAGGCTGTCAATATTGAATCCCCGTCCGGCGAAGAGGCCCGCGATGTGGGCCAGAACCCCCGGCTTGTTCTCGACGACGGCGCTGATGACGTGTCGCATGACGGCGATCTCGCTTCCTGTGAACGTCCGATTCTATCCCCCCGGCCGCGGGGGGTACAAGGAGAAACAACGAGTGACACAGTAACGCAGCAACGAAGGCGGTCGTGGAAGGCTTCGCCCTGTCAGGGCCGCCACCACAGAAGCCTCTTCTGGAACTGCGGCGATCTCCGTCACGCCTCCGTCACTTCGTCACTCCGCCACTTCGTTACCTGCTTCACGCCATTCCCCCGATCATGCGGTCGATGGCTTCGCCCGCGGGGACCATCGGGAAGACGTTCTCCTCCGGTTCGACGCGAAAGTCCAGGACCCACACGTCGCGGTCGGCGAAGGCCGCGTCCAGCGCCGGCCGGACGTCGTCCCGCTCGGTGATGCACCGGCCCTTGGCGCCGTAGGCCTCGGCCAGGCGGACGAAGTCCGGGTTGCCCGTCAGTTCCGTCGCCGAGTACCGCTTCTTGTAGAACAGTTCCTGCCACTGGCGGACCATCCCCAGGTACCCGTTGTTGAGGATGCAGACTTTGACGGGGATCTTGTTGTAGACGGCCGGGGCGAGTTCCTGGATGTTCATCTGGATGGACCCGTCGCCGGCCACGTCGACGACGACGGCGTCGGGCATGCCCGCCTGGGCGCCGACCGCCGCCGGGAACCCGTACCCCATGGTCCCGAGTCCGCCCGAGGTCAGGAAGTGCCGCGGGTGCCGGTGCGTGAACCATTGGGCGGCCCACATCTGGTTCTGGCCGACTTCGGTCGTGACGATCGCCTGGCCGTCGGAGGCCTCGCAGATCTGCTGGACGACGTACTGCGGTTTCAGCCCCTCGTCCTTGAAGGTGAGCGCGTGTTTTTCTTTCCAGGCGCCGATCTGGTCGAGCCAGGCGGAGCGGTCGCGCGGCTCCACGCGCTCGAGCAGGCCGGCCAGGACGTCGGCGGCATCGCCCACGACGGGGATGTCGACGCCGATGTTCTTCGAGATCGAGGTCGGGTCGACGTCCACGTGCAGGATGCGCGCATTCGGGGCGAAGGTGGAGACGTCGCCCGTAATGCGGTCGTCGAAGCGGGCGCCCACGGCGATGAGCAGGTCCGATTGCTGGACCGCGTAGTTCGCGTACGCCGTGCCGTGCATGCCCAGCATCTTGAGGCTGAGGGGATGGTCCTCCGGGAACGCCCCCAGGCCCATGAGGGTGGTCGTGACGGGGATGTTCGCCTTCGTGGCGAGTTGACGGAGGACGTCGGAGGCGCCGGACAGGATGACGCCGCCGCCCACGTAGAGCAACGGCCGCTCGGCCGCCTCGATCGCCTCGGCCGCCCGTTTGATCTGCCGCCGGTTCCCCTTGACGACGGGCCTGTAACCGGGCAGGTCGGCGCGGTCGGGCAGCGGGACGTCGGTGGTGGCGACGGACACGTCGGAGGGGATGTCCACCAGGACGGGCCCGGGGCGGCCGGTCCGCGCGATGTGGAACGCCGCACGCAGCGTCTCGCCCAGGCGGTCGACGTCGCGCACCAGGTACGTATGCTTCGTGCACGGGCGGGCGATGCCCGTGATGTCCGCCTCCTGGAACGCGTCGTTGCCGATAAGGTGCGTCTTGACCTGGCCCGTGATCGCGACCATGGGGACGGAGTCGAAGTTCGCCGTCGCCAGGGCCGTCACGAGGTTCGTCGCGCCGGGCCCGGAGGTGGCCAGGCAGACGCCCACCCGTCCGGTGGCGCGGGCGTAGCCGTCGGCCGCATGGCCCGCCCCCTGCTCGTGCCGCATCAGCACGAACCGCAGGTCCGGGTCGTCGTACAGGGCGTCGAGGATGGGGATGACGGCCCCGCCGGGGATGCCGAAGATGGTGTCGACCCCTTCGGCCTTCAGGGCTTCGAGGAGAACGTGTGCACCGCTGCGCGCAGACATGGGACGGCTCCTTTCGTTGTGGGCATGGCCGGTGAGGTCCATCGCCCGGGTCCAGACGGGTCCGGGGCCCTGCCCCGTCCCGGTGTCCGCGACACCGGCGAGGTGCCGCGTCCGTCCGACGGTCGCCGTCGACCGCCGGGGTCCTGCGGGCCGCCCGTCCGGGAAAACGGCCGGCCGACCACGGAGGAGTATAGGCGCTGCCGCGCCGTTTGTCCAGCGGCTTTACGCGAGAGCCCGGTCAACCCTTTCGGGCCGGTGCCGCCCATGGCCCGTTCGTCGGTGCGGCCTGCGCCAGCGGGTGGCATGGCCACCCGAGGTCGGGTGGCCATGGGGACTCCAACCGTTCCAGCCCACGTGCCACGGCCGGCCTTGTCCGGCCGTGCGCCGCGCTGTGCCTGGCCACGCCTGCATGGCCGCCCCACCCTCGTTCGTATTGCCTGGCAGCGAGACTCGTCGCACCCGGCCGAAGTCGCGAGGCCGCGCTTACAGAATGCCTTCGCCGAAGATGCCGCCCTTATCGGGCTGCTCTTCCTCGGGGGGTTCGTCGGCGGGGGATTCCTTCGGCGGCTCGGGGGCGGGCGCCTCGCCGCCCGTCTCCTCGGGCTCGGGCGCGGGGGCCGCCTCCGCCGGTTCGGCCGGTGCCGCCGCCTCGGCGGGCGGCTCGGGCGCGGGGGCCGCCTCCGCCGGTTCGGCCGGTGCCGCCGCCTCGGCGGGCGGTTCGGGCGCGGGGGCCTCGGTCGAGGACGTCTCCGGCGCCGCAGGTTCGGGCGGCGGGGGGGACGGTTCCGGTTCCGGCGGCGCGTCGCCGAGTTCGCGGTCGACCTCGCGGGCGTCCTGCTCACGGCCGGCGGAGCGGCACCCCTCCCGGTAGGCGTCGAGGATCACGTCCTGGAGCCGGTTCCGGCAATCGGAGTTGATCGGGTGGGCGATGTCGGCGTGGAGTTTGCCCTGGGAATCCTCGTCCGAGACACGGTCCTCGCCGAGTTTCGTCCCGCAGTCGTTGCAGAACTTGGCGCGAAGGTGGTTCTTCCCGCCGCACTTCGGACAGTGATCGGTCAGTTTCCGCGAGGGCATCGCGACGAACAGGCCGCTCGTGCCCTCGATGACCTTGAGGTCCCGCACGACGAACTCGTCATCGAGGGTCATCGTGCAGAAGGCCTTCAGCCGATCGGCACTCTCCGGCGCCAACTTCACTGAGACGTTTGTAACTTTCATGACGTGTTCCCCTGTTGCTCGTTCCCATCCACCAGCAGTCGAGCGACGTGTGTGTCCGCGCCGGCGGCGCGGGCGGCGTCGGCCCACTGCCGGGCCTCCGCCTCGGTATCCGCCACTGCGAAGTAAGCCGATCCGCTTCCGGTCATGCCGACGGCATCGGCCCCCGCCTCGTGGAGGCGGGTTCGCAGGTCTAATCGGTTTCTCTTTACATTATCGGCCGCCGCCTCCAAATCGTTGACTAGAAAGGGCGCGGCCGCGTTCGCAGGGCCGTCCAGACGGTCGAGAATCGCCGTCGCAGGCACGCGGTGCGGGTCCCCGGTCGGCAGCCGGTCGTATGCCGCGTACACCTCGGCCGTGGAGAGCACCTCCTCCGGCCAGGCCAGCACCAGGTACCACCCGCACCGGGCCGGGACCGGTTCGATCTCTTCGCCGCGCCCCCGCATCACGGCGACGCCGGTACCGAAAAAGAGCGGCACGTCGCTGCCGACGCGGGCACCGAGGCCCGAGAGCGCCGCCGCCTCCAGGCCACAGCCCCACATCTCGTTCAGGGCGGCGAGGGCGGCGGCGGCGTCGCTCGAGCCCCCGCCGAAGCCGCGCCCCGGCGGGATGCGCTTCACCAGGTGCATCCGCGCTCCCGCCGTCGCGCCGCACGCCTCCTGCAGCGTCCGCGCCGCCGACAGGACCAGATTGTCGTCGCCGTCGGGCACGGCCAGGCCGTCGCAGGTCAGCGTGAGGCGGTCGTCCGGCTCGACCTCGAGCGTGTCGAAGAGGCCGACGCCGGCCACGACGCTCTCGAGCCCGTGGTACCCGTCGGCGCGAACGCCCAGCACGCGAAGCGTCAGGTTGACCTTGGCGGGGGCCTGCACGCGACAGCCGCGGCACACCGACGTGATGTCCAGCATCGGACCGCCTGGTCGGATCAAGAAACGCCCTCCTCTTCGTCGTGGACCGACGCCGGCAGCCAGTTAACTTTATGATAGGACGGGCGCGGGGGCCGCGTCAATGCGGCATCCACGTTTTGGCTTGCCCGTCTGCGGGTGCGGCCGTAGACTCTCCCCGCGTGCGACCGGCCGGCCCTGCGGCCCGCGCCGGCCGACGCCGACGAGCCGGCCCATCAAGGGAGTCCGCCCACGTGCCGAGCGAACACGAGCCGCCGCCCGCCTCCGAATCAGGGGTCACGGACGCCATCATCGAGGAGGAGATTCGAGCCCACTGGTCGGCCCGGGTGTTCCATCCCGTCCGCCGGCTGTACGAGTGGGTGCTGGGGTGGGCCGAAACGCGTCACGCCGGCAAAGCCATGGGAGCCCTCGCCTTCTCGGAGGCGATCTTCTTCCCGGTGCCGGCCGACGTGCTGCTGATGGCCCTGTGCCTGGGCCGGCCCAGGCGTAGTTTCCGCTGGGCCGCCATCTGCACGTTCTGGAGCATCGTCGGTGGGATGACGGCGTGGGGGCTCGGTACCGTCCTCGGGCGGCCTGTCCTGGAGACCCTCATGGGCTACCTGGGCCGCCAGGCCCTCGTGGCCGAAGCGGACCTGCTGTTCAAGCAATGGGGATTCCTCGCGGTCGGGGCCTCGGCCTTGACACCCATCCCGTACATGGTGTTTTCGTGGGTGGCCGGGACGCTGAGCCTGCCGTGGTGGAAGTTCCTGTTGGCGTCGGCGCTGTTTCGGCCGCTGCGTTTTCTCGCCGTCGGCGCGCTCGCCTACGCGTTCGGCGAAAGGGCGAAACAATTCATCGACAAGTACTTCAACCTCTGCACGATCCTGTTCATGCTTCTCGTCATCGGGGTGGTTGTGCTCGTGAAAGTCCTGTAAACTGGTACGGGCCGGACGGCCGGGCGCCGACGCCGGCAGGAGGCAGCCCCATGCTCTCGGACCGCGACAAGCGCACCCTGCTCCGCATCGCCCGCGCGACGGTCAAGGCAACGGTCCGCGGCGCCTCGCCGCCGACCCTGGTGCCGGAGAGCGAGGCCCTCCAGGCCCCCTGCGGCGCGTTCGTCACGCTGCGCAACGGCGACCACCTTCGCGGCTGCATCGGCACGTTCGTCGCGCGCGGGCCGCTGCACGAGACGGTCCGCGAGATGGCCGCCGCCGCCCTCCGCGACCCCCGGTTTCTCATCAACCCGGTCACCGCGCCGGAAGTGGAGCAGCTCACGATCGAGATCTCCGCCCTCTCCCCGCTCGAGAAGGTCGACGACCCCCTTCGCAACATCGAACTCGGCCGGCACGGCATCCGTATCGACGGGCCGTACGGCTCCGGCTGTTTCCTGCCGCAGGTCGCCACCGAGACCGGCTGGTCGCTGGAGGAGTTCCTGTCGCAGTGCTGCGCCGGCAAGGCGGGCCTGCAACCCGACGCCTGGATGTCGCCGGGCGTCACCGTGTACCGCTTCGAGGCGGAGGTCTTCAGCGAAGAAGACGTGGAGACGGAGGAAGAAACCGAGGAAGGGTGACCTCCGACCCGGCGGCCGGAAGACAGGTAAACGCGAAGATGTCATTCTGAGGCTCCGCTTGCGGAGCCGAAGAATCTCACCGTGCGAAAGACGACAAGGCGAGATTCTTCGTCGGCCTTGCGGCCTCCTCAGAATGACAACCATGCGGATTTCTTCTACGCACTCCATACACAACCGCATGCCAGTAGGGGACGTGCACGACCGAAAACCGGAACTCACACCTCCAGAATCTCCATCACCTCCCCCACCAGGTACAACGACCCGCATACGACGACGAGGCCGTCCCGGCCGGCGGCTTCCCCCGCCTGCTGCAGGGCGTCCGTCACGTCGGCCGCGGTCTCGGCCCGGTGGGACGCCGAGGCCGAGGTGCGTTCCGCCAGGGTCTTCGGCTCCGCGGCGCGGGGGTGATCCGTACGGGTGAAGACGACGGCCGCCCACGCCCGCCCCCGGGCCAGCACGTCCAGCATGCCGTCCACGTCCTTGTCCGCGGCGGCGGCAAAGACGATGGCAGTCCGACGGGCCGGGAAATGGGCCGCCAGCGCCTCCAGCAGCCGCTCCACGCTCGCCCGGTTGTGGGCACCGTCGAGGAGCACGGCGGGCGTACCCGGCACGTACTGCATCCGGCCGGGCCAATGAAGCGCGGCAAGGGCGTCGCGCGCCAGGTCCGGCGTCAGGCGGTCCGCCAAGGCCGATACCCGCTCGGCCGCCGCCAGCGCCGTCGCGGCATTGACGGCCTGGTGCTCGCCCATCAGGGGGAGGAAGAGGTCCGCGTACACCGCCGCCGGCGTGCGGACCGTCAGGCGGCCGCCCGGCCGCCCGTCGCGCTCGGCCGGCGACCACGCCCACGTGACGTCGCGGCCGACCTCCGCGAGCGGTGCCCCCGCTTCCCGGCAGGCCCGGCGGATGACGCCCGCCGCCTCCTCCGGCTGCGGCTGCGAGACGACCGGCACGCCCCGCTTGACGATGCCGGCCTTCTCGGCGGCAATCTCCGCAAGCGTCGTCCCGAGTTGGGCGGTGTGGTCGAGGCTGACCGCCGTGATGACCGAGACCAGCGGCCGCAGGACGTTCGTGGCATCGAGCCGGCCGCCGAGCCCCACCTCGGCCACGGCCAGGTCCACGGCCTCGCGGTCGAAGTGATCGAGCGCCAGGGCGGTGAAGATCTCGAAGAACGTGGGCGCATCGCCGGCCTCCCGCATGCAGTCCACCTGCGGGCGGGCCCGGCGGATGAGCCGCGACAGCGCATCCGCCGAAATCATCCGCTCATCGATACAGATGCGTTCGCGGATGTCCACGAGGTGCGGCGAGGTGTAGAGCCCCGCCCGAAGGCCGGCGGCGAGGGCCAGGCGATGGACCATCGCGGCCGTGGAGCCCTTGCCCTTTGTCCCCGCCACGTGGACGGCCCGGAGCCGGCGGTGCGGGTCCCCGAGCGCCGCCAGCAGTCGGTGCATGCGGTCCAGGCTGAAGGTGTCGGCGTTGTACCGGACGCGGCGCATCTTCTCGTAATCGGTGGCCGAGAAGAGGTATGCCATCGCGGCGTCGTCGGCGCGCGCCGCCTCGTCGCTACGGGCCGTCATGGTCCGTCCTTTCGCGGTCGTCGCCGGGCGATTATAGCGGTGGTCGGAAACCGTTCGGCGGTAAAAATTTTCGCGCCCGCGGGGTTGCCGAAAGCGCCTGCCGACGCGAATACTAGCAATGGAGACAACAGAAACAAGCCCGGGTGTGGGGAGCGGTTGGTGACGTGGAAGAGGGGTAGGATGGCCAACGGCACCGGTTCCGGGACACGGGCAGTCAGGAGGGGCGCGACTGCCTGACCGGCCGCTGCCGCCGGCGCCGCGGAGTGTGTGGCTCCGCGGCGCCTTTTTTATGCGCGCCGCCGTGCGACATCCCCCGCCGACGTCCGTCTCTATCATGGAAGGGCCGGCCCCGGCACGGATTCCCTTTGACCCCTTCCGCGAACGGAGATTACAATCTCCGGAGGAGATCGAACGATGACGCACACACGGCACATCGCATGGACCCTGGCCGCCGCGGCCGTCTGGCTGACAGCGACGGCCACGCCCTGCCCCGCCGCCGCGGACGCAGAGCCAGCCGCACCGGACGCCCCGCCGACGGAAACCGCCGAGACCGCGCCCGCCCCGTCCGGCGACGCCGCCGAAACGGATGCGGCGGAGGCGCCGGCGCCCGCCGAGGCCGAAACGGCGGCCGCCCCCCCCGACGAGCCCGCCGAGGCGCCTGGCGAGGCACCGGTCGGCGAACCGGCGGGCGATGCGTCCGCGGACGAAGCGTCCGGCCGCCCCAAAGGCCAGAAGGAGATGCGCCTGGAGGACATCAAAGACCTCCCCCCGCTCAAGCGGTACGAACTTCCGCTGGAAAAAGGCGAAGCGCTGCTCGCCGACGTCCAGGACAACACCTTCGGCTACGACGAGTCGGCGTTCTGGTGGCTGGTCCACCTCGTCCACACGTTGCCCGACAAGGCGTTCGACCCCGGCGAGGTAACCAGCGGCTTCTCGCAACTGCTGGCCATGCCGTCGTCGTACCGCGGCAAGCCGATCACCATCAAGGGCGCGTACGGCTCGTGCAGCCCGTTCCGGACGCCGATCCTGGCCGTCCGCAAGGACGTGCCCACCCTGTACGAGTGCAACATCGTCGAATTGCCGCTCGAGGAGCGACGGCCGGTCGCCACGGTCATCGTCCTCGAAAACCCCATGCAGGACCTGCGCGTCTACGACACCGTGAAGGTGCGAGGCTACTTCTACAAGGTGCGGCGGTACGAGAAGCAGGCCGGCGGTGAGAGCCTGGCCCCGATGCTGGTGGCGAAGCGGCTCGTGCCGGTCGGACCGGGCACGGGCGGCGAGAAGCCCTCCTCCACCGTCGACATGGGCACCACCAACATCCTGCTCGTCCTGATGATCGCCGCCGTCCTTGCCCTCGGGGTCGTCTACGTGTTCCTGCGGTACAAGACGAAAGCCACGCCTCATGCAGCAGATCCAGGTACGGGTCACCGGTTCAACCTACGCCGTCCGGATCGGAGCCAACCTGCTGGCGGCGGTGGGCCGGCAAGCGAAAGCGACCGCCCGCAGCCCTAGCGCCCTCCTCGTCACCGACACGAACGTGGCCGAGCACTACCTCGACCCCGTGGCCGAGAGCCTGCGCGCCGCCGGCCTCGCCACCGAGACCGTCGCCCTGCCCCCCGGCGAAGCGTCCAAGACCCTCGAGACCGCCGGCGGCCTGTACGACCGGATGCTGCGGGCGGGGCTCGACCGCGGGTCCGTCGTCGTCGGGCTCGGCGGCGGCGTGGTGACGGACCTGGCCGGCTTCGTCGCCGCCACCTACATGCGGGGCATCCCGTGGGTCGCCGTCTCCACCAGCCTTCTGGGCCAGGTGGACGCCAGCGTGGGCGGCAAGACGGGCGTCGACCACCCCGACTGCAAGAACCTGGTCGGGGCGTTCCACCAGCCGTCGGCCGTCCTGGCGGACGTCGGCGCGCTCGCCACCCTGCCCCCGGAGGAACTGCGGACGGGCCTGGCGGAGGTCGTCAAGCACGCGATGATCCGCGATGCGGACCTGATGGCCCGCCTGGAACGCGACGCCGACGCCCTCCTGGCCTGCGACCCCGGCGTGGCGGAGGCGGTCGTCGCGCGGAACGTCGAGATCAAGGCCCAGGTCGTCGCGGCGGACGAGCGGGAAGGCGGCCTTCGGCGGATCCTCAACTACGGCCACACCGTCGGTCACGCCATCGAGAGCCTGGCGATGGCCACCGGCGGGCGCCCGGCCGGCATGCCCCTCACGCACGGACGGGCGGTGGCCCTCGGCATGGTGGCCGAGGCCCGCATCGCCGAGCGTCGCGGCCTGCTGGCGCCCGAGGCGGCGGGGCGGCAGCGGGACCTGATCCACCGCTTCGGCCTGCCCGTCGCCCTGGAAGAACCGCTCGATGCCGACCGCGTGCTCGGGCTCATGCGGCACGACAAGAAGGCGGAGGCGGGGCGGCTGCGGTTCGTCCTGCCCGAGGCCGTCGGGGCCGTTTGCCAGACGCACGACGTCACAAACGACGAAATCCGCGACGCCCTGGCCCTGCTGGCGGCGGGGTGACCGGAGGCAGTCCTGCCCGGGAAACGGTCCGTTGAAAAGAGTTGACGCCTGTCCCCTGGGGCAGGTATTCTCCCTTGTACACGCCGATCGACCGTTCACCCCCGCGGAGGAGCAACCGCGCGATGGACACCGACGAACGCCTGGCGGCACTGCGGCTGCACCTGACGCCGGGCGTCGGTCCCCGCCTGTATGCGGCGCTCGTGGAGCACTTCGGCTCGGCCCGGGCGGCGGCCGAGGCCCCGGCGTCCGCCCTCCGCGAGGTGCCCGGCATCGGACGGGAAACGGCCGGCCGAATCCGCGACGGCCTGGCCGAGGCGGACCCCGAGGCCGAACGCGACCGCGCCGCCGCCGCAGGCGTCCGCGTCCTTGTGCTCGGCGAGCCGGCGTACCCGCCCGGCCTGGGGTACCTGGCGGCCGCCCCGCCGGTCCTCTACGTCAAGGGCACGCTGGAGGCCGAGGACGCCCAGGCCGTCACGCTCGTCGGCACGCGGCGGTGCAGCCTGTACGGGTCGGACCAGGCGGAGCGGCTGGGGGGCGGCCTCGGCCGGGCCGGGTTCACGGTCGTCTCGGGGCTGGCGCGGGGCATCGACTCGTCGGCCCACCGCGGGGCGCTGGCCGCCGGCGGGCGGACCCTCGCGGTCCTCGGCAACGGGCTCGACACGGTGTATCCGCCGGAGAACGCGCACCTGGCGGATGCGGTCGTCGCGTGCGGGGCGCTCGTGAGCGAGTTCCCGATGACGACCGGCCCGACGGCGGAGAACTTCCCGCGGCGGAACCGCATTCTGGCGGCCCTGGCCCTCGGCACGGTCGTCATCGAGGCCGGCCGCCGCAGCGGCGCCCTCATCACCGCCCGCTTCGCCTATGAACTCGGCAAGGACGTCTTCGCGGTCCCGAACCGCGTGGACGCACCCGGCGCGGCCGGCGTCCACGCGCTTCTGCGCGACGGGGCGACCCTCGTCGAATCCGTGACGGACATCCTGGACGCGTTCCCGGACCTGGCCGTTCCCGCCGGCGCCGCCGAGGCCGACGGCGCCCGCGACGCCACGCTGGCCCTGAAGGCCAACCTCTCGGCCGAGGAGGCCCGCCTCCTGGAGGTGCTGGACGGCGACCCGGCGGGCACCGACGCGCTGGCGGCGGGGACCGGCCTCGACGCCGCCCGCGTCAGCGGCGCCCTGACGCTGCTGGAACTGAAAGGGCTGGTCCGTGCCCTGCCGGGCGGCCGCTTCGTCCGCCGCCGACGGGAAACATAACGGGGGTTGACACGCCGCGCCTTTCCCGTTACAAAGAATCCGCGGGGGGTGGGATCGTGCGCTTCATATTTACATTCAGGAGATGGCTGCGTGGGTAAGAACAAAGCGCGACGCCGGCGTAAAGTCGGCAGCAAAAAGCGCCGCATGCGATGGAAGCGGCGAAACAAGAAACAGTAACGCCGCCGCCGGCGCCTCACCCGCCGCGCTGGGACGGCCATCTTCGGGTCCGAAAGGGGGGAATCCCGTGGCAAAGGCGTTCGATGACCGACGGCGAGGGACAGGCAACGTCTTCGAGCAGGTGGAAGAGGCGCGCGGCGTCGACCGGCGCCAGTTCCCACCGCCGGACGATCCGTCCAGCATGACGACGGAGGCGGTGGAACTTCAAAACGCGATCGACGCGTACAAGATCCAACGCCGCCTCACGCGCATCACCGTCGTCGAACTGCTCGGTCTTCTGGACCAACTGGGCTACCGGCGCGGCTGACCGCGGCACACCGCCCGGCCGGTGCGAAACCATGGCTCACCTTGGCGTCAACATCGACCACGTGGCCACGCTGCGCCAGGCGCGCGGCGGGGCCGAGCCGGACCCCGTCTGGGCCGCCGTCGAAGCCGAACTCGGCGGCGCCGCCGGCATCACCCTCCATCTGCGCGAAGACCGGCGCCACATCCAGGACCGCGACCTCGACCTCCTGCGGCAGACGGTCCAGGTCACACTCAACCTCGAAATGGCCGTCACCGACGCCATGGTCGACATCGCCTGCCGCACCCGTCCCCACCAGGCGACCCTCGTGCCCGAGGGCCGGCAGGAACTGACGACCGAGGGCGGCCTGGACGTGGCCGGCCGGGAGCAGGCGGTGACCGACGCCACCCGCCGGCTGCGGGAGGCGGGCATCGTCGTCAGCCACTTCATCGACCCGTCGCCCGGGCAGATCGAGTCGGCGGCCCGAACGGGCGCCGAGGCGGTCGAGTTCCACACCGGCGAGTACGCAGGCGCGGCCGATCACGAGGCCCGGACCCGCGAACTCGCCCGACTCCTCGACGCCGCGGATCGCGGACGTGCCCTCGGCCTCGTCGTCCACGCCGGCCACGGACTGAATTACACGAACGTGGAACCCGTGGCGGCCATCGTCGGAATGGAAGAACTCAACATCGGTCACAGCATCATCTGCCGGGCGGTCTTCGTCGGTCTGCGCGAGGCCGTCCGCGAGATGGTCCGCCTCATCGAGAGCCCGACCGCGTAGACCCTGTGCCGCTGAACTTCGCCCGGCTGGTGCCGCATAATACACGCGGGCCAATCGCGCCAGGACGCACATAAGGTGGCCATGCCGCAGACCAGGCACGCCGACAAAGTGACGAAGTCCTTCGTCCCGCCGGACCTCTTCGACGGGGCGGCCGGCAGGGAGCGGTGTTACACGCTGGTCCGGGCAAGCGCCTTCGATTGGCTGGAAGAGGCCGAACCGGCGTCCATCCACGCCGTGGTCACCGACCCGCCGTACGGCCTGATCGAGTACCGGCCGGACCAACTCGAGAAGATGCGTAACGGCAACGGCGGGGTGTGGCGGATACCGCCCGCGTTCGACGGCTGCAAGCGCCGCCCGCTGCCTCGTTTCACGGTGCTTTCCGAGCGGCAGCGGGAGGACCTGCGCCGCTTCTTCGATCGGCTGGCCACCCTGCTTCTGCCCGTCCTGGTGCCAGGCGCGCATGTCTTCGTGGCGACCAACCCGCTCGTGTCGCACCTGGTGTACGAGCCGTTCATCGCCGCCGGGTTCGAGAAACGCGCGGAAATCATCCGCGTCGTCCACACGCTGCGCGGCGGTGACCGGCCCAAGAACGCCCACGAGGAGTTCCGGGACGTCACGGTCATGCCGAAGTCCTGCTGGGAACCGTGGGGCCTGTTCCGCAAACCGTGTGAAGGCCGCGTCCAGGACAACCTTCGGAAATGGAAGACGGGTGGTCTCCGGCGCATCTCGGACGACGAACCGTTCAAGGACCTGGTCTACGCCGCGCCTGCCCGCGGCGTGGAGCGGGCCATCGCACCGCACCCGTCGCTCAAACCCCAGG
>CAZNYC010000027.1:0-33269 GCA_964577175.1 uncultured Anaerolineales bacterium
GCGCGTCGCCGTACGCTCGTCAGGCGCCGAGGACCCGGCGCAGGGTCGTCTCGAGGCCGCCGATCTCGAACGGTTTCTTGACCAGGGCGGCCAGCCCTTCGTCAAGGAGATCCTGCATGGACGCCTGCGTGCCGCCGCCGGTGGCGAGAACCGCGCGCACCTCCGGGTCCATCGCCTTCAGGGTCCGGAAACACTCCCGGCCATCCATCCCCGGCATGCGGAAATCGATGATGACGGCGGCCACGTCGTCGCCGGCGTCGCGGTAGTACGCGACGGCCTCCTGGCCGGAGGCGACTGCGACGGCCTCGTATCCGAGGCGCTCGAGCATGCGGCAGACGACGTCGCGGACGAGTTCCTCGTCGTCGACGAGGAGGATGCGTGCGCGGTCGGCGGCCGTGTCGGCGGGCCCGGCGGGCGGGGCGCGGTCCTCCTGGGGCACCTCGGCCGACGGGAAGAACACCCGGAAGGTCGTCCCCTCGCCGGGGGCGCTGTCGACGTCGATCCATCCCCCGTGGTTCCGCACGATGCCGTACACCATGGCCAGGCCCATGCCGGTGCCTCTGCCCTGCGGCTTGGTGGTGAAGAAGGGTTCGAAGACGCGGCTGCGCTGTTCCTTGGGGATGCCGACGCCGGTGTCGGCGACCGTGAGGACGGTGTAGCGGCCGGGGCGGGCGTGGCTCTCGCAGTCCGCCTCGCTCACCTCGCGCTCCTCGACGGCGAAGGTCACGGTGCCGCCGTCGGGCATGGCGTCGCGCGCGTTCATGGCCAGGTTCAGGACGACCTGCTCCACCTGGACCGGGTCGCCGCGCACGTACGCCTCGGGGGAACGGAAATCGGTCTCGACGACGACGGGGGGCGGGAGGGACTGGCTCAGCAGCCGTACGCTCGTCCGGACGGTGTCGACGAGGTCGACGGGCACGTCCTGCTGCTTGCCCCGTCGGGCGAAGCCGAGGAGTTGGCTGGTGAGTTCGGCGGCGCGGCGGGCGGCGCCCTCGATGAGTTCGGCGGTCTCGCGGACGGCGGTGCCCTGGGGGGCATCGGTCTTGAGGAGGCCGGCGTGACACAGGATGCCGGTCATGAGGTTGTTGAAGTCGTGGGCGATGCCGCCCGCCAGTTGGCCCACCGCCTCCATCTTCAGGGCCTGCTGGAGTTGCTCCTGGAGGCGGACCTGCTCGGTGACGTCGCGAACGATGGTCTGGAGCGCGTCCTCGCCTTGCCACTCGACGCGCCGGCTGAGAATCTCGACGACGCGCAGCGTCCCGTCCGGTTGGAGGATGCGGTAGCGGGACGGGACGTCGGGCTGGGGCTCGCCGGCAAGGCGGCGCGCGATGCGGGCCCGCGCGATCTCGCGTTCGTCCGGATGGACGAAGTCGAGCACCTCCCGGCCGAGGACGTCTTCCATCGGCAGCCGGAGGATACCGGCCAGGGCCTGGTTGGCGCAGACGATTCTCCGGCCGAGGGTGATCGTGATGCCGTCGACGCTTTCCTCGAAGAGGGCCCGGTACGCCTCCTCGGATCGCCGGAGGGTTTCCTCGGCGCGCCGGCGGTCGGTCACATCGCGGCCGACGCCCTGCAGTTCGACCAGGCGGCCGGCCTCATCGAAGATGCCTCGCGTCGTCCAGTGCTGCCAGCGGACCTCGCCGTCCGGCCGGCGGACGCGTTCCTCCACGCTGACGACGGGGGTGTCGGGGCAGATCGCCTCCATGGTCCGCCGGACGCGGTCCCGGTCTTCCTCGACGATGAGGGGCGCGTAGGTTGTGCCGACCAGTTCCTCCGGGTCCTTTCCGAAATAGCGGGCGTATGCCTCGTTGACGAACGTGAGGGTGTGGTCGGGTCGGAACCGGCAGACCAGTTCGGTCTGGCTCTCGACAACGGCGCGGTAACGGGCCTCGCTTTCGCGGAGGGCCTCTTCGGCCTGCTTGCGGTCGGAGATGTCGCGCAGGACCGCCAGCAGCCGGTCCGTGCCGCCGATGGTGGCCCGGCGAACGCCGACCTCGACCCAGAAGGTCCGGCCGTCGCGGTCCTCGGCGAGCCATTCGACGAGTTGGGGCCCCTCCTCGGCCGCGCGGCGGAGCCACGCCATCTGCTCGGCGTATCCGTAGGGGGAGTCGTCGCGTCGGCGGAAGTGCGCGTTGAGTGCCTCCAGGTCGTCCGGCCCGTAGCCGTACGCATCCGACGCCCGGCGGTTCATATCGACGACCTCGCCGGTGTCGATATCGTGGACGAAGACCATATCGTGGACGGCGTTGAAGATGGCGCGGTAGTTGGCCTCGCTCTGCCGGAGGGCCTCCTCGGCCTGCTTGCGCTCGGTGACGTCGCGGATGGTCGCGATCAGGCCGCGCGCCTCCCCGTCGGCGTTTCGGAGGACGGCGGCGCCGACCTCGCCGATGAACGTCGCCCCGCCCTTGCGGGCCATCGTGTACTCGATATTGCGGGTGAGCCCCTTGCGAAGGGTGCGCTCGATGTTCTCCGTGACGCGCGCCCTCTCCTCCGGCGGAAAGAACTCCGTGATCCGTCGGCCGAGGACCTCGTCCGTCCTGGCGTAGCCGAACATGTCATACGCCCGGTCGGAGGCGGCGATGAGGCGCAGGTCGAGGTCGGCGGCGGCGACGGCGTCCGGCGAGGCCTGGACCAGGGCCCGGTACGTCTCCTCGGACTCCCGCAGCGCCTGCTCGGCGTGCCAGCGGTCCGTGATGTCTCGCACGTGTTCGATGGCGCCGACCACCTCGCCGGCCTCGTCGGTCAGGGGGAAGGCGGTGATCTCCAACCGCCCGCGGGCCTCCGCTTCGCTCGGATACGGTACGACGCACCGGGCGACCTCACCGGTCTCCATGGCGGGCAGGGCGGCGCACCACGGGCAGGGCGTCTCGCGCTGCTGCAACGCGCGGTAACACTTCTCGCCGACGAGCGGCATGCGGTCGGCAAACATCTGCTCTATCCACCGGTTGACGCGGAGGAGGGTCAGGTCGCGGTCGCGGACGCTGATGCCGTCCTGGATGCCGTTGAAGACGGTGCGGAGGAAGCGTTCGCTCTCGCGGAGGGCTTCCTCGGCGCGGCGGCGGGGCGTGACGTCGCGCGAGATGCCCAGCACTGCCATCACGCCGTCCTCGCCGTCCGGCACGGGCGCGAGGGTCGTGTTAAACCACCGGCGGCCGACACCGACCTCGGTGGCCTCCTCCTCGGACGCGAGCGGCTCGCCCGTCTCGAAGACCTGCAGGACGTTGCGGAGTTGGCGGTCGGCGATCGGCTCGGGAAAGATGTCCCTCATGTGCTTGCCGACCAGGTCCGACGGATCGATCGGGAAGTACCCGGCGGCGGCGGTGTTGACGGCCAGGAAGCGGCCCTGGCGATCGAGCACGTAGATGGGGTCCTCGGCCGAATCGATGAGGGCCCGGCAGAGTTGGTCGGTCCGCTGCTGCGCCGCCTCGGCCTGCCGGCGGGGCGTGACGTCGCGCGAGATGCCCAGGAGGCCGACGACCTCGCCCTCCCGCCGGATGGGCCGCGAGTTCACCTCCACCGCCACCGTCCGGCCGTCATCGGCGGCGTACTCCAGGACGTACGGCAAGGGGTCGCCGCCGGCCATGACGCGCTCGAAGTGGCCCCGGACGCGCGCGTGGTCTTTCGGCAGGATAATGTCGAGGTATGTAGCGCCATAGAAGCGACCGCGCGGCATGCCCGACCGCTCCTCGATGGCGCGGTTGACGAAGCGGAACCGGCCCGCCGTGTCGAGGACGTAGATGCCGTCGGGAACCGTGTCGGCCAGTTCGCAGCAGGCGGGGTCGCCCCGGAGCAGCCCGTTTCCGAAGTCGTTGACGGGGCCGGCGTCGCCGGAGGGGGACGGCGCGGCGGGGCCGCCCGCGTTGGCTGCCACGTCGTCGGTCACGGCACGGTCTCCGGGAGGCGCCGAGGGCCGGCCCGTCAGGTCAGGCCGAGCAGGATTTCCGTCAGCCGCTGGTCGATTTGCTCGTACAGCAGTTTCCGCTTGGCCAGGCGGTTGGGCTTGAAGGACTTCTTGCGGAGTTTCGCGGCGCCCTTGGCGGAGTAGCCCGCGAGGACCTCGTTCCAACTGGCGCCGGGCGTTTCCTGGAGTTCCCCGAGCATTGCGCAGAGCGTGACGTCGGCACTGACCTGTTCGGCCTTGACCTGGAACGCCTTGTACGCCCGCATGCAGCGTTCGACGAAGTCCCACGGGTCCGCCTCGGTCCGGTAAGGGTGGGCGTCGAACGTCTTCGTGCCCGCGTAACCGTAATCCTCGAGCAGTTTGACGAGGAGGAGGGCCTCTTTCGGGTTATCGCACCCGAAACTCATGTCCTGGTCGTAGCGGAGGGGCTTCTGGCCGTTCAGGTGGATATCGACCAGTTTCCCCGCCTCCAGGACCTGGGCGATCTCGTGCAGCGGGTTCAGGCCGGCCATCTTGACGTGGGCGATCTCCGGGTTCGAGCCCACCATCTCCGGGTGGTCCAGCGTCTCGATGAGCGCCAGGGCGTGGCCGGCGGTGGCGAGGTACGTGTCGGACCGCGGCTCGTTGGGCTTCGGCTCGATGGAGAAGACCATACGGTACCCCTGGTCCAGCACGTAGCCGCAGAGGAAGTTGAGGCACTCGCGGAACCGTTTGAGGGCCTCGACGGGGTCCTTACCGATGTCGACGTCGGCGCCCTCGCGTCCGCCCCAGAAGATGTAGACCTCGGCCCCGAGTTCGGCGGCGGTGTCGATATTGGCCATCGCCTTCTGGACGGCGTAGGCCCGGATGCGCGGGTCGTGGCTCGTGAACGCCCCGTCCTTGAACACCGGGTGCGTGAACAGGTTCGTCGTGGCGGCCGTGCACCGGATACCGGTGTCCTTCATGGCCTTGCGGGCCTGCTTCAGCGCCGCCGCCTTCTTCTGCGGGCCGGCGTCGATCGGCCAGAGGTCGTTATCGTGATACTCGAATCCGTACACGCCGCGCTTGCCCAGGCCGCGGATGGCCTCGACGCCGGTCATCGCCGGCCGCGTCGCCACGCCGAACGGGTCCGCCCCCGCGTTCATGACGCACCACACGCCGTAGGCGAACTTGTCCTTCTTCAGCGGCTTGAGCGACGGCTTCGCATTCTTCCTGGCCATGAGGGTTCCTTTCGCAGATTGGTGATGGAGCACGGCGGGGCTCCGCACCCGCCGCGCGACACGGCTGCGAAGATGATACCCCGGCCGCCGTGGGGGAGTCAAATGGTTATACGGCCGGTGACGGCGTAACGGAGTAACGAAGGCGCGGCGGGACCGCGCCGCGACGGTTCCGGGGATATCGCGCGGTGCCCAGTCTTGGGCACCGCGCGGCGGGCAAGACTGCCCGCCGCGCTAATCCGGGCTGCGAGGGTTCGGAGGCCGCTGCCCGGCTCAGGGCTGCCCGTGTTCGCCGGCCGCCTCGGCGGCCGGGCGCCGCACCCAACTGCAGCCACGTGTGGCCCGGCCGGCTTGTCCGGCCGGGAAAGCCATTCCACCCGGTTGGACAAGCCAACCGGGCCACACACGCCGCGACCACGCGCGCCGGGCAAGACCGGCCAGGCCACCCCGTCCCCGCATCAGCGCCGCGCACGGCCGGGCAAGGCCGGCCGTGGCACATTCGCTCGGTCGCCGCTGCCGCGGCACGCCGCGGCCTACCTGCCTTTCTGCCGCCTTTTCTGAATCTTGGCCCACTCGTCGCGCAGGCCCACCGTCAGGTTGAAGACGGGGCGGTCGGGCGATGCGTCCGGGTCAACGATGAAGTATCCCTTCCGCTCGAACTGGCACCGGTACCCCGGCTCGGCGCCGGCGAGGGACGGTTCCACCTTCGCATCGGCAATCACCTCGAGCGAATCGGGCGCCAGGCCCGCCTTCCAGTCTTCGCCGTCGGGCACGTCCATCGGGTCCTCGGCGGCGAACAGGCGCCCGTACAGGCGCACCTCGGCGCACACGGCGTGCGCGGCCGAGACCCAGTGCAGGGTGGCCTTCGGTTTGCGGCCGTCGGGGGCGTCGCCGCCGCGCGTGGCCGGGTCGTACGTGCACACGAGTTCCGTGACGTTGCCGTCTGAGTCCTTCACGACGTCCGTGCAGGTGATGAAGTAGGCGTACCGGAGGCGGACCTCGCGGCCCGGGGCGAGGCGATAGAATTTCTTTGGCGGCTCCTCGAGAAAATCATCCTGCTCGATGTAAAGGACCCGCGCGAACGGCACCCGGCGCGTGCCGGCCTCCGGGTCCTCCGGGTTGTTGATCGCCTCCAGGGTCTCGCTTTCGCCCTCGGGGTAATTCTCGATGACGACCTTCAGCGGCCGGAGGACGCCCATCACCCGCGGGGCAACCTGGTTCAGGTGGTCGCGGACGCAGTGCTCCAGCAGCCGCACGTCGACCGTGCTCTCAGTTCTAGCGACGCCCACGCGGTCGAGAAAGTCGCGGATGGCCTCGGGCGTGTACCCCCGCCGCCGCATGCCGCACAGGGTGGGCATTCGCGGGTCGTCCCATCCGGTGACGAGCCCCTCGCGCACCAGTTCCGCCAGCCGCCGCTTGCTCATCACGGTGTGGGTCATGTTGAGCCGCGCAAACTCGATCTGCTGCGGATGGTGGATGCCGAGCGCATCGAGGAACCAGTCGTACAGGGGCCGGTGGTTCTCGAATTCCAGCGAGCAGAGGCTGTGCGTGATGCCCTCGATCGAGTCCTCCAGCCCGTGGGCCCAGTCGTAGGTGGGGTAGATGCACCAGGCGTCGCCGGTGCGATGGTGCGACGCATGGAGAATGCGATACATGACGGGGTCCCGCAGATTGAGGTTGGGCGAGGCCATGTCAATCTTCGCGCGCAGGACGCGGGCGCCGTCGGGGAACTCGCCCGCCCGCATCCGCCGGAAGAGGTCGAGGTTCTCCTCGACCGTCCGGTCGCGGTACGGGCTCTCGCGGCCGGGTTCGGTGAGCGTGCCGCGGTGCTCGCGGATCTCCTCGGCCGAGAGGTCGTCCACGTAGGCGTCGCCCTGACGGATCAACCGGACGGCGTACGCGTACATCTCGTCGAAGTAATCGGAGGCGTAACAGAGGTTCTCCCACGCGTAGCCCATCCAGCGGACGTCGTCCTGGATGGCCTCGGCGAAGGCGGCCTCCTCCTTCATGGGGTTGGTGTCGTCGAAACGGAGGTTGCACGTGCCGCCGAACGCCTCGGCGACGCCGAAGTCGATGCTGAAGGCCTTGGCGTGGCCGATGTGGAGATAGCCGTTGGGCTCCGGCGGGAAGCGCGTGCGGACCCGGCCGTCCCACTTGCCCTCGGCGGTGTCGCGTGCGACGATCTCGCGGATGAAGTCGCGGGGGCGGTCCGTCTCGTTTTCCGTCATGGTTGACGTTCCTTGTCAATTCGCTTCTTCAACGCAGAGGGCGCAGAGAACGCAGAGGGAATGCCAAATGAGAAATGATAAATGCCAAATCACGCTCTGCGTAAGCCGCCGGCCTCGTTTGGCATTTCATATTTGACATTTAGCATTCGGGCCCACCTTCGCATTTTCCGCACGCGGATTCTCCCTTGAGAGTCGATGAGCGGAACCGCCAACGTCTCAGCCTTTATAATAGACCCTGAAGCAAGGCGAGCACAAACGTCAGAAAAGCGATGACAATACCCACCGCCGGCGGGATGGCCGGCAGGATGCGTATCCATATCGGCGTGCGGCGCGCCAGGGCGCCGAGCACAGCGGCGACACATAAGATGAGCGCAGAAATCATGAACGTCGCCACTGCGATAATACCAACGCCCAAGCCGTCCAGAGTGCCTTTGCCTTCCCATCGGGCCAGAACCCAGAACGTGTCCAGGACAAGCCGCCCCTGCCACAGCCAGCCTGCCATTCCCAGAGCGAACAGCAGGAAGCAAAGGCCTCGGACGAGGCCCTTCGAGCGACGGCCTTCGGCTGCTTGAAGCATCAATCTGCCCTGATGGCATAACAACGGACCGTTGAACAGCATGTCCCTCCAAACGGCACCCGCTCGGCTGTGCCTCGCGACTAAAAGGGCGGAGGCAAACCATCCCCTTGCTCCGTGCCCTGCCCCCGGGCCTGCGTTACTCCGTCACTTCGTTACTCTCCGGCAGCGACCTCGGCCCCGAGGAGCGGGTTCGTGATCGTCTTCTTCATCTCCTCCAGGGCCGCCAGCGTCTCCGGGCCCGTGCGGGAAGCCGCGTTCGTCGCGGCGGGCCTCCCGGGCCACCGGCTTCGGTGCAAGCCGTTGTGTGGCCGGGCCGGCTCGTCCGGGCCGGAGGGTGTGTGGGCGCCTTCCCGGCTGGCCAAGCCGGCCGGGCCACACAGGTCCGGTCCCGCCTCAGCCCACGTACTTCCCGATGAGCGGCTCCAGGCGCCGGCGGGCCTCGTCGGGAATCCGGGCCTCATCCGTCCAGATGGCCCTCGCCAGGGCCGAGGCGCACCCGCACCCGGCCGCGGCGGCCTCCGGCACGCGCGGGACGGCTTTCCGGATGAGCGCGGTGGCCGCCTCGGTCCCCGTCTCGAGGTTCGCCAGGATGCTTTCGAGGACGGCGTCGGGGCTCTCGCCGGGCTCGTGCGGTTTCCAGCAATCGTAATCGGTCGGGACGGCGACGAGGGCGTAGCAGAGTTCGGCCTCGCGGGCGAGTTTCGCCTCCGGCATGACGGTCATGCCGACGAGGTCCGCCCCCCACTGCCGGTGCAGGTGGCTCTCGGCACGGGTGGAGAACTGAGGCCCTTCCATGCACACGTACGTGCCGCGCGTATGCACGGTCGTCTCCATCTCCATGCCGCACTCGATCAGCAGGCCCCGGAGGCTCGGGCAGAACGGGTCCGCGAACCCCACGTGGACGACCAGGTCCTCGAAGAACGTCTTCCCCGGCCGGAGGGTCCGGTCGATGACCTGGTCGGCGATGACGAGGTCGCGCGGGGCGATCGTCTCCGAGAGGCTCCCGCACGCCGTCGAGGCCAGGACGTGCGTCACCCCCAGGGTCTTCAGGGCGAAGATGTTGGCCCGGTACGGCACCTTCGATGGGCTCAAGGCGTGCCCTTCGCCGTGACGGGCCAGGATGGCCACCCGCTGGCCCGCGATCTCGCTCATCCGGATGGGCGCGCTGGGCGGCCCGAAGGGCGTCTCGACCTCGACGGTCTCGGCGCCGGCGGCCCCGGTCAGGGCCTCGCCCAGCCCGGTGCCCCCGATCAGTCCAACGATCCTCTCGGCCACGGCGGGTCTCCTTTCGCGGCAGGTGTCGGCCGCACGGTACCAGACCGGTGCCGGGGGGTCAAGCGAATCGGAAGGAGACATAAAAAAGGAAGCGCCGCCGTCGGGGGAACGCGGCGCTTCCGGCGTCCTGCCCGCGCCCCCCGGCGGCCGTCGAAGCCGGCGGCGCCCGCGGAACAGACTCCCGGTGTGGCTCTGCCCGAGTGTACCCGCGGCGCCGGGCGGGCGCCCAACGCTTTCAAGGTGGGGGTGACAACATCCTGTCACCGGCCTGCGGTCGGCGTCACGACAGCCCCGCCGCCGAGGCCTCGGCGGTCTCCCGGTCGCCTGCGGCGCCGTCGACCAGCGCCAGGAACGCGTCCACGCACTGCGGGTCGAACTGCGTGCCGCTGCACTTCCGCAGTTCCTCCGACGCCACCTCGTGGGAGAGGGGCGGGCGGTACGGCCGGGCCGACGTCATCGCGTCGTAGGCATCGATCACCGCCAGGATCCGGGCCTCCAGCGGGATCGCGTCGCCGGCCAGCCCGTCCGGGTACCCGGACCCGTCCAGCCGCTCGTGATGGTGCAGGATGGCCGATTGGGCGGGTTTCAGGAAGTCCAGGTGCCGCACCATCTCCACGCCCCGGCGGGGATGCTGCTGGACGACCGTCCACTCGGCGTCCGTCAGCCGGCGGGGCGCCTTGAGCACCCCGTCGGGAATCGCCAGTTTGCCGATGTCGTGCAACTCCGCCGCGTACGTCAGCACCTGGAGCCGGTCGCCGTCCAGGCCCAGCCGCTTCGCAACCGCCCGGGCCCATTGCTGGACCCGCAGCGAATGGCCGTGCGTGCACGGGTCCTTGGCCTCGATGGCCAGCGCCAGGGAGCGGATGGCGGCGTAGTTGGCGCGCTGGAGTTCGTGGTGATCGAGTTGGCCGGCCAGGCTGATGGCCGCCGCCTCCGCCGTCGCCTGGAGTTCCGACAGGTCTTCGGCGTCGAACGGTCCGTCGGCGCGGTCGGTCACGTTGATGACGCCGATCTTGCGGCCGGCGGTCTTCATGGCGGTCGAGACGAGCGGCACGGAGGCCATCGCCTCGCCGCCCTCCAGGCCCAGGGTCTCGAACATCGCCTCGGCGCCCACGTCGTCGAGGACCATCGGCACGCCGCTCTCGAACACCCGGCCGCAGATGCGGCCGGGGACCGGGACGGAAACGGTCTCGGCCACCTCCTGGGGGATGCCCCGGGAAGCCAGGATCTTGAGGTGCCCGTCGGTCGCCAGCATGACGCTCGCGCGGTGCACGCCGAGGGCCTCGGCCAGGTGGGCGACGGCGGCCTCGGCCGATTCCTCCACCGAGTCGGCCAGCGCCAGCGTCTCCAGGAACGCACAGCGCCGCTGGAACCGCTTGCGGGCCCGTTCCAGGTTCGTCAGCGACCCGATCAGGTCGTTCGTCTGACGCGTAATCGCCAGCGACAACGCCACCACGCCCACGATGCTCATCGCCACCAGCAACTTCGTGACGAGCGGTTCCAGGGCCGCGTTCAGCAGAAACGCGATCACCAGCATCAACACCAGCAGCATCGACGTCTGCAGCCCGCAGCACCAGCGGACGCTCGAGAGCCGGCACCACTGGCACCGGCCGTACGGCGCCGTCGCCAGGGCCTTGCAGACCAGGCAATTGGGGTTGCCGGCCGACTGGCCGCTCGCGGCCGGACCGGTCCCCCGGTGCCGGAACCGGCGAACGGCCAACCGCCACATCGTGTACAACAGGAGGTTGAACGAGAAGGCGGTCGTGCCTTCCAGGATCGACGTCGCCGCCGCCGCCAGCACCGGCAGCCACCCGATGGGCCGGCCCAGAACGAGCACCACGGCCCCGGCGCCAAGCAGCAGCAGCCGGACCGCCTCGTCCAGGCGGTACAGCCCGGGCAGCGGGCCCGGGTCCTCGTCGCCGCAGGCGTACCGTTTCCGAGGGTACAGCCTCGCCACAAGCGCCAGACGGGGCGACGCCAGCGCCAGCCCCGACAAGGCCAGGGCCACCCACAGCGGGGGAAGCCATTCGAAGAGGTAGGCGGCCGCGGGCAGTGCCCCGCAGACAAACTGATGGAAGCGGACGCCCCCCGTCGGCAAACAGAGACGGTGCGACATGCCGTCAGTCCTCCCGGCGCAATTCCCATCCCGCGCGTGTGTCCCGGCGCAAACGGGACCGGCGGGTCGCTTCTGAAGGTTATATCGGCGCGAGCCGAACACAGAATCAGGAATAATCCAGCCGGCCGGGCGGGCGAAACGGCGATACGCAGGCGGTGACAGGTGTCTGACATGCCCCGACATGCGGTGCTGCGGAGTCCGAGAACCCCTACGGACGGGGGATGCCGCGCCATCGGCCCAGGCGGGCCTCCGCCAGCAGCGCGTCAAGATCCTCCCGGGCGGCCGGGCTCGATTCCAGCATCCGCGCCGCCTGGCTCCGCAGGTCGGCCGCCCGCACGCGGTGCTCGAGGGCCTGCCGCGACCGGGTCTCGCCCAGCCGGGCGCAGGCGTCGGCGAGGAGCGAGACCGCCTCCGTCCGCGACGGGTCCACACGCAGGAGCCGCTCCAGGACGGCGGCCGCCCGCTCCGGCTGCTTGATCTCCAGGCGCACCACCGCCCGCAGGAGCGCGGGCCACTGGCCGCCCGGTCCCGCTGACGGATGCAGCCGGTCGCCTCCCGGCAAGGCCCGGTCCCCCAGGCCCATCGCAATCGGCGGCGCCTGCTCGTTGATCGTCCGGAGCCGCCGAAGGCCGCCCATCATGTCGCCCCGCGCCAGGGCCCGCAGCGCCCGGGCGTAGAGGGCCCCGAGGACGGGCGCCCCCTGGTCGTCGTGGCGGGCACTCTCCGGGATCGGCCGGCCGCCCGCTTCCAGCATCAGCATCATCGCCACATACGCGTGAGCCGTCCGCCGGCGGTCACCGCGGTCCGCCCGGAACGCGAGGCGGCTTCGGACGGACTGCCAGGCCCCCGCGCCCGGCTCCGCCGACCGCATCAGGACCCGCGCCGCCGCCAGCAGCCCGTCGGCCGAGGTGTCGCCGTCCGAACCGGTCCGGGCCGCGACGGCGCCGGGCAGGCCGGCCCGTCCGGGCGGCGGGTGCCAGCCCGCCAGTTCCATGGCCAAGGCGTCCCAGGGGTCCATCGGCGTGCGGCGGTCCGCCGGCGCCGTCTCCGCAAGGGCCCGCGGCGCGAGCGGCAGCGTCACATCGAGTTCAACGTCATCGTCGGCGTCGAGAACCATGAGGCGGACCCGCTCGTACCGGCCCCGGAGCATGACCGCCAGGGGCTCGTCCGGGTTGAGCCGGCCGGCGGCTTCGGCGCGGGCGTCTTCGGCACGGAGCACGAGCCGCACCGGCCTCGCGCGACCGAGACCCAGCGCGCGGATGCCCGTCCCCGTCTTGCTCCGCCACAGGCCGACGGCCATCCGCTCGTCCGCCCAGACGACCGGCCCGATGCCGCGCACCATCGCCAGGCGGACCGGCAGCGTGTACGCCCCGAACGGCGGGAGGTAGTGCCCGGGATGGGAGGCCGACACGTTCGAACCGACGGCCGCCTCCACCGTCTCCGGCGGCAGCGGCGCCTCGGCGGAGTCACGTCGCGCCTGTGTGGCCCGGCCGGCTTGCCCGGCCGGGGAACCCTCCGTACCCGGCAGACGGATGGCCGCGCCCGGCGCCGTGGAGCGGGGGCGAATCAGCAGGTGGTTCGCGTCCGACCGCGGGTCGTAGACGCCCACCCATCCGCCCGCCGCGTTCGCCGCCCACAGGTCGGGCCCGGCCTCGCGGGCCCGCGGCACCGGCACAGGCTCGGCACCCGGCCAGGGACGGGCCGACGTGAGGGCCGCATCCGTCACCGACCCCGTCGGCAGAAGCACGCCGGCATCGTCCCCCGTCGGCAGCCATGCGGCGAACCACAGGCGGAACCCGGTCCGCAGCGGCAGGGGGCTGTCCACCCGGCCGGACACCTCCAGGACGGGCGCGTCCGGACGGAGCGTGACGGTCACCCCCATCCGCATCGGCGAGAAGCACCCGGCCCGCGGCCCGGTGAACCGGCGGAACCGGCGGTCGACCGCCACGGTCACCGTGCCGTCGCCGGAGCGGACGAGGCGCCAGCCGACGTCCTCGCCGGGTGGCGGGGCCGCCGACGGGTGAGGAAAGCGGAACCCCGCCCCGGCGCCGCCGGGGGCAAGGAGGTCCCGGCCGGCACGCTTGTCGTGGACCTGGACGACCCGGCCGCCGAGGGCCGGAACGACCGTGGCGCGGAGGACGGCATTCTCGAGGATGATGCGGTCGTATCCCGGGGCGCCGCCGGGCGGCTGGGGGGGCGCCTCGGCGTCCGGCTGCGCGGCCTCGATGACGCGGGCGGTGACCGGGGGCTCGTCGGGCTCGGGCGGCGTGGATGGCGCCGGCGCCGCGGCATTGGCCGGCGCCGCCGTCAGCAGCGTCGCCGCCAGGGCGATCATCCATTGGCGTATCGCGGCAGGCACGGGGCAGCCCTTTCACCGATTGGTCGCGGAATCCCCTCTTACCATCGGCGTGCGCGGCGGGCGGAGTTGATGGGGAAGCGGGGGGGGACGCGCAAGTGCCACCGATTGCTCGTCAATCGGTGGCCCGGCATCGCGGCACACGGCGCGCGAAGCGCGGCAGGCCGGGCGACCCGCCGCGCAGGCCTGGAAAAGGCATTTCGAGCGCGGTGGGTGCGGCGACCCACCTCGCAAAACGCCGATTTGGCATTGTAGTGTTAAGTTCGCATAGGAGCGCGGCGGGTCTTGTCCCGCCGTGATTCCGACCGACGGGGCGCACGGCCGGACAAGGCCGGCCGTGGCACGGACGGTCGGACGCGGTGGCCTGGGAAGGCCATTGCGCGGGAAGCCCTCTCCCCGTCAAGGGGGGAACCCCTCGCCTCAGAGCGTCCAGCCGTCGCGGTACTCGGGCGTGAGGTGCTTGTTCGCTTCCGGGAAGTTCGTGAAGGCCATCTTCTCGGCATCCCAGCGAAGCGTCTGCGTAGGGTACCAGACGGCGATCATGCCCAGGAGCGCGATCTCGGTGAGCGGGCCGCCGTACTCGGCGAAGTCGGAGCCGGCCTTGCGGCCTTCGCGGACGGCGTCGATCCAGTCGGCGTGGTGGCCGCGGGTGCGGGGGATGGTCTTCTCGGGCCGGTCATACGCCTTCATGGCGTCCTCGGGGATGAGGCGGCAGCCGCCGGCCCCGTGGCTGCCGTGCATGATCTTGCCCTTCGAGCCGACCACCACCGCCCCGGTGCCGGGCACGCGGCGTTTCTCTTCCAGTTCTTCCGGCCGGGGGATCGTGTTGTTGCCATCGTACCAGATGAGCGTGACGGGCCCACGGCCGCCTTTGGGGGGGAACTCGTACGTGATCTTCGTGGCGGGCGGGTAGCACAGGTGGTGCTTCTTGGGGTCGTAGCCCTCGACCTCCGCCCGGACGGACTCCGGCGCCCCGAGGTCGAGCGCCCAGAACGACGGGTCCACGACGTGGCAGACCCAGTCGCCGATGCATCCCGTGCCGAAGGGCGTCCACCCGCGCCAGTTCCACGGCACGAAGACGGGGCTGTACGGCCGGTACTGGGCGGGGCCGAGCCAGAGGTCCCAGTCCAGGTGGCCGGGCACCTCCGGCCGCTTCTTCAGTTCCGGCAACTTATCGATCTGGCAATACACGTTCTTGAAGGCCCCGCAGCCGGCGTGGACGGTGTGGACGTCGCCGACGGCGCCGTCGCGGACCCATTCGACGAACAGGCGGATGTGCTCGGACGAGTGGCCCTGGTTGCCCAGTTGCGTGACGACCTTGTACTTGCGTGCGGCCTTCATGAGTTCGCGGATTTCCCACACGTAGTGGGCGAGCGGCTTCTCGCAGTACACGTGCTTGCCGCGCTTGATCGCGTCCATCGCCGCCACGGTGTGGGTGTGGTCGGGCGTGCCGACGACGACGCCGTCGATCTCGCCCTCGACCTTATCGAGCATCTTGCGGAAGTCGCGGTAGGTCTTGGCCTTGGGGAACTTTTTATAGGTCCCCTTGGCACGGTTGTCGTCGACGTCGCAGAGGGCGGCGAAGGTCTGGCCGAGGTCGGCGAGTTTGTGGATATCGTGTCCGCCCCGGCCGCCGCAGCCGATGCCCGCCAGGGTCATCGTCTCGCTGGGGGGCGTCTTGCCCTGGCCGCCCAGGACGTGGGCGCCGACCACGTGCACCGCCGCCGCGCCGGCCCCGACGCCGCGGAGAAACGTCCGCCTGGTGATGCGCATGCTCATGGTTCCTCGCTTTCAACTAACGGGTTCATGTCGCGCGGGGGCCTCCCGGCCCACCGCGCTCGAAACGGCGTTTTCAGGGCTGCGCGGCGCCTGCGGCGACCCGCCGCGCACACGTTAGCGTTGTAGGGCTGAACGGGGGCGCGCCGCGCGGTTACTTCTTCTTTTTCTGTCCCGCGACGCGGGCGCCGATCTCCTCGGCCTTCGCCTCCATCCGTTTGTGGAGGCGCTCGACGATCTCGGGCTTTTCCTCCGCCCGGTTGTACCGTTCGGACGGGTCGCTCTGGAGGTTGAACAGTTCCACGCCGTCGCGGGTCCTCAGTTTCCACGTCTCGTCGCGGACGGCCTCGATGCGGTTGTGGAGGACGTAGAAGAGTTCTTTGCGCGGCGAACGGTCGGCCTTGCCCTCCAGCCACGGCATGAGGTCGTAACCGTCCACGGGATGGTCCGGCAGGTTGCCCCCGCCGAGTTTGACGAACGTGGCGTAGAGGTCCAGCACGGACGCCATGTCCGACGAATCGCGATTCGGCGGGATGCGGCCGGGCCAGCGGACGATCGTCGGCTCGCGGATGCCGCCCTCGTAGGTCGTGTGCTTCGAACCCCGGAGCGGCCCCGGCGTGCCCTGGTGCCACGGCTGGTTGCCGCCCTGGAGCATCCGCTTCGGCAGGTTCAGCCAGGGCCCGTTGTCGCTCGTGAAGCAGACGAGGGTGTTCTCGTCGAGGCCGAGTTCCTTCAGGGTCGAGAGGATCTGCCCGGCGGACCAGTCGATGGTGGCCATCACGTCGCCGTAGAGGCCGGCCCGCGAGGTGCCGCGGAACTCCTCCGTCGTGTAAATCGGCAGGTGCACCATCGAGTACGCCAGGTACAGGAAGAACGGGCCGTCCTTGTTCTTGCGGATGAAATCCACCGCGTGCTCGGTGTACCGGGTGGTGAGGGTGTTCTGGTTGACCGGGTGCTCCACTTTCTTGGTGTTCTCATAAAGCCATAGCGGCACGTCGGTGTTGACCCACGGCTTGCGCATGTCGTTGGAGTAGGGCAGGCCGAAGTAGTAATCGAACCCCTGCCCCGTGGGCAGGTACTCGTCCTTGGCGTAGCCGAGGTGCCACTTGCCCATCATGCCGGTGCGGTAACCGGCGGCCTTGAGGGCCTCGGCCAGGGTGACCTCGCGGTCGGGGATACCGCCGGACCCGCCCACGCTCGTGCCGCCGATGCCGGTGCGCGGCGGGTAGCGGCCGGTCATCAACTGGATGCGGGCCGGCACGCACCACGGGGCCGAGTAGAACGACGTGAGGCGCGTGCCCTCGTCGGCCATGCGGTCGAGGTGCGGCGTCTGGACGGTCGGGTGCCCGAAGCAGCCGAGGTCGCCCCAGCCCATGTCGTCGGCGAAGAGCATGACGATGTTCGGCCGGTCGTCCTTCCGCGTGGCGGCGCCGGCGGCTGCGCGGCGCGGGAGCAGGCCGAGGCCCGCCGACCCGGCGGCGGCCGCGCCGCCGGCGAGCAGGGTCTTCAGGAAGCCGCGGCGTGTGGCGCCGCGTGCGTCGAGGTCCGTGCGTGCCATGGATCGCTCCTCCGTTTCGTGTGCGTGCGTCTCACATGCCGGGTGCCACGGTTTGCTTGTCAAACCGCGCGTCCCGAGTGGCAGACACGGATTGGCAAGCAATCCGTGGCACCCGCCGTGCGCGTGCGTCCCCGATGATACGCGCCGCGGCCGCGGGAGCAAGCACTTCGTTGGCGCCCGTGCCCCGGCCGGCCCGTTCGACTTCGCTCAGGGCATGCCTTGTCCGGCCGTGCGGCGTGCCGTCATTCTATCCGTGCGCGGCGCATCCCCCTCGCGGCGCCTTTTCCGTTGACACCGCCCCGCCGGCGGGCTACCTTCCGGGTTCCGCGCCGCCGTATCGGAGGGAGCGTCTATGCGCCTCGTGCTGGTCGACCGGTCGCAGGAAGTGCGGAGCCGGTTTCACCCGGTGGCCCTCAGCCGTCCCGTCTGGGACCTGCGGACGGGCATGACGACGCTCGGCGAGAAACTCATCCGCCGCATCCGCCCCGAGGACGTGGCCTGCTTCGTCCCCGATTACATGGCCGACGCCTGCCGCACCCGGACCGACCGGCCGGTCAACGACGCGTCGTCCCTGGCCGGCGACGACCTGCTCCTTCTCGACGCCCGCGTCCGGGCCGACGCCTTCGACGTCCCCTCCTCCGGCCCGAGCCGGGCCGCCGTCGACGCCGACGGGCACCTGCTGTACGCCCGCATCACGGAGGCCGACGCCGCCGACCTGCCCGCCGAGGACATCGATGCGTTTCTCGCGGCCGCCCTCGACCGTTTGCCGACGGACCGGCCGACCGTCGCCACGTACGAGTACATCTGGGACCTGATGCTCGCGAGCCCCGAGGCCCTGACGGCCGACTTCGAGGGCGCCGGCCGATGCGGCATCGAGGGCGAGGTGGAGGACCCGTCGGCGATCCGCGGCAGCGAGCAGGACGTGTACGTCGCCCCCGGCGCCCGCATCCATCCGATGGTCGTCATCGACGCCACCGACGGGCCCGTCTTCATCGACGAAGACGTCGAGGTCCACCCGTTCACCCGCATCGTCGGGCCGTGCTGGATCGGGCCCGGCTCGGTGCTGCTGGGCGCCAAGTGCCACGAGGGCAACTCCATCGGGCCCATGTGCCGCATCGGCGGCGAGGTGGAGTGCTCCATCATCCAGGGCTATTCCAATAAGTATCACGACGGGTTCCTCGGCCACGCGTACGTGGGCGAATGGGTGAACCTGGGGGCCCTGACCACGAACTCCGACCTCAAGAACGATTACGGGAACGTCTCGGTCGTCATGTACGGGCACCGGCCCATCGATACGGGGTCGAACAAGGTGGGGGGCTTCATCGGCGACCACACGAAGACCTCGATCGGCACGTTCCTGAACACAGGGGCGTACGTCGGGGCGATGGGGCTGATCATGGCGACCGGCAAACCGCTGCCGAAGTTCATCCCCTCGTTCGCCTGGCTCCTGGAGGGCGTGGTAACGAAGGGGTTCGGCAAGAAAGCGCTGTACCGGACGGCGGCCCAGGTCATGGCCCGCCGGGGACGCGAGTGGACCGAGGCCGACGAGGCGATGTGGGACCACGTGTTCGAGATGACCCGCGCCAGCCGCGACGACCTCATCAAGAAGGGCCGCCGGGCGATGCGGAAGTTGTAGCGCTTTCGCCGTTCGAGCGCGTCGCCGTTCGAGCCGTGCCGTTCGAGCGCGTCGCCGTTCGAGCCCGCTGCGGGAGCAGCGGGTCATCATCATCGGCCGTGGCAGATGCCATGGTGGATGGTGATATCCGGCCGCTCCCGCGGCCGGCTCGAACAGCGCGCTCTCGAACGACAACATGCGCGAAGAGCAGGAAGAAGCGAAACCCAAAGCGATTCAGCAGGAGGAAACCGATGGCCACCGTCGAAGAACGCGTCAAGCAGGTCACCGCCCAGGTGCTGAACGTCGACCCGGACGAGATCCAGCCCGGCCATCACTTTGCCGTCGACCTGGGCGCCGAGAGCGTCCAGTCGATCGAACTGGTGGCCATGTTCGAGGAAGAGTTCGGCATCGACATGGAAGAGGAAGCCGCCCTCTCCGTCGAGACGGTCGGCGGCGCGGTCGAGTTCATCACCAAGTGCTGCAAGGAGCAGGGCGTCGAGATCGAGGAGTGACCGTCGTACACGCAACGAATCTCTCAGGCTGTCGTTCTGAGGCCCCGCTGGCGGGGCCGGGGAATCTCGCCTCGACGTCGTTCGCACGGCGAGATTCTTCGTCGCCCTTACGGGCTCCTCAGAATGACATCCTGAAGCACGCATGCAATACCGCCGCATAAGGAGCCGTCATGCCTGACGCAAAGAAACCGCATCCCCTCCAGGACACGACCGAGCCGAACCTGGTCCAGGACACCTACCCGTACGACCTGCCGCCCCTCATCCACTTCGAGGGGCCGGTCACCGAGGTGATCGACGGCGAGCCGGTCACGTTCAACTTCCGCTCGGTGGCCGACCGCGACATCGCCATCACCGACACCACCTTCCGCGACGGCCAGCAGGCCCGGCCCCCGTACACGACCGAGCAGATGGTCCGCATCTACGACCTGCTCGGCCGCATCGCCGGGCCGAAGGGCGTGGTCCGCCAGACCGAGTTCTTCCTCTACACGAAGAACGACCGCGAGGCGCTGGACCGCTGCCGCGAACTCGGCCACCCGTACCCCGAGTGCACGGGCTGGATCCGGGCCGAGAAGGGCGACTTCCGCCTCGTGCGCGAGGCCGGCCTCGAAGAAACCGGCATGCTGACCTCCTCCAGCGATTACCACATCTTCCACAAACTCGGCTTCAAGAGCCGCAAGGAGTGCATGGACCATTACTGCGAGGTCGTGGGCGCCGCCCTGGAGGCGGGCGTCCGGCCCCGCTGCCACCTGGAGGACGTGACCCGGGCGGACATCGAGGGGTTCGTCCTCCCGTTCGTCGACCGCCTCATGGAGATGTGCGAGGGCGTGCCGGAGGAGAAGTCCGTCAAGATCCGCCTCTGCGACACGATGGGCTTCGGCCTCTCGTTCCCCGGGGCGAGCCTGCCGCGCAGCATTCCCAAACTCATCTACAAGCTCAACCGCGAGTGCGGCGTGCCGGGCAGCCGCCTGGAATGGCACGGCCACAACGACTTCCACAAGGTCCACGCGAACGCGGCGACGGCGTGGCTGTACGGATGCGACTTCGTGAACACCACGGTGTTCGGCTTCGGCGAGCGGACGGGCAACCCGCCCCTGGAGGGTTCGGTCATCGAGTACATCGCCCTGAAGCACGACACCTCGGGCATCGACACGCGGGCCATCACGGAACTGGCCGACTACATGCGGTCCATCGATTTCCCCATCCCAGACAACTACCCCCTCGTGGGCCGGCACTTCAACACGACCCGCGCCGGCATCCACGCCGGGGGCCTCCGGCGGTACGAGCAGATCTACAACATCTTCGACACCGCCGCCCTCCTCGACCGCCCGCCCCGCGTCGCCATCACCGACAAGAGCGGCGCCGACGGCATCGCCCACTGGGTGAACGAGTTTTTCGGCCTGAAAGGCGAGGCGCGCATCTCGAAGATCAAGTGCGCCAAACTCGCCCGATGGGTCATCGACCAGTACGAGAAGGAAGGCCGCCTCACGGCCATCAGCGACCGCGAAATGGAGGAACAGACCCGCGAATTGATGCCCGACTTCTGGAAGAAGTACAAGGGCGAGGAGGCGTAGCGCAGGATGGCGGCCCTGTCGCGGAGCGCCCGTGACTGCGCCACCACGCAGCCGGGCCTGTGTTCGCCGCGGCGCTTGCACCGCGCGTGCCGCCGGGCGCGCCTGCAGCGCCGCGTGGCACCTCACTGAATGCCGCGCCGCCCGAGCCGTCTCACACAGAACCCACGCACCCGAACCGGAGGATCGACCCATGCGTTTCCGTCACCCCACCGCCGTCGCCCTCGCCGCCGCCGTCGCCCTCGCCCTTGTCTCCCCGCTGACGGGCGACGAGAAGGACGACGGCAAGTGGATTCAACTCTTCAACGGCAGAGACCTCTCGGGCTGGACGCCCAAGTTCCGCGGCTTCGAGGCCGGCGTCAACTACAACGACACCTTCCGCGTCGAGGACGGCCTGCTGACCGTCTCGTACGAGAAGTACGAGAAGTTCGGCAACCGCTTCGGCCACCTGTTCCACAAGACGCCGTTCGAGGCCCCCTACCGCCTGCGGGCCGAGTACCGCTTCATCGGCGAGCAGGTGCCCGGCGGACCCGGCTGGGCGTGGCGGAACAACGGCCTGATGATCCACGGCCAATCGCCCGAAAGCATGGACAAGAATCAGAGTTTCCCCAACTCCATCGAGGTCCAACTCCTCGGCGGCAAGGAGAAGGGCGAGCGGTCCACCGCCAACCTCTGCACCCCCGGCACGCACGTCGTGAAAGACGGCAAACTCTACAAGCCGCACATCATCAACTCCAAGAGCAAGACCTACAGGGGCGATGCGTGGGTCACCGTCGAGGTCGAGGTCCACAAGGACACGATCAAGCATCTCTGCGAGGGCAAGGTCGTCCTCCAGTACGACAAGCCGCAACTCGACGACGGCACGCGGCTCGTGGGCGGCACGATCTCGATCCAGGCCGAGAGCCACCCCTGCCAGTTCCGCAAGATCGAGGTCATGACACTCGAGGAGTGAGCCCGCGCGCGCCCGGCCGTCGACGGCACGTTTGGCGCGGCGGGTCTCCGCACCCGCCGCGATCGCGGGAAAGGTGGCTCAACGGCTGTCATTCTGAGGCCCCGCTTGCGGGGCCGGAGAATCTCGCCTTGGTCGTTGCCGTGCCGGCGCGCGCACCCTGGCACGGGTACGGCTCGTGCCGTGGCCGGCGGCGAGATGCTTCGTCGCCCTTACGGGCTCCTCAGAATGACAATCATGAACGCTCGCTGAAACCAACGGTCCGAACCATAAGGAGCCCCCCATGAACCGTCGCGAGTTTTCGAAGGGCCTCGCCGTCCTCGGCGCCGCCGGTCTCGGCGGCGCGGGGTGCCAGGCCGCACCCGCCGCGCGCGCCGATGACGCCGGCCCGTCCGCCCGCTTCTACGAGGAACCGGCCCGCCGCCTTCCCGTCCGCGAGTGCGACGTCGTCGTCGCGGGCGCGGGGACGGCCGGCGTCGTCACGGCCCTGGCCGCGGCGCGCAACGGCGCGCGCACCGTCCTCATCGAGCGCAAGGGGTACCCCGGCGGCACGGTGACCGAGGGCGGGACGGCCCTGCACAGTTTCTACAACCTCTGGAAGGCGTTTCCGCAGGCGAAGAAGCGGCAGGTGGTTCGCGGCATCGCCCAGGAGATCATCGACCGCCTCATGCCCCTCGGCGGATGCACCGGCCACGCCGAGATGACCAAGGGATACAACTACGACTCCGTCTGCACCGCCATCGACACCGAACTCTACAAACTCGTCACCTTCCGCATGCTCGACGAGGCCGGCGTCACCTGCCAGATGAACACGCTGCTCGTCGGCGCGATCGTCGACGGCGGCCGCGTGCGCGGCGTCGTCACCGAGAGCCGGAGCGGTCGCCAGGCCGTCTTCGCCAAGTGCTTCGTCGACTGCACGGCCTTCGGCGACCTCGCCGCCTACGCCGGCGCCGAGTACAACGAGCCGAACGATTACCCGGTCGTCAATTCCATCGGCCTGGCGAACGTGAGCATGGAGAAGTACCACGCGTGGCTCGCCGAGCACGACGCCGTCACGCAGTACGCCGAGGGGATGCGGAGCGGCGAGCCCGGCCGGATCGTCCGCCTGAACGCGGGTCGCGGCCGCCTGCCGAAGGGTTTCCGCGAGGGCGCCGGGCGCATCGGCATGTCGCCGGTGACCACCTCGTGCCACGACAACTATTTCATGTTCATTAAACTGAATTTCAAGATGCGGGTCAGCCCGACCGACCGCGACGCCGTCTCGAAGGCCGAACTCGAACTCCGCGAACGGATGGCCGAGGCCGCCCGCCTCTTCCGCGAGTTCGTGCCCGGGTTCGAGAAGGCGTTCATGGCCCGCACCAGCCCCACCCTGTGCATCCGGCGGGGGCGGCAGATCGTCTGCGACTACGACGTCTCGCACGAGGACGTCATCGAGGGACGCCACTTCGACGACGAGGTCATGGTCTACGGGTTCCACGACTCGGCCCCGCGGCTCCAGATCGCCGGCGGCGGCACCTACGGCCTGCCGTACAAGGCGCTCCGGGTGAAGGGCCTCGAGAACCTGCTGGCGGCCGGGATGCTCATCACCTCCGACCACCGCGCCCACATGTCGACCCGCAACACGGTCTGCTGCATGGGCCAGGGCCAGGGGGCCGGCACCGCCGCCGCCCTCTGCGCCGCGAAGGGCTGCGGCACCCGCGACCTCGCCTACGCCGACCTGCGGAAGGCCCTGGAAAAGGGCGGCGTCTACTTCGAGGCGTGAGAAACGATGGGCGCGGTGGGTCCGAGATGAGTGGGCGCGGTGGGTCTACGTGCGAGCGAGGCGGGTGGCCCTCGGCTTCGCTCGGGACAGGCTCCGACCCGCCGCGCTTCATCGCCGGTCCAAAGCGGCCTCACTCGCCCGCCAGGCAGAGGACACGGCCCCCGGCATCGGCCAGGTAGACCCGCCCGCGGGCGACCGCCATGCCGTCCCACACGGGCACCGCCTCCAGCGTCACCTCGGCCCGTTTCGCGCCGTCGGCGGCGAAGACGACCCAGAGGCGGGCGCCTTCCGCCCCGCGGAGGGCGTCGCGCTGCCGCCGCAGGCGCTCGCGCACGCCCCGGCTCCGCCACTTCTCGAACGCTTCCTCCTCGTCGGCGACGTTGGGCGGACCCGCCACCAGGAGCGCCTCGCCCGCCAGGACCATCGCCCGGACGTGCATCGGCACGGCCCGGGACCACCGGTACGTCGGCCGGCGCGGCTTCCGGCGCTGCCGGCCCTTCGGCTTGCCGCCCTCCTCCGCCTCCGGAGGCGTCTTGTGGGCCGCGAAGAGGTGATACTTCAGCGGCGTCGTCCACTGGTAGTAATCCGGCTTCCGCCCGTACCCGAAGATTGTGTCGTCATCGACGGCGAGGATGCGGCCGGCGGGGGCGTGCCGGCCCGCCCGGAACCATCCGCCGGCCCCTTCGGCGTGGTCCCGACCCCAGATCCAGTACGACCGGTGGAACCACGTGCCGTCCAGGAACCCCGTCGGCGAGAAGAGGTGGACCCCCTCGCCGCGCTGCTCGGCCACGGCCGTGCGAGCGAGGCGGGTGCGCCGGCCATCAAGATCGAACCGCTGCGCCCGCATGTACACGTGCCGGCCGTCGCACGAGAGGACGTCCGGCAGGGCCACCGGCATCCGTTTGCCGCGCTGCTCCATCAGGTCCTGGAGCGTCTTGCCGCTCGCCGGGTCGCGGTCGTCGAGGACGGTCTCGGAGACCTTGCGGCCGGTGGCGGCGTCGAGCCGCACCAGCCGCAGGCCCCCGTCGGTGAACATCGACCGGCCGGCCACGGCCCAGACGACGGCCCCGCCGTCCTTTCCCGCGCCGCCGCGCACGAGGACGCTGCCGGGCACCGGCCAGGCGGACTCGACCTGCTCGAAGGCGGTGATGCGGCGGTCGTCGGGGGCGGCGCGGAACCGCCAGACGAGGGCCCCGTCCTCGGCCCGCAGGCACGTGATGCACCCGTCGGCGGCGCCGAAGAGGACGCGGCCGCCCCACAGGGTGGGCGGCGAATCGACCCGCCCGCCCGCCGTGTGCGACCAGAGGGTCCGGCCGTCCCGCGCGTCCAGGCAGTGGACGGCGTGGGCGTCGACCCGGGCCACGTACACCCGGCCGCCGGCGACCGTCGGGGCCGAGAGACGGCCGCCGAGGTCCGCCTGCCAGGCCGGCTTCAGGTCGTCCGGCACGGCCGCGGGCGCCCGGCCGCTGCGAGCGGCGTCGTGGCGGTAGGTGGGCCAGTCCTCATTTCGGATTGCGGATTTCGGATTGCGGATTGACTCTTCGCATGACGGCCCGTGCGTCAGCCGCGCCGCATCGTCCACGTCCTCCGGCACGCGCCGCGACGCCGACGCCGCCGCCAGCGCGCAGAAGCCGTACAGTTTCGACTGGAGGTAACACGCGCAGTTGTGCGGCGGGGCGTAGACGAGGCCGTTCGCCGGCACGATGCCGTACAGGCACCCGCCGCGGACCCAGTGATGGATGGTCCACCGCTCGGCCTGCCAGTCGACGAACTCGATGCCCATCCGCGACGGCAGGAGGTACCGGTCCGTCGCCTTGCTGCGGTAACACCGCTGGTGCATCCACTCGGGGGAGACGTCCGGCATGAACTGACCTTGAATCTCGCCGGTGTGGATGTCGCGGCCGACGAAGACGCCGGTGTCCTTCCTGCCCCAGGCCGTGTCGCCGGTCCAGACCATGCCGCCGGCGACGAGCAGGTCCTCCGGCGAGTAGTGGCCGGAGGGCGGAATCTCGCCCGACCACAGCACCTTGCCGCTCTCGGCATCGGCGGCCGAGACCGTCCCGTCGCCGCACGTGAAGAGGACCACGCCGCCGGAGACGACGAGCGTGGCGCCGAAGGAGCGCCCGAGGTCGGTCCGGCCGATGCCCTTTCCTTCAAGGTTCTTCTGCGTATGTTTCGCGAAGCAGCGCGGAAGGGAGTGCGGCTTGGAGGGCACGGCCGTCCGCCATCGCTCTTTGCCGTCGGCGGCGGCGAGGCAGACGAGCGACTCGCCCTCGTGGAACACCACGCGCCCGTCCGCCACGGCCAGGCTGAGCGGCGTGAGGCGGGCCTCGGCCTGCCAGCGGACGCGGCCGGTGTCGGCCTCGACGGCCAGGAGCCGGCGCGGCCCCTTGTCCCACCCGTGGTCCAGGATGACGCGGTCGCGGGCGGCCCCGATGTTGCGCTCCACCGGCTCGTACGCCACGTCGGCGGGCGACGGGTTGATCTGGAGGTACAGGACGCCGTCGGCGAGCAGGAACTCCTCGGCGCCCTCCGTGCCCTCGTACGTGCAGCGGGTCTCGCCGGTGGCGGCGTCGAGCGCCGCGACCGGCGCCCGCAGGCCCAGCGTCACGTAGACGGTATCGCCGACGGCGACGAGCCGCCGCGGCAGTTGGGCGGGACCGCTCTTCAACGGCCAGAGGTGTGTCCACCAGTCGGGGATGTCGCGCTTCCAGAGCACCACGCCGCTGGCGGCGTCGCGGGCGATGAGTTTCCACTCGGCCGGCAGCATGATGGACGACCGCGGGCCCTCGTCCATGATGGTGAACACGCGGCCGCCGGCCGTGACCATCGCGCTCATGCTCGCCATCCGGTCGTGGTGCCGCGACCACCGCGGGCTGCCCACCCACTGGAAGTGCCGGGGCGGCCCGACCGCCGCGTCGTGGGCCACGGCGTTGTTCGACGCATCGTGCAGATAGTGCGTCCATTCGTCGTGGGCGTCGGGCCGGGGCTGGACGATGGTCCGGCCGGCGATCCACGCCACGCCCCCCGGCGCCAGGACGCGCCGGACCTCCGCCATCGGCACGCCGCCGAGGTCCTCCGTCACCAAGAGGTTCACCAGGTTATCGACGTACGGCAGGCGGGTGCCGTCGAACCGCGCGACGCAGACGGGGCCGTAGCGGCCGCGCGAGCGGACGTGGGCGCGGGCGGCCGCGAGGGTCTCGTCCGTGCGCGCAAGACCCTGGACGAGCCAGCCCTCGCCCTCGCCGAGGGCGGCGGTGAGCCGGCCGCCGCCGCAGCCGAGATGGACGACCAGCCCGCCCCGGACGCCGGTGTCCTTACGGATGGCGCGGGCGGCGGCCTCGGCGTCGCCGGACTCGGCGGCGGGGGCGGCGCTCGCGGCCGCCAGGGCGAGGGCGGCCGAGATGAATAGTGCCAGGCGTTTTGTCATTTGTCCTTTGTCCTTCGTCACTGGTCATTGGTTCTTTGCCTTCGCCGTCCTTCGCGTCCTTGGCGTTCTTTGCGGTTCAAGCCGCTGCTTCTGCCGTTGGCGTTGCCCTGTGTTTGCCGTTTTCCGCCGTTCTCTGCGTTCTCCGCGTGCTCTGCGTTAAGAACCGAATCGCCGAGTGCGTGCGCTCGCGTTACCGTTTGACACGGTACAGGTGGACGGCCAGGGGGTCGAAACGGTCGGTGAAGCCGCCCGCGCGGGCGCGGAGCGTCCGGTCCTCGTCGATCACCTCCACCGCCGCCCCGTCCGCCAGACCCGCCGCCTCGAACGTCACGTCCGTGCCCTTCAGCCGCTCGTCGTAGTTGACCGCAAAGACGTACCGCGCCCCGCCGGACTCGCGGAAGACGGCGTCGACCTTGACGTCCTTCTCGGCGGGCGTCGCCTTCCCCGCGACGCGCTTGCCGAGGATGGCGGGGGCGAGGCGCGCAAGACGGGCGTTGATCCGGGCGAGCGCCTTGCGGTTCGCCTCCGGCACGCCGAACTGCTTGTACGACGGTTTCCAGGTGTGGGTGAAGTACCCGATCGCCGTGGCGCCGCCGGTCAGGGCCATCCACACCTCCGCCCGGATGTGGCGGGGCGTGACCTGCTTCTGCCGGGCGAGGTCGCCCGTCCATTGGCCGCCGCGGCTCGTTTCGATCCAGGCGTAGACGGGCCGGTCGCCGGCCATCGCCGCCAGCCGCTCCGTCGCGTCGTGGACGAGATGGATCCACTCGGGCTTGTTCCACCCGTAGATGGGGTAGATGTCGTAGCCGACGACGTCGGCCGCCCGGACGTACGCGGGGTAGAGCCGCTTGCGGCGGGCGTCGGACCACTTCTCGAAGTGCGGGTGGAAGTTGCCGGTCACCGTCATGAACACCGGCCGGGAGGGGTCGTGGGCCTTGATCGCCTCGTATTCCTTCTGCACGACGTCCGGCTCGGTGCGGGGCTCGAGGCGCGGCGGGGCGAGGAGGACGTTCTCGCCGGCGGCATTGAACGCCTCGACCTCGCCGACGGATCCCCATACGTTCTCGCCCGGATACGCCGAGCGGACCTTCAGCGTCAGGGCCTTGAAGCGTACGGGCCCCGGCAGGTCCAGCGCCTGCCGGCCCTTCTTCTTCTCGAGCGTCGCCTCCAGGACGGGCTTGCCATCGGCCTCGAACACGATCTCCTTCGCCACCGCCAGGCCCTTCGAGACGGTCAGGTGGACGGCCAGGCGCACGGCGGTGACGGGCTGCTTCGGCTTGATCGTGACCTCGGCCCCTTTCATGGGGTCGAGGACGGACCAGGAGTGCGTGACGCCGTCGACGAGTTTCCACAGCGGCGTCTTGCGGTTGATGCGGAGGTGGTCGGCGGGGACGATCTCGGCGTCGCTCACCCGGTGCGGCAAATCGGGTTCGTCGCCGTGGATGTACCCGAGGAATGCGGGCCGGCCCTTGAGCCCCTCGTGGAACGGCATGACACCGTACAGGCCGGCCTCGCGGACGAGCGCGAGGTACTCGGTCACGTCCTTCGTGCCGGAAGACTTCGGCCAGTAACCGGCCACGGTGTTCATGTTGCAGTCGCGTGCGGCGGGGAAGTTCTCCGCGTCCTGGAGCCAGATCATGATGGGCAGGAAGGGCTCGCCGTTGACGTGCAGCGCCCGGTCCCGGATCTCAACCGTCTGGATGGGCGGCAGGGCAGCCCCGACGACCGGCGATGCGGAAAGGATTCCAGCCATAAGGAAGCACGCGACGCGGATCATGGGCGGTCCTTTGTCCTTGGTCATTGGTCACTTGTCATTTGTCATTTTGTTTTGCGGGACCAGGCGCGGCCGGCGGATGGGGTGGCCGCTCCCGCCCGCGGCAGGCCTCTTGTCCCGCACAACAAAGGACCAAGGACCAATGACAGCCGTTAGGCCTTCCCTTCCGGCTTCCACGGCACCTTGGCGTAGCGGGCGAGTTGGGCGTCGAGGGCGTCGGCGAGTTCCTTGAACGTCGCCGGTTCCGCCTGCGCGAGGTCGTTCTCCTCCTGCGGGTCGGCCGCCAGGTTATAGAGTTCGCGAGGCCGGCCGGGCATCGGCTCCAGGAGTTTCCAGTCGCCGCGGCGGATGGCGTACATGGCCTCGCCCTTGAACCGGCCGCCCTCGCGGCGGCCCCAGAAGAGGTCGCGCTCCGGTCCCGCCTCGTCCTTGCCGAGGAGGGTCGGGAGGAAACTGGTGCCGTCGATCTCGTGGTCGACGGGTGCGCCCGCGGCCTCGCACAGCGTCGGCAGGATATCCATCGAGAGGACGATGCGGTCGGTCCGGCTGCCGGGGCGGATGCGGCCGGGCCAGGCGGCGCCCATCGGCACGCGGATGCCGCCCTCGTACAGCGTGCCCTTGCCGGCCCGCAGCGGCCCGTTGCGGGCGCCGACGCCCGTCTGCCCGCCGTTGTCGCTCGCGAAGACGACGAGCGTGTTCTCCGCCAGGCCCGTTTCCTCCAGCGTTTTCATGACGCGGCCGATGCCGTCGTCCATGTGCTCGATGAGGGCGACGAGTTTCGCGCGCCGGTCCGGGATGTCCTTCTCACGGTCCTTGACGCGCCGGAGCCACTCCTTTGGCGGCTGGATGGGCGTGTGCGGCGCGTTGTAGGCCAGGTACAGGCACCACGGTTCGCCCGGCTTGCGGCCGCGGAGCCACTCCCGCGCCCACTCGGTGAAGAGGTCGGTGGCGTGGCCCTTCGGGTCGATCTCCTCGCGCCCCAGACGCATGTAGTTGATGCCGTGGCGGCGATGGGTGTAATAGTCGTCCATCATGTCGCCTAGAAAGCCGTGGAAGTGGTCGAAGCCGCGGTCCATCGGCGTGTCGGGCTCCTGGAGCCCCAGGTGCCATTTGCCGACGATGGCGGAGGTGTAGCCGGCGGGTCTCAGTACCTGGGGCAGCAGGGGGACGGACTCGATGAGGTTCCCCCACGAGTTGCGGGCGTGGGTGCGGATGACGCCCGGCACGCCCACGAGGTCCTGGTACCGGCCGGTCAGGAGGGCCGCCCGCGTGGGCGAGCAGACGGGGCAGTTGGCGTAGGCCCGGTCGAATCGGCAGCCGGAGGCGATGAGGCGGTCGACGTGGGGCGTCTCCATGTCCGGCGCCCCGTAGGACGAGAGGTCGCCCCAGCCGAGGTCGTCGACGAGGATGACGAGGAAATTCGGTTTGCCCGACCCGGCCGGCGCCGCGCCACTGCGCTGGGACCCGGTGCAGCCGGCGAAGGCAGCGACGGCTCCGGCGGAGACTCTCAGGAAAGACCTGCGATTCATTCGCATGGATTGTCCTTTGTTCTTCGTCCTTGGTCATTTGTTCTCCGCGTCCCGGCCGGCGTCGGTCGGGTCGCAATCGACCGGCCCGATGGAACGCAAGAAGGGGCGTTGCCATCGGCCCAACCTTCAGCGCGAGCGGCATACGGCCGAGTCAGCGTTTGCTGGCGAGGCACGCCCTGGGGGAAATTCCATCTCCCCCAGACCCCCTCGGCCCAAGCCCAACGCAAGCGGGGCAAAACCCGCATGGGAGGCCCCTCAAGCCCCTGGAGCCCCGTCGCGTCGGCGTCGGCCTCACCCCCGAGGCCCGAAGGGCTCCGGGCCGGCGCCGAGGCGACGGGGCGAAAGGGCGACCCCTGGCAGCCCCGGAGCCGAGGCCGAGGCCCTCATGCCCACCACGGTTTTGGGATGAGAACCATTTACCGTTTGTCATTTAGAAGCGGTTTCACCGCGAGGTTCCGGTACGCCACCGGCCCGTGGTCGCCCTGGAACATGAGGGGCCCGGTCGGTTTCTCGTCGCCGAACGCCGCGGCGCGCGTCGGGCCGGAGAGGGCCACGTCCTCGTGCACGACCTTCCCGTTATGGACCACCTTGACGAACTTGGCGCCCGCGATCTTCTTGCCGGCGGCGTCGAACCGCGGGGCGCGGAAGACCACGTCGAACGTCTGCCACTCGCCCGGCGGGCGGGAAGCATTGACGCGCGGCGAATGGCCCTCGAAGCCCTCCTTCCCCTTCCCCCGCTTCGGGTCCCACCGCTGGTAGATGCCGCCGCACTCGATGCCGGGGTACGCCCCCTTCTTGCCGTAACTGTCGAACACCTGGATCTCGTACCGGCCCATGAAGTAGACGCCGGAGTTCGAGCCCTTCGGCACCATGAATTCGATGTGGGCGACGATGTCGGCGAACGCATCGGCCGTGAAGAGGTTCCGCGTCCGCCCCTTCGGGCCGTTGGTGATGACGCCGGTGCCCGGTTCGACGGCGAGTTTCTTCTCATTTGCCGGGTCCTGGACGGCCTTGCCGACCATCTGCCACTGGCCGGTCGGCTGCTTCCAGCCGGCCATGCCGGGGCCGGGGAGGAGGGTCTTCCATTCGCCGGGGCCGGCGGCCCATTTGGCGATGGCGGGGTCGACTTTCGGCGCGTCGCCGCCGCACGCCGCCGCGGCGGCGAAGAGAACGCACCCAAGCACGATGTAAGTTCTTCGCATGACAAGCCTCCGTTTCGTAACGCGCCGCGCAATCGCGGCGGCTACTGATCCAAGTAAAGGTAATGTCCGAAGTTGTCATTCTGAGGAGCGGCGAAGCCGCGACGAAGAATCTCGCCTCGATGCCGCTCCCGCGGCGAGATTCTTCGGCTCCGCGCGCGGAGCCTCAGAATGACAGCATCCGCTCCTACAGGCTCCACGGCGACCGCATCGCCCGGGCCAGGTGCCGATTCGCCTCGGCGTCGCCGGGGAACTCCTCCTTGACGGGGTCCCACTTGAGTTTCCGGCCGGTCCACATGGCGATGTTCCCGATGTGGGCGATGGTGGCCACGCGGTGCCCGATCTCGGCCGGCTGGTACGGGTCGCGGCGGGCGTGGACGGCGTCGAGGAAATCGCGGTGCTCCCCCGCCGGGCACGTGTACAGGTGGACCTCGCCGGCGCCGATGCGGCTCTGGAGAATCTCCGGGCGGCTCGCCTCCACCGGCCGGGCCCAGCCGGCGTTGCCCACCCACCCGTCGGTGCCCTCGAACCGCAGGCCCGTCCCGCCGCTGTCGACGAGCAGTTCCACGCCATTCGCGTACCGATATTTCAGATGGTACTCGTGGAACGTGTTGTACAGGCCGTCGGGGTACGCCTTGCCGTGACCCGCCACCTCAACGGGGCCGGTGGTCTCGGTGTCGCCCGCCCACTGGACGGTGTCGAGTTGATGGGCGCCCCAGTCGGTCAGCATGCCGCCGGAGTAATCGATGATCCAGCGGAAGTTCCAGTGCGTGCGGCCGGGGCAGTACGGCGCCCACGGGGCCGGGCCGAGCCAGAGGTCCCAGTCGAAACCGTCCGGGACGGGCTGCGGCGTGGGGTCGCCCGGGTTGCCGGGACCGGCCGGCAGGCGGACGCGGACGCGCTGGAGGCGCCCGATGCGGCCGTTGCGCACCAGTTCCGCCATCCGGTGGTACACCTGCAGCGAGCGGTCCTCGGTGGAGGTCTGGAACACGGCGCCGCAGTGGGCGGCGGTGTCGGCGAGGACACGGCCCTCCTCGACGGTCAGGGTCGGCTTCTCGCAGATGACGTCCTTGCCGGCCCGCATGGCGTAGACGGACATCGGCACGTGCCAGTGGTCGGGTGTGGAGATGGAGACGGCGTCGATGTCGTCGCGGGCGAGGACGTCGCGGAAGTCGTTGTACGGCTCGAAGCCGCGGTACCCGCCGCTCGGCGTGTGGCGGGCGTAGTGCTGCTCGGCCACCTGCTTGCCCTTGTAGAGGTGGTTGCGGTCGACGTCGCAGCCGGCGATGACCTGGGCGTCCGGCTGGCCGAGGAACCCGCGCAGGTTCCGCCCGATGCCCTGCCCGCCGAGGCCGAGCATGCCGACGGTCACCCGCTCCGACGGCGCGGGCCGGCCGGCGCCCGTGGCGGCCGAGGCGCCCATCACGTACGGGGCGGCCGCGGCGGCCGCCGCCCATCCCAGAAACCGCCGCCGCGAAATGCTTGGAAATCGAGCCATGAGCCGTGTCCTTCCTCGTGTGCCCGCCATACCCTGACGCTACTGTACCGCTCTGCCGCGGGCCGACAAGCAAAACCGTGACCGCTCGGCCGCGGCTTCACTCGCCCGCGCGCCGCACCCGCACCACCGTCACCCGCCGCGAGGGGACCTCGAAGGTGATGCGCGTCCGCGGGCCCGTCACCTCCACCGCCGTCGGCCCGGCGATGCGCTCCAACGCGCCCCCCTCGCCCTTGGCCGCCCGCACCTGGAGCGTGTACCGCCCCGGCTCCAGGAGATACAGTTCCGCCTCCATCGGCCGCGGCTCGGCACCGAAGTGGTACACCTCGGCCGCGAACTCCCGCGGACCGCTCGCGGTGACCCACGCGGCAATATCCCGCGGCGGGGTGAGCCAACGCACCGCGTTCAGCGGAAAGTACCCGAGCCGACCCGGGTCGCCCGTGGCCGTCCGGT
>CAZNYC010000027.1:33369-36513 GCA_964577175.1 uncultured Anaerolineales bacterium
ACCGCGTTCAGCGGAAAGTACCCGAGCCGACCCGGGTCGCCCGTGGCCGTCCGGTACACGTCGTCCGGCCGGGGCTTCTCGAACCCCTCCACGCCGTCCTCGAACATGAAGTGCGGCCGGAAGAGGACGGGGAACCGCAGAACGCGGTCCGTCCACCGGACCTCGCTCGTGTACCCGGGACGGTTGACGCGCATCGCGCGGGCGGACCGCCGGAGCCGGCTCACCATCCCCGACCGGTCGCCCGTGCGGGCCTCCATGTACGCCGAGGCGTCGCGGCGAAGGAGGTCGTCGAACTCCTCGCTCCCGGTCAGGTGCCGGTACTTCGCCAGCGTCGGGGCAAGGCGGCCCAGTTGCCGCGCGCACCACCCCGCCGACCCCGGTTCCGTCTTGCCCTTGTACTCGCCGGCGAGGTACTTGCGGCGGAGGGCGGCCATCGACCGCAGCGGCGCGAGGTACCGCTCCCGACCCGTCATGTGCCAGGCCAGCAGCAGCGCATCGAACATGGCCGACTGGGCACTCGGCCACTCGTACAGCGTCGGCTCGCCGTGATTGCGCGGGTCCCACCAATGCTCGCCGAGGCCGCCCACGCGTCCCTCCGGCCAGTGGATGGCCGCCGGGACGACGCCGGCCGGCTTCCCGTACTCGGCGCGGGCGGTGGCATCGACCCACGTATCGAGCCACCGGCAGACGAGGCGGCCGATCGCCTCGTCGCCCGTCCGCTGCCACAGGAGGAGCGCCGGCTGGATGGCCCGCACGTGGTACGGCGTGTCGCACGCCCGGCGGGAGGTCTCGTCCACCTTCGTGGCCGTGAAGTACGTGCTCGTGAACTGGATGTGCCCCCGCTCGTTGACGCCCGTCCACCGGGTCTCCATGAGTTCGACGAGCCGGCGGGCCCGCGCCTGCCACGCCGCCGCCCCCGGCGCCAGGTGCATCATCGGCAGGATGGCGTCGGTCGAGTCCTCGGCCGTGTGCTCCACGTCGCTCATCCGCGTGGTGTACCCGTGTTTCATGTGCGGCTGGCCCATGAGGGCCTCGGAGAACCGGGCCTGGGCCGCCACGATCTTCGGGTCCTGGAACGCCAGCAGCACCGGCACCCACCACCGCCACATTTCGCAGTCGTCGCCCCACCCGCCGCCGAACTGGCCGTCCGGCTGCATGCGGTGGTCGATCCACCAGGTGATGATCTCTGCGAGGCGCTCCAGGTTCTCGCGCTGGAGGCGGGCCCAGTCGGGGGCGGCCTCGGCGCCCGGCAGGTCCTTCGTCCACGGGATGGGCTCGCCCAGGTACATCCGGATGATGCGGTTCTCGGGGAACGCCGCGCGGGCGGCTTGGAACTCGCGGGCCGCCCGGCTCAGCCACTTCCGCCGCACGTCGCGGTACGAGATGATGTTCCCGCTCTCCAGCGTCCGCCACGTGAGCATGCGGCCGAGGTAGAATTGCGTGATCGGATACAGCGGCGAGTCCTCCGCGATGCCGAACGGGTAGCCCTTGTCGGGTCGGGCCTTGCGGCTCCAGTAGGGCAGGCGCTTGTCGTGGACCCAGCGGTCGACCTCGTCGGCGAGGCGGCGGGCGTCGGCCTTCAGGTCGTCGCCGGCGTCCGGATGCTCGGCGAGGCGGCGAAGGAGGGCCAGGCGGACGGCGTCCCGCTCGGCGCTGCCGGCCCGCTGAACGAGGTCGCGGACGGATGCGCCCTCGCCCTTGCCGGCCCATACGGCGGCACCGGTCGCTGCCAGCATCGCCGCCGCGAGGATCGGGACGGCCACCCTCGCGAGCATCGGCGGGGTGCGTGGACGGCGAGGGGAAACGGGCATCGGGCACTCCTTCCTGTCGGGACGATGCGGGCAGTCGGGCCCCTATCTACTGGATGAAATGAGCACGCCGGCCGCAGGTCTCGCCGAAACGCGCCGCCGGCGCCCCGGCGGGTGACGTGCCATACGGTACCCGGCGCCGCGTGGCTTCGCGATTGACGGGCCGCCTGCGGCGCGCGACAATCGCCCGGACGCCGCATGCCCCACAGGAACGTCCCCATGGCGGAACGGCTCTACAGCCTGCAGCAGACGGCCGACCTGCTCGGCACGTCCGTCACCCAGGTCCGCGGATGGATCGCGAGCAGCCGCCTGCCCGCCGAGCAGGCGGCCGGCAGGATCTGGATCTCGGAGCGCGGCCTGGTGCAGTTCCTGACGGACCGGGGCATCGACCTGTCGGCCATCCTGGAGGGCGCCGGCCACGCCGACCGCCCGCCCCCGCGCGACGCCCCGCCCGCGCAGCCTTCAACCGCCGCCGACGCCGATGCCGCCGGGACCGATGCGGCCTCCACCGGGCGCCGCGGGTTCCCCTGCGGCGACGCCGTCTCGCGCCTGGCCGAGGCGATCCTCCACGACGCCCTCCGCCGCGGTGCCGACGCCATCTACCTGGAACCCGTGCCGGGCAGCCTGACGTTGAAACTCCGCGTCGGGGACCGCCTTCGCGAGAAACCGCGGTTCGCCTCCCGCCTGCCGCAGGGGCTCGGGCCACGGCTGCTGGCGCGGTTCCGGGCGATGGGGCACCTGGCCGAATCCGGCGGCCACGAGGCCGCCTTCAGCGTTCCCGTGGGCGGCCGGACCCAGGCGTTCCGGATCGAAGAATCCCCCACGGCCGACGGTCCCGGCCTGGCCATCTATCCCGTGGAGCCGCGGTAGGACGGGGGCGGGCGTCATGCTGACGCCGGCCGCCGTTGGAGCCCCCCGCGTGAGCGGCGGGGTCCTGTCGAGCCGCAGCGCCGCTTTGGCGCGCCGAGAATCGCGCCCCACCGCCGAGTTCCCGCGAACTTACCCGCCTTCGCCGAGGCCAGGGCGGGCAGGCGTTGGCGGCTCGAATGAGGCGGCGCAATCGATACTCTGAGAAAACGCCTTGGCGCGCACCCCCCGAAAATGCGCTTTTTCCGACCCCGAATCGCCGATTCTGTCCCGTGTGGGACGATTGGGGGCCGGCATGTTAAAATGGGTAAGGCGAAACGTACCCCTTTTTTCAACTTTTTGATCGAAACGCGCGCCGATGCGCGCAAACTTGCTCCGAATTTGCGCCTTTTTTCGGTGCATCGAGGAGGGGCGATATAAATTAAAAGCGCGATGAACGGCAGTACCGGAGTACCGGAGTCACGGCAAC
>CAZNYC010000028.1:0-35946 GCA_964577175.1 uncultured Anaerolineales bacterium
TAACATGCCGGCCCCCAATCGTCCCACACGGGACAGAATCGGCGATTCGGGGTCGCAAAAAGCGCATTTTCGGGGGGTGCGCGCCAACCCGTTTTCTTAAAGTATCGAATGGCAGGCACTCGGCAATCGGGATTTGGCATCGGGCAACGGCGAAACTATGCGGCTCGGCCGCCCGTTTGCCCGAAACGCCGAGACTCGCCCTGCCGTCGGCGGTTCAAGCCCGTGCCCCCCTTGGAGACCACCCGATGCGAATGTTCGTGCTGATTTTCCTTGGCGGGTGCCTGTGGGCCTCCGCTTCCGTGTGCCACGCCGCGGATGCCCCGAAACCGGGCGAGACCGTCCTGGAGGCCGATTTCAAGGCCCCCGACGCCCTCGACGCCTGGCCCGGCCGCTCCGACGGCGTCTCCCTGGACGCCGACGGCAAGGGCGGGCGGGCCCTTCGCATCACGAGTACCGACGCCGCCGCCGGCGCCCGCCTCGAGCGGCCCCTGCCGGCCGACCGCCTCCGCGGGTGCAAACTCCTCCTCTCCGCCCGCGTCCGGGCCGAGAACGTCTCCGCCAAACCCAACGACTGGAACGGCATCAAGTTCATGCTGCCGATGGTCTCGCCCGACGGCCGCCACTGGCCGCAGGCCCGGCTCGGCGTCGGCTCGTTCGGCTGGAAAGAGGTCCTCTGGCAGGCCCGCGTGCCGCCCGATGCCACCGGGATGCGCCTCTTCCTGGGCCTGGAACGGGTGACCGGCACGGTGTGGTTCGACGACCTGCACGTCACCGTCCGCCGCTCGCCTATCGACCCGTCGGCCCGTGTCCACAAGGGGCCGGTCTACCGCGGCCACGACCTGCCGCGCCTCCGCGGGGCGATGGTCGGGACGGACATCTCGGCCGCGAGCCTCCGAACGCTCGGCAAGGAGTGGAACGCGAACCTCGTGCGGTGGCAACTCTTCGGCTTCAAGCCGCGCTTCGACACGGGCGACCTGGCCGAGTACGACCGCCGCCTCGAGCAGGAACTGGCGAAACTCGACGCCGCGCTGCCCGTCTGCCGCGAGGCCGGCCTGATGGTCGTCGTGGACCTCCACACGGGCCCCGGCCACTGGGCCGACCCGCCGCGCAGCCTCTTCACCAGCAAGGCGTGCCAGGACCGGTTCGTCCAAATCTGGGAGGCGATGGCCCGCAAATACAACGACGAGCCGTGCATCTGGGGGTACGACCTGCTGAACGAGCCGCTCGAGGAAGGGGCCGCCCGCGGCGTCCTGGACTGGCAGGGCCTGGCCGAGCGGACTGCCCGGGCCGTCCGCCGCATCGACCCCGACCGGTGCCTCATCGTCGAGCCGGCCCCGTGGGGCTCGGTTCAGGCGATGGGGAACCTCGTCCCGCTGGACGTCCCCCGCGTGGTCTACTCCGCCCACATGTACGTGCCGCACCAATTCACGCACCAGGGGGTGCACGACCGGGACCAGGAACCGCTGCGGTATCCGGGCGAGATCGGCGGCAAGCACTGGGACAAGGCCGCACTGGAAGAGGCCCTCGGGCCCGTCATCGCGTTCCAGAAACGGTACAACGTGCACATCTTCATCGGGGAGTTCAGCGCCATCCGGTGGGCGCCGGACGGCAGCGCGCAGCGGTACCTCCGCGACGGCATCGACCTCTTCGAGGCCCGCGGATGGGACTGGGCGTACCACGCCTTCCGCGAGTGGGACGGCTGGAGCGTGGAGTACGGCCCGGACCGCAGCGACCATCAGCCCACCGCCGACCCCACGCCGCGCAAGCGGCTGCTCCTGGAGTGGTTCGGCAGAAACAGCAAGCCCCGGTGGTGAGGTTGTCGTTTTGACCGCGGCCGAAGGCCGCTTTGGAGTGCGGTGCCCCGGCACCGCTTTGCCTTGCGCGGCCCGCTTGCGGGCCGGGCGCCGTACATGGCGCATCGTCCCGGCCGGGCAAGACCGGCCGGGCCACACAAACGGCTTGCGGGCCGGGCGCCGTACATGGCGCATCGTCCCGGCCGGGCAAGACCGGCCGGGCCACACAAACGGCTTGCGGGCCGCAGGATGGCCGCTCAGGGGCCCACGGCATAATCCGGCGGTCCGGCGAAGGTGAACGTCCGGCCGCCCACGGTCACCGAGACGCCGCCGTTGGCCTCGCGGACGGAGACGGGCGCCGGGGCCGCCGCCGCGGGGTCGCCGTCGCCGACCTCGACCACGTGGACGAGCGTGCGCGCCCCCGCGCCCGCCTCTTCGCCCGGACCTGCCGCGGCGTCGCCCGGCCGGTCCGCCTCTCCCGGCGCATACGCGTACGCCACGCGGTGGGTGCGGACGGGCGTGGCCTCCACCTGCGGGGCCGCGGCCGACGGGTGCACGGGCCGGCAGCGGATCCAACTCGTGCCGCTGGTGGCCGTCACCATGGGCCCGTCCCTCTCCGGTTCGGCGGGCACCTGGAGGAGCCAGGTGACGGGCGGCACGCGCTGCCCCTCGGCGGCCGTCAGACGGTCCACGACCACGACCGTGCCCGGCCGCACGAACAGGAACTGGCGGACGAGGCGCGCCAGGGCCGCCGCGTCGTACGCCTGGTCGAACCGTCCGGCGACGGCCGCCCACGCGCCGGCGTCGCGATGGAACAGGATGTCGCCGCACTCCAGCCGCCGCCCGCCGTCCAGGTTCTGCTTGAACGCCTCGACGGTCGTGAACCATTGGCCGCGGCACGGCCGCTGCGGTTTGCCGTCGACGAGCAGCGTCGAGTGGTTCTCGGTCCGCTGCTGCGGGCCGCGGATCTTGCGGTAGACGGGCGGGTCGACGGCCAGCAGGCCGTGGCGGTAGATGATGAAACTCCCCTGGTCGTAGTGGTGATGGTCGCCGTAGTGATCGGTGCAGGTGAATGCGACGACGGTGTCGCCCTGGCCCCATCCGCTGCGGGCGATGAAGTGGCCGCCGTGCGCCACCCCCGCGAAGAACGAGCGCGCGGGTTCGGCGGGTTCGGCGTCCACTTGCGGCGAGTAGAGCACGTAGAAGACGGCCGTATCGCCGTAGAAGCGGCGCAGGCCGCGCTTCTCGGCGAGGCGGCGGCTCAGCCAGGCGCCTTCGCGCGAGGCGAGGGCCCAGGCGGCGGCGTCGATGACGCAGGCCATCTCGTGCGTGATGCCGCCGTTCGGCCCGCCCTGGAGGTCGCCCCACGGCAGGTACCGCATATTCGGCAGCGTGCTGTGGACGAGGTTGGCGAAGTGGCGGTCGAGCCACCCGTCCTGCTCGGTCCGGATGCGGCCGACGAGGTCCGTCTCGAAGGCGCTCTGGGCCCCGAGCAGCGTCCACACGCCGGGGGCGAAGACGTACAGGGCCCAGTACCCCATCGGTTCGCTCGGCAGGCCGTCCAGGTACCGCCACGCGGGGTACAGGCGGCGGTTGAAGCGCGTGCGGATGGTCTCGAAGAGGCGGTCGGCGGCCTCGTCCTCGCCGGCGACGGCCATCGCCCACACCGCCACGCCGCCTGCGGACATCCAGATGTAATTATGGAAGACGTGATCGTCGCTCACCCGCAGGCCGCGCTCGGCCAGCGGGGCCACGCGGCCGCGGATCTCCGCCTTCACCTCGGGCGTGACACCGGGCGCATCGTACAGCCAATCGTACGCCAGGCCGAACTCCGTCAGCCGGTAGAAGATGTGGAAGGTGTCGGGCTTCTCGGGGCAGCGGTACTCCCGCATGCGGCGGACGGCCTTCCCGGCGGCGGCCTCGTCGCCCGTCAGCAGGTAGACCATGGCCTGGGCGTGGGCGGCCTTCTGCCGGCGGAGTTGGTCGAGCATCGCCCGGAAATCGGCGTCGCGCGCCTGGCCGCGCAGTTGCTCCAGCGACACCGCGAGCGGCGTGGCGTGGGGGCGAAGGAGCAGCCGCGGCCGGCCGGGCTTCATCGCCCGCGCCGGCGGGAGGAGGTCGCCGGCCTCGCCCGCGCGTGCGGCGGTTGCGATGAGGCACACGGCGGTCGCGACGGCGCCGATGCAGCGTGCGGCCGTCGCGAGGAGACCGCCGGCCGTCCGGCGTCCCGTTCGGCGGCAACGTTGCGGCATGGAAGATGCCCTCCTTCCGCGGGCGGGTTGCGTGACTTCCTTCTGCATCCATCCTACGCCGGGTTGGCTGGCGTGCAACGGCATTCTCGCGCCGCGGGCAGCGCGGGGCGGCAGGGGCGCCGGACAGACGGTTCACGTGAGCGCCCGCCCGTCCAGGGCCGGGTCGTCCGTGCCGGAGGCACGGCTGTTCTGTAGCCACGGGCGCGAGCCCGTGGTGGCGGGAGCAGGAGTACATGCATTGTTGAGCCCCGTCAGGGGCGATTGAGACGTCAGTCGCCCCTTGCGGGGCGGACGGCACGAGAACCGTTCCCCCATGCGTGCAACGGCACTCCGAGGCCGTGCGGCCCAAAGGACCGGGGACCAACGACCAAGGACAGCCGTTCCCCATCCCCCCTCCGGAATCCTTTTCCGGGATTTCCCGGTTTTTATTGTTGACAACCTCCGCCGAAACGCACTAGGCTCCTTCAGCCTCGTCATGCGAGGCATGCGCTGCGAGGGGAAGAGGGGTGCCCCCCACGTCTCATACGCCGGGGCATACGAGCACGCGCGGCTTGCAAGGGAGCCCGTGGTGCGACCCACATACCACGTGGATGAAGCCGGGTTGGCTCGGCTGCTCGAGGCCGCCGAGGCGGACGAGGTCTTTGCCGCCGTCCGTCGCGAGCGCGGCATCGAGTACTGTAACGTGCGCGCCCGCCCGGACGAAGAACTTGCCCTCCGCGAGCCGCGCCCGGCGGCCAGTCCGAAGGCCTTTCTCCAACCCGCCCGCGAACGGGTGGCCGTCTATTCCGCCGAGGGTGTCGACGCCGACCGTTCCTGCCCCGCCTGCGGACGGCGGGCCCTGGTGGGTTTGCGGGCGTGCGACCTCGCGGCCATCGCGTACCTCGACAAGGTATTCCGCGAGGGCGACTTCAAGGACCCGTTCTATGAGGCCCGCCGCGAAAGTGAACTCCTCGTCAGCGTCGACTGCGTAGCCGTCCACGAGAACTGTTTCTGCTCGGCCGTGGGCGGCAGCCCGTTCGCCGAGGCCGGCTTCGACCTGAACGTCACGCCCCTGGAGGAAGGGTATCTGGTCGAGGTCGGGTCCGAGAAGGGGCAGGCGGTCGTCGACGCCGCCGGCGACGCCGTCCGCGAGGCCGACCTGGAGCAGCAGCGCGAGCGGGACGAGCGGCGCGCGACCTCCGTGGAGCAACTCCGGGAGCAGACGGGCGGGTGGCGGGTCTCGGACCGCATCCAGGAATCGCTCCTCTCGAAGGACGAGGCCCGGACCTGGGGCGAGCAGACGGCCGCCTGCGTCGAGTGCGCCGCCTGCACGTTCATCTGTCCCACGTGTCACTGTTTCTACCTGTACGACCAGGCGGGCGGCGAGGCGGAGTTCGAGCGCATCCGCACCTGGGACTCGTGCGTCCTGGGCGACTATCACCGCATGGCCGGGCCCCCCGGCGCCAAGCCGAGCCCGCGCCCGGGCCTCCGCACGCGCCTCGCCAACCGCCTCCTCCACAAGTACGCCTACAGCCCCGAGCAGTACGGGATGCTCGGCTGCACCGGGTGCGGGCGGTGCATCGAGGCGTGTTACGGTTCCATCGACATCCGCGACGTGCTGAAGGAGGTCGACCGGTGACCCAAGCCGTCGAGGCCAATCCGTACGCGCCGCAGGTCGCGCGGCTCAGCCGAGTCATCGAGGAAACCCCCACCATCAAGACGTTCTGTTTCGACCTGGACCCGCCGCTGGAGTTCCGGGCCGGCCAGTTCGTCCAACTCGGCGTGCCGGGGTTGGGCGAAGGGCCGTTCACGCCGTCCTCCTCGCCGCTCGACCCCGCGCACCTGGAGGTCACTGTGTTGAGGACCGGCGAGGTCACCGACCGCCTCCATCGCATGGAAGCCGGCGACGTCTGCACCCTGCGCGGGCCGTACGGCAAGGGGTTCCCCGTCGAGAAACTCCAGGGCCGCGACGTGCTCGTCGTGGGCGGGGGCGTGGGCCTGGCGCCGCTGCGGGCGCTCATCTACAAACTCCTGTCGATGACCGACGGGCTCGGCAAGGTCGTGATCAAGAACGGGGCCCGCGAGACGGCCGAACTCCTCTTCCGCCGACAGTACCAGGACTGGGCCGCACGCGACGGCGTCTCGCTCGAGGTCACCATCGATAAGCCCGAACCCGGCTGGGACGGCCACGTGGGCGTGGTCACCACCATCCTCGAAAACGTGCCGGACGAGATCGACCTCGCGGGCTGCTACGCCTTCACGTGCGGGCCGGAGATCATGCTGAAGTTCGTGACGCAGAAACTCCTGGAGAAGGGCCTCGCGCCGGAGCAGATCTACCTCTCGATGAACCGGCGGATGAGTTGCGGCGTGGGCAAGTGCGGCCGGTGCAACATCGGCCCGTACTACCTGTGCAAGGACGGTCCGGACATCTGCTACGCCAAGATCAAGGACTACCCGAATGTCTTCCCGTGAGGCTTCCGCCACGACGACCGAGGCCGCCGCCCGCTGCCTCCTGTGCAGCGTGGGGTGCCCGGTCCGCGCCCTGCGCGTCGGCCCGGACCAGTACGTGCCGGACTACGTCCCCCAGGCCGGCTACGCGGGCCTCTGCGGACGGGGGAGCGTGCTCGTCGAACTGCTGGACCATCCCGAACGGCTCCGGCGGGCTCGCCGCGGGTCGGACGGGTCGGCGAGGACGATGGACCTGGACGCAGCGGCCCGTGAGACGGCCGAGACGCTTCGCCGTGGCGCCTCGGTCGTCCTCGTGGCCGGCGGGGACCTGGATATTGACACCCTGGCCCGCCTCGGCCGCCTCGCGGGCGAGGCGGACGCCCGCTGGACGGTGGCCGTGCCGCCGGGCGACGCGGGCCTCGTCCGCGGCCTGGACGCCTCCGGCGCCGCCGTCGTCGGGCCGGAGGCCGTGGCCGACGCCGACGCCGTCCTCCTGGTCGGAGACGTCTTCGCCGCCCAGCCTGTGGCGGCCCACTGGGTGTTTGCCGCCCGCGACGCCAATCCGGGGATGCCGCGCCTCGTTGTGGCGGGGGGCGACACGGCCACGGCGAAGTTCGCGACCGCCCAGGTCGAGCCGCCGCTCGAGACGGGGGGCTTTGCGGAGATCCTGGCGGCCGTCCGGACGGGGCAGGGCGACAATCCCTCCATCGGCGACGCCGTCGCGGGATGGAAAGCCCAACTCGCCGCCGCCAGGCCGGCCATCGTCGTGACGGCCGAACTCGGGTACGCCGACGGCCGGGCGCTGGCCGAGGAGGCCGCCGCCCTCGCCGCCGAGACCGGGGCCAAACTCTGCGCGCTGACGGCGTGCGGCAACGCGTGGGGGGCGATGCGCGTGGCCGCCGCGGGCGGCGGGGCGTGCCCGGCCGAGATGCTGCGAAGCGGGGCGGACACGGTCGTGGCCGTCGGATGCGACTTGCCGTCGGCCTACGGGGCGACGATTGCGTCCGCACTGCTCGACGCGGCGGAGGAGATCGTCTACGTCGGGCCTATGGCGAACCGGACGGCCGCGCGGGCGTCGCTCGTCGTGCCGGCGGCGTTCACGTTCGAGACCACCGGCCGGGCGCTGCTCGGGCCGGACCGCCCGGTGGCGTTCGCGCCGCTGATGGCCCCGCCCGCGGGCGTGCCGCCGGTGGCAAAGATCCTGGACATGGCCGGCGTGCCCGGCGACGGACCGGCCGACGTCAGTGCCCCGTGCGAGGCACCGGCGATGGCGAGTGGGGCGGGGGGCCGAGCAGGAGATGGCAAGGGAATCGTCGTGGCCCCGGCGTCCGATGCCGTCCAGTACGACGACGGCAGCGTGACCGGCCGAGCCGCCTGGCCGCAGGCCGTCCGGCCGCGGGCGGTGCTCGCCGTGGCGGCGTCGGACGCCGAGGCCGCCGGCCTGGCCGACGGGCACACGGCCGTCCTGGACGGTCCGGGCGGGTCGGCCGAGGTGGACGTGCACGTCCGGCCGGGCCAGCGGGCGGGGCAGGCGTGGGTCAGCCGCGGCTTCGCCGACGTCCGCGATGCCTTCGGCTGGTCGTGGGACGGGCATCGGCCCGGGGAGCCGGTCTGCATGGAAGTGCGGAAGGCATAGGGTGATCGGCGCGGGGGCAGCGCACCCGCCGCGCACAAACCGCCTAATGCTGTCATGCGGAGCGAAGCGAAGCATCTCGCCGTGAGAAGGGGAAAACGGCAACGACCACGGCGAGATTCTTCGGGTCGCCAAGGCGACCCTCAGAATGACATCGAGCAGTAGGAGCCGACGCATGCCGGACGAAGCCATCGCCCAGCAGGTCGACCGCCGCGTCGTCCTCGACCTGGACCGGTGCATCGAGTGCAAGTCGTGCATGGCGGCGTGCTTTTACGGGCACGGCGAGATGGCGGGCGTCCAGTTCGTCGACATCGGCCCGGCCGTCCTGCCGGTCGTGTGCCGGCAGTGCGGCGACCCGGCGTGCGTGGAGGTGTGCCCGGCCGAGGCGATGACCCGCGACGACCGGGGCGTGGTGGCCCGCGGCGTGTTCAGTTGCCGGGGCTGCGGCTCGTGCGTCCGGGCGTGCCCGTTCGGCGTGCTGACCCTGGAGATGGTCGGCCACCAGGTCACCAAGTGCGACCTGTGCGAGGACCGGCTGTCGCGCGGCCAGGACCCGCGGTGCGTGGCCGTGTGCCCCACGGGGGCCCTGCGGTTCGCCACGGCCGAGGAGGTCGAGGCCGAGGGCCTGACGGTGCTGGGCGGCCGGATCGCCGGCGACCATCCCATCCGGCGGCGATGAAACGAAATCGGAAATCGGAAGGCGGAAATCGGAATAACGGTAAAAGGCAACGGTGGCCTCACGCAAAGGCGCAAAGCCGCCAAAACGGCAACGGCCAAAGACGGGTCACAGGCAAACGGCAAAGGCAAAGGCGAATCGCGGCCACATGTAGCCGCCGGGCTTGCCCGGCGCGTCCTCTGAGGAGTCGGACGTGAGCACCATCGGCATTTTCATCGCGGCGTCGGTCGGCACGCTGGTGGCGGGCCTGGCGTCGAGTTGGATCGACCGCAAGGTCACGGCCCGGGTCCAGTACCGCGTGGGGCCGCCGCTGCTCCAGCCCGTGTACGACATTCTGAAACTGATGGGCAAGGAGACGCTGGTCTCGTCGCGGTCCCGCGGGCGGGGGTTCCTGATCGCTCCCGTGGTAGGACTGGCCGCGGGGCTGGTGGCGGTCAGCATTCTGTGGGCGGCCAACCTGTGGCCGGCCGAGGGGTTCCTCGGCGACCTCATCGTGGTCATCTACCTGCTGACGGTGCCGGCGATTGCGGCCATGTACGGGGCTTGCGCATCCGGGTCGCCGCACGCGGCATTCGGGGCGAGCCGGGAGATGAAACTGCTCCTCTCCTACGAGTTGCCGCTCGTCCTGGCGGTCCTGGTGCCGGTGGTGCAGCGGGTGGCCGCCGGAGGCGAGGCGTCGTTCTCCATCGGCGCGCTCGTCGCGTTCCAGGCCGAGAGCGGCTGGACGCTGTTCTCGCTGAGCGGCATCCTTGCGGCCGCGGTGGCCCTGGTGGCGATGCAGGCCAAGTTGACGCTCGTCCCCTTCGATTTGCCGGAGGCCGAGACGGAACTGATGGCCGGCTCCATGCTCGAGTACTCGGGGCCGCCTCTGGCGATGATCAAACTGACGCGGGCGCTGCTGCTGGCGGCGGCCCCGATCTTCCTGGTGACGCTCTTCGCCGGCGGGGTGAGCGATGTCGGCTCGCCGCTGGCGTGGCTGGCGTTTGCCGGCAAGTACGTCGTCGTGCTGGTGCTGGTGGTGCTGATGCGGAACACGAACCCGCGGCTGCGGATCGACCAGGTGGTGCGGCTGTTCTGGTTCGGCCTGGCGCCGCTGGCGGCGGCGGCGCTGGTGCTGGCGTGGTTCGGGCTCTGAAATCTGAAATCTCGGATTTGAGATTCGGGATTTCAGATTTGAGATTGCAGATTTCAGAATCTGGAGTGCGGAGGGAAAGGCAACAGGCAACGACCACGCCGAAAACCAAAACGACGAACGGCAGGGGCGCCCAACCCGCCCTTTTAGCCGCGACGCGCAGCGGAGCGGGTTGACCGCGGCGTGAAGCGTCGCGCCGCACGAAGAGGTGACGCATGAGCCTGACGATGCTCGGCCTGAAGAAGTCCCCGTGGGTCTACCACGTCAACGTGGGGGCGTGCAACAATTGCGACATCGAGATTCTGGAACTGCTCACGCCCCGCTACGACGTGGAACGCCTCGGCATGGTCCTGGTGGGCACGCCGCGGCACGCCGACGCCCTGCTCGTGACGGGCATCTGCACCCGCCAGGCCGAGCCGCGCCTCAGGGAAGTCTATCGCCAGACGCCCAAGCCGTGCGTCGTCTTCTGCATCGGCGCGTGCGCGTGCACGGGCGGGATCTTCCGGCACGCGTACCACTTCAGCCGGCCGGTGGACGAGGTCCTCCGCGAGGAGGACCCGGACGCCATCATCGCGTACGTGCCGGGGTGCCCACCCAAGCCGGAAGCCATGATCGCCGGCGCCGCCACGGCGCTGGCGGCGCTGTGATAGGGAACGCCCTTGGGCTTAGCGATGTCATGCTGAGCGAAGCGAAGCATCTCGCCGCGGGAAACGAGAAACGGCGACGACCACGGCGAGATTCTTCGGGCCGCAAGCGGCCCTCAGAATGACAATGCAGTTCGAGCCGAGTGCGTAAGCATGCGGTTACGTAAGCACGCGGGTACGTTTGATAATGCGGACGGGTCGAAAGAGGTGAAGCATGTCGGAACTCGAAAGCAGGACCGGGGCCCAGGTCGAGAGCCCGGTCCTCGCGCGCGTGCTGACGGCCCTCGGGGGCCTGGTGCTGGAGGTCGAGGAGCAGACGCCGCAGCGCGGCTGGGTCCGCGTGGACCCCGCCCGCATCCGCGAGGCCTCGCGCATCCTGTTCGACGACCTCGGCGCCCGCCTCGCCACGGTCACCGGCATCGACGTCCGCGACGGCATCGACATCCTGTACCACTGGTGCCTCGACGGCGACGCCTACGTCGTGACGCTGAAGGGCCTGGCCGAGGCGCCCGCGATGGCGATCGATTCGGTCGGCCGGGACCTGCCGGCCGCCGACTGGATCGAACGCGAGATGCACGACTTGCTGGGCGCCGAGTTCCGCGGCCATCCGGACATGCGCCGGCTCATCCTCGCCGACGACTGGCCCGAGGGCGTCCACCCCCTCCGCCGCGACTTCAAGGTGCCGAAGGTCGACGGCAACGGCCGTCGCGAGACGGACGAGTGGGCCGGGGCGCCGAGCGAGGACGCCCGCCGGCAGCAGTTCTCTACGCCCCGGCGGCCGAAGCCCGGCCAGACGCTCATCAACGTCGGCCCGTTCCATCCCCTGCAGGAGGAGGCCGAGTTCTTCCAACTCTACTGCGAGGGCGAGACGGTCGTCGATATGGACGTCCGCCTCTCGTACAACCATCGGGGCATCGAGGAACTCAGTACCCGCCTCACGTGGGACCAGGTGCCGTTCCTCGTAGAGCGGGTGTGCGGCATCTGCTCGGCCAGCCACCCGTGGGCGTACATCCGGGCCGTCGAGACGCTGTGCGGCGTCGAGGCCCCGCCGCGGGCCGAGTATCTGCGGACCCTCATCGCGGAACTCGAACGCCTGCACAGCCACATGCTCTGGATCGGCCTGGCCGGCCACTTCCTCGGCTACAACACCGTCTGGATGTGGGGCTGGAAGTACCGCGAGCCGGTCATGGACGTCCTCGAGATGATCACCGGCAGCCGCATCCACTACGCCAACAACCGCATCGGCGGCATCCGCCGCGACGTGAGCCCGGACCTGTACCCCGAGATCCGCAAGGCCGTCGATTCGCTCAAGGCCCCCCTCGAACTCATCACCAAGGCGGTCCTCGACGACCCCGTGCTGCACGCGCGCCTCAAGAACGTGGGCGTTCTCTCCTACGAGGATGCCCTCCGCTGGGCCGTGACCGGCCCGACGGCGCGCGGCAGCGGGGTGCCCATCGACGTCCGCCGCGACGAGCCGCACGGCGCCTACGACGAAGTCGAGTGGGACGTCGTCACGCAGCCCGAGGGCGACGTGTTCGCCAAGGCCGTCGTCCGGTGCCTGGAGTGCTTCGAGGCGATCAAGATCATCGAGCAGTGCCTCGACCAGATTCCCGACGGCCCCGTCGCCGCCGAGGTGGACCACATTCCGCGCGGCGAATCGTGCGGCCATTACGAGGCGCCGCGCGGCGAGACGTTCCACTACGTCCGCAGCGACGGCGGGCCCGGGCCCGTGCGGCACAAGATCCGGGCGCCCAGTTACGTGAACATCCCGTCGTTCCGGGCCTCGTGCATCGGCCAGCAGGTGGCCGACGTCACCATCATCCTGGCCTCCGTGGACCCGTGCTACTCGTGCACCGAGCGGATGGCCCGCCTCGTGGACGCCGAGACCGGCAAGCCGATGGGGACGTTCCAGGACATGGTCCGCGCCAGCCGCCAGCGCACGCGGTGGCTGCGTGGGCAGGTGTAAATCATAGTGATGTGAGTCATACAGGTGTCATGCTGAGCGAAGCGAAGCATCTTGCCGTGCGAGCGGGGTAACGGCAACGAACACGGCGAGATACTTCGGGCCTCAAGCGGCCCTCAGAATGACATTGCGGGGCGCCAGTGGGAGGCTCGTGAGGAACGATTATGGACTACACCCGGCTCATCACGGTGCCGCTGGTGGCGGGCGTGCTGGTGTATCTGCTGGGACTCCTCGGCCGGTCGCGTCCGCGGGCCGTCGGGCGGGTGGCGGCCACCGTGGCGGTGCTCGTGATGCTCTGGACGGCCGCCTCGGCCCTCTCCCTGTTCCGCTCGCCGCCGGTGCCGTACGCGGACGCCGGGACGGCCATCGACCTCGGGCCGCTGACCTTCGCCCTGGCGTTCCGGGCGGACGGGCTGTCGGGGCTGATCGTCTTGGCGGCGGCGGGGATTGCCCTGCTCGTGACGCTCTACAGCGTGCGGGCGATGGACGAGCACCCGCGGGCCGCCGTCTACTACGCGTGGGTCCTCTGGACGGTGGCGGCCGTGCTGGCGGCGGCCCTGGCGGACAACCTCCTCCTGCTCGTCGTGGCGTGGGAGGTGGCCACGCTCGGTCTGTACCTTTTGGTCGGCATGGGCCGGCCGGAGGGCAGGGCGGGGGCGATGAAGACCTTCGCCATCCTCGGCTTCGCCGACGTCTGTCTGCTGCTCGGCGTGGCGATGGTGGGGCAGGCGGGCGGCGAGGGCAATCCGCTGTTCCTCCTGAGCGCCGCCGGCCCGCTGAACACCGCCGCCCCGCTGCGGGCGGTCGCGTACCTCCTGATGGCCGCCGCCGCCCTGGCCAAGGCCGGCGCCATGCCGCTGCACACGTGGATCCCGTCGGCGAGCGAGGACGCGCCGACGCCCGTCTTCGCGCTGCTGCCGGCGGCGCTCGACAAACTGCTGGGCATCTACCTGCTCGCGCGGATCACCTTCGAGGTCTTCGCCCTCTCGTCGGCCCTGGCGACCGTCCTGATGGTCATCGGCGCGGCGACGATCCTGCTGGCCGTGATGATGGCCATGATCCAGCACAACCTGAAGCGGCTGCTGGCGTTTCACGCGGTCAGCCAGGTGGGGTACATGGTGCTCGGGATGGGCCTGGCGGCGTGGGTGCTGGCGGCCGGCCGGGCGGCCGGCGGCGCGACGCCCGCCCAGCAGGCCGTGGCGACCGTCGCGTTCTGCGGCGGCCTGTTCCACATGCTGAACCATGCCATCTACAAGTGCACGCTTTTCCTGACGGCCGGGTCGGTCCTCCGCGTGACCGGCACGATGGACCTGGACCGGCTTGGGGGCCTGGCGCGGACGCTGCCGGCCACGTTCGTGTGCTGCATCGTGGCGGCGCTGGCCATCTCCGGCGTGCCGCCCATGAACGGGTTCGTCTCGAAGTGGCTCGTCTATCACGGGGCCCTGGGGGCCGGGTCCGGCCTGGCGATGGTGTGCCTGGTGGTGGCGGTGTTCGGGTCGGCCCTGACGTTGGCGAGTTTCGTCAAGGTCCTGCACTCGGTGTTCCTTGGGACGCGCGGGTCGGCGGTGCCGGCGGAGGCGACGGGCCGCGAGAGCGGATGGATGGCCGTGGCGATGGTCGTCCTGGCGGCGGCGTGCGTCGGATTGGGCCTGTTCGGCGGGCCGGCGGTGGCGGGCCTCATCCTTCCGGCGGCCGAGGCCGTCGGCCTGCCCGTGGCGGGGCTCGACACGGTCGGCTGGGCCAATCTGGGCCTGGAAGTGCGCGGCGGGGCGGGGCTCTGGGCGCCGTCGACGGCGACCGTGCTCATCCTCGTCGGCGTGGTCGTCGGCATCCTGGTGTACGTGTACAGCCGGGCGCTGCGCGTGCGGGTCGTCGAGAACTTCGTCGCCGGCGAGGACTCGACCAGCGACGAACTCTGGCACGTTTCCGGCACGCACTTTTACGAGACGATTCAGCGGCTGCCGCTGCTGGACGTCCTGTTCGGCGACGCCTCCGCCGGCGCGTTCGACGTGTATCGCCTGGCGGGGCAGTACGGGCATACGCTGGTCGAGCGGCTGCGGGCGTGGCACACGGGCCTGCTGGCGGCGTACGCGAGTTGGATCATCGTGGGCCTGGTGGTGCTCGTGGCCGTGCTGGCGCTGGGATAGAAAGGCTGTCATTCTGAGGCTCCGCTTGCGGAGCCGAAGAATCTCGCCGTGGGAGCGGCATCAAGGCGAGATTCTTCGTCGGCCTTGCGGCCTCCTCAGAATGACAAACGCGAGTGCTGTGCTTGCCGTAATGAAGAATATGTCGAGTAGAGAGGAATCGGCGACATGGACCCCATCCTCTGGATTCTGCTGGCCCTGCTGGGCTTCATGCTCATCGGGTCGCTCATTGCCATCGAGACGCGGGACCTCCTCTCGGCCGTCATCTGCGTGGGGGCGGTGGGGTTCGGGACGAGCCTGGTGTTTCTGCTCCTGGGTGCGCCGGACCTGGCGATCACGCAGGTGGTGGTCGAAATCCTGGTCCTCGTGGTCCTGGTGCGGGTGGTCATTACGCGACGGGACGAGACGCACGCCACGAGCCGGTCCACGCTGGCGGTGGGCGCGGTGCTGCTGGCGCTCGGCGTGATGGCGGCGGTGGTCTTCGGCACGCTGGCCGGCGACGGGGCGGACGAGGACCTGCGCCTTCATCCGTTCGGGCAGCCGCGCATGACCCGCCAGGTGGACGCGGCGTCCCTTGCGCCCGCGGGGCGGCCGGACCTCGCCCCGGCGGGGACCGAGCCCGGGAGCATCGGCGGGGCGTTCCTGAAACACGGCCTGGCGGCCGATGAGACGTCGCGCGGCTCCGGGGCCGCCAACTACGTCATGGGGGTCCTCCTGGATTACCGGGCCTACGACACGCTGGGCGAGGCGACCGTCATCTTCGTGGCCGTCATCGGCGCTTACGCCGTCCTTCGCAAGGTGGGGAGAAGCCGTCATGCAGGGTATGAGTCCGATCGTTAAGAACATCACCCGGGTCGTGGCCGGGTTCATCGTCCTGTTCGGCGCGTACATCGTGCTGTACGGGCACGTGACGCCGGGCGGCGGTTTCACGGGCGGGGTGATCCTGGCGGGGGGCCTGGCGCTGGTGGTGCTGGCGTTCGGCGAGGCGTTCGCCCGCAACGTTCTGACGCACGACGTGGCGAAGGCGGCGGACTCGATGGGCGCGATGCTGTTCCTGCTGGTGGCGGTCCTGGGGTTCATGGGCGGTGTGTTCTTCACGAACTTCCTGCCGGCCGGGACGGTGGGGAGCCTCGTCTCGGCCGGGACGGTGCCGATCTCGAACATCGGCATCGGCATCAAGGTGGGGGCGGGGCTGTTCGGCGTGTTCGTGGCGCTGGCGGCCTTCCGCCGCACGGCCGCCGGCGGGAAGAAAGACGTTGACGCATTGCAATCCGACATTTAGTCGCCGGGCTTGCCCGGCGCGTGCCGTAAGGAGCAGCCGATGACCCTGGCGATGGTGCCGTTCATCCTCACGTTCCTTTTGCTGGTGGCGGGGCTGTACGCCATCGTCGCCAAGCGGAACCTCATCAAGGTCATTGTGGGGGTGCTGATACTGGACTACGCGGCCAACCTGCTGATCGTGCTGATGGGGTACCGGACGCCGCCGGCCGGCGAGGCGCCCGTGGCGCCCATCCTGACGGGCGGGCTGACGCAGGCGGACGAACTCGCCGACGCCGCCGTCGACCCCATCCCCCAGGCCCTCGTCCTGACGAGCATCGTCATCGGCCTGAGCGTGACGGCGCTGGTGGTGGCGCTGGCGGTGCGGCTGTACGAGAAGTACGGCACGTTCGACACGGAACTCATGCGGAACCTGAAAGGATAGCCCGTGGTGCACCTGGTGCCGCTGTTGGTGGTTCTGCCGCTGGCGGGCGGGTTCCTGATGCCGCTCGTGGGCCGGCTGACGGGCCGGCGCCGGTCGGCGGCCGCCCTGCCCATCCTGCTGACGGCGGGGGTGCTTGTCCTGGCCGTCTGGCTGATGCTCGCCGCCGACGAGCCCGTCACCTACTGGGTCGGCGGGTGGGACTTCCCGGTGGGCATCAGCCTGGTGGCGGACGGCCTGTCGCGCCTGATGGTGGTCGTGGTGGCGACGATCAGCCTGGTGGCCCTGGTGTTCAGCATCGACTACATGGCCCGCTTCACGAGCCCCGGCCTCTACTACGCCCTCTTCATGCTGATGGTGGCGGGGATGAACGGCGTGGTCCTGAGCGGCGACCTCTTCAACATGTTTGTCTTCATCGAGGTGGCGGGCATCGCGAGTTACGCCCTGGTGGCGTTCGGGACGGAGTCCGACGAACTCGAGGCCTCGCTGAAGTACCTCGTGCTGGGGACGGTCGCGAGCGCCTTCCTGCTCGTCGGCATCGCCCTGGTGTACAATGTGACGGGGCACCTGAACTGGGCGAAGGTGGGCGAGGCCGTCGTCGGCGCCGGCGGCGCCACGCTGCCGCTGTACGTGGCCGCCGCGTTTTTCCTGATGGGGTTCGGCCTGAAGGCGGCGATGGTGCCGTTCCACGCCTGGCTGCCGGACGCCCACCCGTCGGCGCCGGCGCCGATCTCGGCGATGCTCTCCGGCGTGTTGATCAAGGCGTCCGGCGTGTACGCGCTGGCGCGGCTGGTGTTCTCGGTCTTCGACGGCGACGCCTCCGTCGGGTGGGTCCTGGTGGGGATGGGCGTCCTCTCGATGGTCATCGGCGTCCTGATGGCCGTGGGGCAGTGGGACTTCAAGCGCCTCCTGGCGTACCACTCGATCAGCCAGATGGGATACGTGGTGCTGGCGCTCGGGGCGGCGGCGGTGATGCAGGCCCGCGGCGTGAGCCCGACCGTGGTCGGCCTGGCGGTGTTCGGCGGCCTGTTTCACCTGGCGAACCACGCGGTCTTCAAGTCGCTCCTGTTCCTCTGCTCGGGCAGCGTGGAGTACGCGACGGGCACGCGGCAACTGAAGGAACTGGGCGACATCCGCGGCCGCATGCCCGTGACGGGGGCGTGCCTGCGGATCGCGACGCTGGCGATCTCCGGCGCGCCGCCGCTGAACGGGTTCTGGAGCAAGTTGATCATCGTCGTGGCGCTCGTGATGGCGGAGTTCTACGTGCTGGCGGCCGTGACGGTCTTCGTCTCGTTCATGACGCTCCTGTCGTTTGCGAAGGTGCAGCGGTACACGCTGGCCGGCCAGCCGTCCGACCGCGTCGGCCGGGCCCACGAGGTGCCGCTGGGGATGTCGGTGGCGTCGGTCGCGCTGGCGGTGCTGTGTTTCGGGACGAGCCTGCTGGCGGTGCCGGGGATCCGCGACCGCGTGCTGATTCCCGCCCGCGATGCCGTGACCCTCGGCGCCCGCCCCGCCCCGCCGGGGCGGATGATTACCGTCGACGGCGACGGGATGAGCGATAAGACATCCCGCGCGGCACTCAACGATAGCGAGTCCCGCGCGGGGGCCGACCGTCCGGATGTGCCACGGCGGGTCTTGCCCCGCCGTGCGGTTGTGCCGGTTGGCGCACGGCCGGACAAGGCCGGCCGTGGCACACCCGTGGGCGTGGATATCGGCGCGGCGGGTGCGGAGACCCGCCGCGCTCTACCGTTGACCCGCCCCGCTTTACCGTTGGTCCACCGCGCGGAACTGGATCTCGGGGAGGCCCCATGAAACAGGTCCTCTGCATCGTGTTCACGTTCGGCCTGTGGCTGCTGCTGGTGGCCCCGTGGCCGGTGACCGAGCACTGGCCGGACGTGCTGCTCGGCGTGGTCGTGTCGCTGCTGGTGGCGACGCTCCTGTCGCACATCTACCCGGACAACCCGCACAAGGCGCTGGACCCGCGGCGAATCTTCTGGTTCCTCGTGTACGTGCCGTACTTCCTGTTCCACTGCGTGCGGGCGAACCTGGACGTGGCGTACCGCGTGCTGCACCCGGACGTGCCCATCCGGCCGGGCATCGTGCACGTGCGGACGGGTCTTGCGAGCGAGATGGCCAAGACGTTCCTCGCCAACTCCATCACGCTGACGCCCGGCACGCTGACGGTCGACATTCAGGGCCAGGACCTGTACATCCACTGGATTTGCGTGGAGGGGCGGGGCACCGAGGCGCACACCGCCGCCATCGTCACGCGGTTCGAGCGGCTGCTGAGGAGGATTTTCGAGTGACCACGTTTCTCGTCATCGTGGCGTGCGGGCTGCTGCTGGCGGCCTTTCTGTGCCTGTTCCGCATCGGGCGCGGCCCGACCGCGCCGGACCGGACGGTGGCCATCGACATCCTCGGCACGCTGGTCGTCGGGTTCTGCTGCGTCATGGCGCTGCTGTCGGGACAGGAGTTCTATATGAATATCGCCATCGCGTGGGCGCTCCTGTCGTTCATCGGCACGATCGCGCTGGCCAAGTACCTGGAAGGGCGGCAGTACAATGAATGAAGTGGCCGCGCAAATCCTCATCGCCGTCGGGCTCGCGTTCGACCTGTTCGGCTGCATCGGCCTGGTGCGCCTGCCCGACGTCTACAACCGCGTCCAGGCCGCCACCAAGTGCGTGACGCTCGGCACGTGCCTCATTCTGGGGGGGACGGCCCTGTACGGCATGGCGGGGGCGATGACCATCAAGGCGCTGCTGTGCGCCGTCTTTCTGCTCCTGACCAGCCCCGTGGCGGCCCACGCCATCGCGCGCGGGGCGTACCGCTCGGGCGTCCGCCTGTGGGAGGGCAGCGTCATCGACCGTTACGGCGAGGAGGTCCATCCCGCCGGCCCGCCCGCCGAACGCACCGAACGCGCCGGCCGGCCGGAAGAGACCGTCGCCGCCGCCAGGGAGTCGCACGAATGAAGAAACCGAAACTCCGCGAACTCGGCGAAGCCGTCAAGGCCCTCATCCGCGGACCGGCCACCATCAAGTTCCCGGCCGAGCCCTACGAGCCCCCCGAGGTCTTCCGCGGCAAGCCCAAGTATGACGAGGAGGACTGCATCGGCTGCAAGGCCTGCGCCGAGGTCTGCCCCAGCCAGTGCATCGACGTGGTCGACGACACGGAGGCCGACCCGCCCGTCCGACGCCTTGCCATCCATTACGATGCGTGCATCTTCTGCGGCCAGTGCGAACTGGGCTGCACCACCGAAACGGGCGTCATGCTGAGCACCGAGTTCGACCTGGCGACCTTCGATCGCGGCGAGTGCCTCGAAACGGTCGAGAAGCCGCTCGTCCTGTGCGAGGTGTGCGGGGCGGTCATCGGCTGCCGCGACCATCTCCTCTGGCTCGCCGAACGTCTCGGCGCCAAGCGCTACGCCAACCCCACGCTGATGCTCGTTTCGGACGGCGAACTCGGCCTCGTGGGCGAGGCCGCGCCGCGGGACCCCGAGCGTCCCCTGAGCCGCGCCGACACCATGCGCATCCTCTGCCCCACCTGCCGCCGCGCCACCGTCCTCCGCGAGGTCTGGGGACCGTGAGCGGAATCCGGTTCTGCGACGCCGCCGACGACCTGGCACGGGCCCTCGCGGAGACCGTGCCGCGCCCGACGGCGGTCGTCGGCGTCGGTAACCCGCTCACCGGCGACGACGGGTTCGGGCCGGCGGTGGTGGCGGGGCTGAGTCCGTCGGAGCGGCTCACAACGTTCGACGTGCGCGGCGTGCCGGAGAGTTTCCTGGGGCCCATCGCGGCGTCGGGATGCCCGGGGGTCCTGTTCGCCGACGCGGCGGACCTCGGGGCCGAGCCCGGCCGTTTGGCGCTCGTGGACGCGGACCGGCTGGCGGAAATCGACGTTTCGACGCACGTGGTCTCGCTCGCCCTGATGGCCGAGGCCGTCCGCCGGCTGGCGGGGGAGGGCGGTGCGGCCGGCGAGATGATCTGCGCCCTGCTCGCCGTCCAGCCCGCGAGCCTGGCCGAGGCGGACCGCCTGAGCGAGCCCGTGGCGGCCGCCGTCCGCCGCGCCGTCCGGGCCCTGGAGGCCTTCGCCGACGGGGCGTGAGCCTTCGATCAAGGGCGGTGGGTCTTGCACTTACCGCCCCCATGTGACGCGAAGTCGTTCGAGCCGGCCGCGGAAGCCGCCGGTTATCTCTATCGGCCACGTCACGTGCCAGGGCGGATACAGATGACCCGCCGCGGCAGCGGCGGGCTCGAACGCGGAGTATAGCGCGGCGGCCGCGGAGACCCGCCGCGCTTCGCGCGCCGGATACTCGCGAGGTTGCCATGTCCTCCGACCCCAAACCCGCTCCCCGCGGCGCCGACGGTCAGGACCTGACCCTGACCGAGCGAGTGCTGTTCGAGCGGCTCGGCTGGTTCGTCGAGGTCCGCTGGGCGGCGGGCGTGTGTGCGCTGGTGTTCATGGCCCTCGGCTGGTATGTGTTCGACGTCCGGTTCCGGGCCTTGCCGGCGGTGCTCGTGCTCTTTGCCCTGTTCATCTACAATGCGTTCTTCTCGTTGTGCGCGCGGGAGATTTACCAGGCCGGCCGCATCAGCCAGCGGTGGCTCCTGGCGCTGGCCCACGCCATGGTCGTGTGCGATCTCCTCGCCGTCGCCGCCCTCGTCCACGTCATCGGCGGCGTGGAGAACCACTTTATCGTCCTCTTCATTTTCCCGATGATCGTGGCGAGTGAGTTCTTCCGGAAAGGGACGGCCTACGCGTACGCGGCGGCGGCGGCCGGACTCATCCACGCCATCGGATGGGGCGAGTTCCTCCTGTACGAGGGCAGCCATTACCCGCTGCGCGTCCTCGTGGCCGAGAACCCCGACCGCTTCGAGCCGCTCGTCGCCCCCGGTACCGGCCAGCACGGCATGTTCGTGTTCCAGGTCTGTTTCGCGATGACGTTCGCGGTGTTCGCGACGGTGTTCGTGGCCTCGAGCATCGCCACGCGTCTGCGGCAGCGTGAGGAGGAACTCGAGGCCGCCTACCGCCGTCTCCGGTCGCTGGAGCAGGTCAAGTCCTCGTTCATGCGCAAGACGAGCCACGAACTCCGCGCCCCCGTCGGGGCCCTCCAGAGCCTGTTGGTGGCGGCCCGGCGGCAGATGCCCGACGCCGCCCCCGGCCGCGACCTCGTCGCCCGCGCCGCGGCGCGGACCGAACACATGCTCGACCTCATCGACGACCTCCTCCGGTACAGCCGGCTGCGGGCCGCCGCCCAAACCATGGGCCGCGAGCGCGTGGAACTGGCCGAGATCATCCGCGGCGCCGCCGAGATGTTCCGGCCCGGGGCCGAGGAGAAGGGGCTCCGACTGGACGTCCAAGCCGATTCCGCCGAAGTCCTCGGTGTCCGCGACAGCCTGACCGACCTCGTGAACAACCTCGTCTCCAACGCCATCCGGTACACGCCCGAGGACGGCCGCGTGACCGTCCGCGTGGGTGTCGAGGCGGGCCGGCCGCGCCTCGCCGTCGCCGACACCGGCATGGGTATCCCCGACGATGAACGGCGGCACATCTTCGACGAGTTCTTTCGCGGCCGCGAGGCCAAGGAGACGTTCCCCCACGGGACGGGGCTCGGCATGACGATTATCCGGCAGGTGGTGGAGATGCACGACGGCCGGATCGACGTGACGAGCGCGCCGGGCGAAGGGACCGAGTTCGTCGTCACCTTCCCGCCGGCAGCCGGAGCGGCAGGAGGGTAGGCGGCCGAGGCCCACGGCGCGCGGCCGTGAGGCTTTCGGGACATGCGGCGTTCGCGCCGCCCGTGTCCCCCTGACCGGCGCGTCGCCACATCGGCGTGCGTCCCATCTCGTCCGCGCCCCCTGCCGGCGAGCCATACCTTGGGGCGTGGCCGGTATGGGCACGGGCGACGTTGCGAGGTTTGTGGCGTGGCGCCGTTTTGGCGCGGTATTGACACGAGGGACGGTTCGTGTAGAATGTCGCATCCGTGGGCCACTAGCTCAGTTGGCAGAGCAGCTGACTCTTAATCAGCGGGTCCGGGGTTCGAGTCCCTGGTGGCCCACCAACGACAACCAAGGGCGACGGCGCGCAAGCGTTGCGGGCCACGACACTTGCGCGCCGTCGCCTTCTTATTTGCGCGGCTCCATCTCTTGACAACCGGTGACAACGAAGGGCGACCCGGGCAGGCGGCGCGCTGAAAATGCGCTGAAAGAACGGCACCGCGCCTGGGTTCAGATAGACGGCTTTCTTGCTGTTTGGGCCGGTCCCCGTGCGGCTGGTTCGCAATCAGCAGATCAGGGGTTCGAATCCCCATGGGTCCACAACTGTCAGAGCAATATCTGACGTGATAATGAATACCATGCCGGGATGTCTGCGTGCTGATCATGCGCTGAAGAGTCTGACCGTCGCCGCGTGTGGGCGACAGGCCACCCTCGCTCCATCAGATGGGTCTTGCACCGGCGGCCTCGCTTTTCTACCACCTGCTGCGGCTAACGTTTGGCCTGTTGCGCTGGAACCTTAAGACGTTCGAAGCACGCCTGCGGCTGTCGGGAGAGGATCGTCCGGGCGGCCTGTTCCTTCAGCCGCCGCACCTCCGCGTGGTCACAGGAGAAGCCCTGGTTCTTCAGGGCGAAGAACTCCGGCGGTATCAGCCCTTCGCGGAGGCGGAACGAGAGCGTCCGCCCCGTGGACATGCGCCGGGCCGTGAAGGTGAACCTCTCGAGCGACAACACACCGCCCCGGCCGCGGGGACGCTCGAGTTCCCGGCCGGCGTACAGTTCCAGCATGTCCCATAGGCCGGGCATGGGACCGGCAACGGTCAGTTCCAGGTCTGCCGCGTCGGGAACGGTGTCCGGAAAGAGCGCGGCGGCGGCGTGCCGGATGGCCTGGTACCCGGTGGCCACGCCGGCACAGAGGCCGTCGGCCTCTTGCGCGTTCTCATGCTCGCTGTGCGCTGCATGCTTGGCGGCGGGATGGTCGTCGTGCGGCGTCTCGTGGGCGTGGTGCCATGCCATGGCCTGGGCGAAGGTAATGGTCTCGGTCGTTCCGTCGGCCCGGCGAACGCGCAGGGGCTCCGGGTTCGGGCCGGACACGTCGCCGGTGCTGGAGGTGTTGCAGCCGGATGGAATCAGGATGGCGGCGGTCAGGACGAGAACTGTAACTCGAAACGTAATCTTCTGCATAGGATATTTCCTTTCGGGTTATCGTAACGGTGTGCAACGCGCCGGACGACGGCGGGCCTGGCCGGTCGCCCGAAACGGCTCAGCGGCGGGTTATGGCCGCCGCGCCCCCCAGAACGGTTCATAACGGTTGGCCATGCCCACGGGCACGTCGTCGGGGCCGCGGGACTCCACGTGGGCGTCGAGAAAGGCCATGTTGGCCCGGCCGTTGTGGCGATACGCCCAGTGGTCCGCCACGCATCCCTTGTAAAAGACGACGCCGGGGGCGTGCGACCTGCCCCACGCGTCGGCGAAGAGCAGGGTCTCGGACGGTTTCTTGAACTCCGAGAGGCAGCGCTGGTCCACGTGGTCCGGCCGGCCGGCCAGGCCGAAGACGGCGTTCATTCCGTAACTCAGCCCGTACGGTCGTGGCTCGCCCTCGACTCTGCCGCGCCGCGGTCGGCTGACACACGGGTCGTCGTGGCTGGGGCAGATCAGCACCGTGCCCTCGCGCGGCGGGCCGAGCGCTTTGCCGGTCTCGTCCTCCACGAGTGCGACGCCCATCGCCTCCAGCAGGGCCGGGTTCATGAACCAATAGTGCGGGTCGGAGGGCTCGGCCGTCTGCAGGTTCGCGGGTTCGGCGGTTGGGAGCCAGCCCCCGTGCTGGGAGGCGTACGTCTTGACGGCCAAGGCCATGTTTCTCAGGTTCGAGGCACAACTGACCTCGTGGGCGGTGCGCACGGCCGAGGCCAGGGACGGGGCGATGAGTCCGGCCAGGACTCCCACGATGGCGACGACGATGAGCAGTTCCACGAGGGTGAAACCGCTACGCGGACGGTTGAACGGCATGGCCAGAGTCCTTTCCGTCATGTCTGCCCCCGCCGGGGCGCGGTGGTGTCGGGCACCACCGCGCGCGGCGCGGGCAGGTGGCCTTATCGCTTGCGGCGGCGCAGAACCAGGCTCAGAAGTCCCGCGCCGAGCAGGCCCAGGGTCGCGGGCTCCGGCGTGACGCCGCCGACGGCGTCAAAGAAGCGGCCGGTCTGGGGCCCGTTGGTTTCCCGGACGATCTTGACGTAGTGCACGTCGTCCATGAGGCCGGCGAAGTCGAACCAGAGTTCGTCGAAGTGACCGGCCGTACCGGCGCCGATGGTGCCGACCTGGACGTAATCCTCTTCCACGTCGGTGGCGCCGGCCCAGACGGACGACTCCCCGCTGGGGCCGCCGTAAGTGACGATCTCGAGATCGTCTCCGGCGAGGTCCTTCAGCGCCGTATCGAAGTGGACGGTAAAGGAACACGCGCCGGACGCCCGCCACCCGGCCACGGTGTCCTGGTCATCGGGCGTATCCCAGCCGTAGCCGTTATCGTTCTGGTCGGCGTCGGGCGGGCCGGTCAACCACCAGGCGGTGGCCGCGGTCATTAACTCCGGCGACGCGTACAGGCCGTAGTTTTGAACGTCGCCGGTCCAGGCGGCCACATCGTCGGCCCATGTCCAATCGGCCGCATCCACCCGGGCCTGGCCCATGAGTCCACCCACGAGAAGGGCGGCAATCGCGATTCTACTGAGGGTGCTTCGCATCGGTTTCTCTCCTTGTGTGTGTGTTACGTCTTCAGGGTTACGGTACGTTACAGGGCTTTCTCCCCCGTGGTGCGGCTCAAGATTGCGTCATGCGGCACCTCCTTTCCCAGCCTGCGGCCTGCGTGAAAAGAGGGAGCGGCGGCACGGGGGTGCCGCTCGCTCCCTGGCTGGCTTCGCGCTGGCTGGGTGAGGTTGCTTTGGCAGGCCTACTTGTTCAGAATGAGTTTTCCGTTTCGGGTGACGCGGAGGCGATAGACCTCCCCGCGGTGGCGGATGCCCACCTCCCGCCGCTCGCCGAAGAGACGGGTCGACTCGATGACTCGGGGCGCCGCGCGCGGGGCACCGTCTCGGCGTTCTCCCGTCCGGTCTCGGCCGTGCGTGGACTCGTCCGTCATGACTCAGTTCCCCTCGAAGTGGCGCCGAATACGGTTGTGGCCGGGACTCGCCTCCGGTGGTCTCTTGGGCGGTGCCTGCTTCCCTGCCGGCCCCGGTCCCTCGAGGCCGGCGAACAGGTGCTTCAGCGAGGCCGGCACCTTGATGAAGACCACGTCCATCACGTGGCCGCCCTGGCACGTGTGCGTGCCTTCGAGCACCAGGTGGCCGCCCTTGTCGATGACCTTCAGGTCGTTCACGAAGAACGCGGCTTGTGCCATGGTACACCTTCCTTGATTACGGGCCGTGACAGCCGCCGTCACGGCCGTCGCGGCAAGACGCGTTGCCGTCCGGGCCGCAACCGGTGCAGCCCGTGCATCCTTCCCCGCGTGCGGCGCTGCGGTAGAGGCCGTACCCGACAACACCCGCCGCCGCGAGGACGATTCCGATCACAATGGCCGTCTCTAACACGGTGCTTTCCCCTTCCTACGTGACCAGCAGGCCAATCTGGTACACCCCGGCTGTCAGTACCCAGGCCAAGGCCGTCAGGCCCACGACCTGCAGGGCCGCCCACTTCCACGAACCGCTCTCCTTCCAGGTCGTGGCGACCGTGACCATGCAAGGCACGCTGACGAGGCAGAAGAGCATGATCGCGAAGGCCTGGAGAGGCGTGTACTCGCGCTGGAGGACGGCTCGCAGGGGCTCGGACTCCTCGTCGGCCTCGCCGAGCGAGTGCACGATGCCGAGTTGGGCGACGAAGACCTCCTTGGCGGCAAAGGCGCCCACGAGGGCCGTCGAGGTCTTCCAGTCGAAGCCCACCGGCCGCATGACCGGCTCCAGGGTGTGGCCGATGCGGCCGGCCACCGAGTAGGAGAGGGCAGCCTGGGCCTGCTCCTCGTCGGCCAGCCCGGCGAGGTGCGCCTCGGGCGGCTTCGGATAACTCGTCAGGACCCACAGGAGGATCGAGATCGCCACGATCACCGTCCCCGCCTTGCGGAGGAACATCCAGCCCCGCTCCCACATATGGACGAGCGTGCCGCGCACGGTCGGCATGCGGTAGGGCGGCAGTTCCATGACGAACGGCGCCGCATCGCCCTTGAAGAGCGTCGCGCGAAGCACCTTGGCCAGGACGACCGCCAGCGCGATGCCCACCAGGTACAGGCCCCAGAGGACCGGCGTTCGCCAGGCCGCGGTGAAGAAGGCGGGGATGAACAGCATGTAGATCGGCAGCCGCGCCCCGCAACTCATCAGCGGCAGGACGAGCATGGTGGTCAGCCGGTCGCGGCGCGACTCCAGGGTCCGCGTCGCCAGGATGGCCGGCACCGTGCAGCCGAATCCGATGAGCATCGGGATGAACGACTTGCCGTGCAGGCCGATCTTGTGCATCAGGCGGTCCATGACGAACGCCGCCCGGGCCATGTAGCCGGAGTCCTCGAGGATGGCGACGGCGAGGAAGAGGAGCAGGATGTTCGGCAGAAACACCAGGACGCCGCCCACGCCGCCGATGACGCCGTCGACGAGCAGCGACTCCAGGGCGCTCTCGGACCCCGCCGGCCAGAACCCCGAGACCGCCTCGCCCAGCCAGCCGACCCCCGTTTCGATCCATCCCATGGGCGGCTCGCCCACTGTGAAGGTTACTTTGAACACCAGGTACATCAGGCCCAGGAAAATGGGCAGGCCGAGCACGCGGTTCGTGACCACCGTGTCGATGCGGTCGGACCACGAGTGCCGCGACTCCACCGTGGTGCGGACGGCCTCCTGGCAAGCCCCGGAGATGAAGCCGTACCGGCGGTCAGCCAGGAAGATCTCCGGCGCGTCGCCGAAGTCGCGCTCGATGCGCCGCCGGGCCGCCTCGACCATCCCCAGAAGGAACGCGTCCTCGCCCGTGGCATCTGACACATGGTGCAGAATTTCCTCGTCGCCTTCGAGCAACTTGACCGCCAGCCAGCGCGGGTCGAACGTGGCCGCGAGGTCCGGGTTCCCGGCCAGGTGGTCGGCGATGGGCGCCAGTTCCCGCTCGATCTCCTCCCCGTAGGTGACCCGCGCCGGGGTCCGCGGCGACGCGGCTACCCCCTCTTCGACGATGGCGTCCTTCAGGGCATCCAGACCCTTGCCCTTGTGGCCGACCGTTTCCACGACGGTTACGCCGAGCAGGCGGGAGAGCAGGTCCGTATCGATGGCGTGGCCGCGGGCCTCGGCCACGTCGCTCATGTTGAAGGCCAGCACCAGCGGCACGCCGAGTTCCATGAATTGGGTGGCCAGGTACAGGTTGCGCTCCAGGTTCGAGGCGTCCACCACGTCGACGACGAGGTCCGGCCGCTCGTGGATGACGACGTTCCGCGCGATGACCTCCTCAAGCGTGTAGGCCGTCAGGCTGTAGGTGCCGGGCAGGTCGATCACCTGGACCTGCCGCCCGCCGTGGCGGAACCGGCCCTCCTTCTTCTCGACCGTGACGCCCGGATAGTTGCCCACGTGCTGGCGGGTCCCGGTCAGGGCGTTGAAGAGGGTGGTCTTGCCGGAGTTCGGGTTGCCTGCCAGGGCCACGATGATCGGCTTCTCGCCGCGCGGCTTGGGGTGGGTGCCCATCGGACGGTCTCCGTATTCGTGTTGTGTTTCTGTTTGAGTCATCAAACTCCGGTCCCAAAAAAAGAGATTCTTCGTCCAGACGGCGCCGCGCGAGAGGGCGATGCAGCGTGTGCTTCGCCTGCCGCGGGTGCCAAGCGTTCGCGGGCCTCCGGGTTCCCGGCCTCAAGATTGCTCGACACGGATCGCCGCGGCCTCCTCCTTTCGAAGCGACAGATCGTAGCCTTTCACCTTGATCTGGATCGGGTCGCCCAGCGGGGCGACGCGCAGCACCTCGACCGGCGTGCCACGGACGACGCCCATATCGGCGATGCGGCGGGCCACCCCACCTTTGCCGCCGACGCGAACGATTTTGCCCTTCTCGCCGGGCTTGAGTTGATCCAGCGTCGTCATCGTGCCCGTCCCTTCCTGGTCTTGCCCAGCCCGGCTCCTGCGGTAATCCGCCAGGCATCCCTCGATACAGGGCTCACAGTGTCGGCCCTGGGGCCCTTCCTCGCAGAAATGGCGGTAGCCACGTATCCACTTCTCGCCGCCGCGGGGACAGCGTTTGACGAAATCCATGAACCGCAGCAGCCGGTCGGCCACGTCGGAGTCCATGGCGTGCTCCATCCGACAGGCGTTCTCGTCCGCCGCCGCGGGGCCCACGGCCAGGACGTCTACGAGGAACCGCTGGATGGCCTCGTGGCGGCGGGAGACCTCCTCGGCCACCCGCCGGCCCGCCGGCGTCAGCGTGACCGGCTCGTAGGGGGCGTAGTTGACGAGCCCCTTCTCGGCCAGGCCTTTCAGGGCGGCCGTGACGGTCGATTTGTGGACGCTGAGCCGCCGGCTGATCTCCCCCGCCCGGGCAATACCCTTCTGGGCGATGGCCCGGAAAATGGCCTCCAGGTAGTCCTCGGACTGCGGCGTCAGGTCCATCGCCTCGCTCATGGGTCCCTTTCGGCGGTTTCGTCCCACCCAATTGTTTGATGACCCAAACTCTACACGCGCTTTGGTTGTCTGTCAAGGCGCAAAATCCGGGATTTTTCCGGGCAGGGCACGACAACCGGCACGGGGGGCTGAAGAGACCCGTGGCTCCGGATGATGGCGAGGCTCGCTTGAGCATGGGACGGGCAGGGACCGGGTTCCGGTCTCGGGCACATTGGCCCGACGTTCCGCCGGTCACATTTGACTCGGCCGGGGCCATAGGGTATAGTAGAAACGCCAAGCCCGGGGAGAGGCGGCGATGCGTTCAAGCAGGGTGCGCAAATCGGTCAGTGGGGTCGCCCTGGCGGGGATGCTCTGCGTCTCCGTCGTCGCCCACGTCGCCCATCCCCAATTCCACGAGAGTGAGCGCCACTGCTGCTCGGTTCATGCGGCCGGTTCAGATGGTGAGGTTTGTGGCCGCCGACCCGGTGAGGGCGGTGGAGTGCAAACCCGGACGGTTGTATGCGCGCGGCCGGCTGCGCATGACGCCACCCGCGTGCCGTCACCCACGCGGATGGGGCGGGAGTGCCCGATCTGCTCGTTCATCGCGCACGTGAAGCTCAAGCAGGCGCCGCTTCCTTCCTGGGAGCAGGCGGACCTGCAGCCCGCCCGCCGGTTCGTCATCTCCCTGGAACACGTCGTCCGTATCGATCCCTGCCTTTCCCTGCTGGGCCCGCGCGCTCCTCCCGCCGTTGCCTGATTCCTCCCGAGTGCATTTTCTCACACGCGAGGGTCCGTGCTGCGCGTCCCGTGAGAAGCGCTGCGCGGCAGGTGACGTTTAGCGAGGAGATTCCCCATGCAGTTACGTTCCGAATGGTATGCGGTGGCGTGCGCGCTGCTTGCGTTGGTGCCGGCCACCGTTTTCGCCGGCCACGCCCACACCCACATCGGTCGAAACCAGGACCAGACGTCGGGCACGGCGGACGACGATCAACTCTGGTTCTTCGCGATGCCCGGCACGCCGGGCTGGCCCGATTGGGGCGAGTCCCTCCCGATGGTGCCCATCGACTCCGGCCCGTTCACCGGCCGGTACTGGAGCGAGGACCTGTACTGCTGGCACAGCGGGCACCCGCCCCACGGCAACTGGCAACTCGGCGGGACGGACCCCGCCGCGGAGCCGGGCTGGCTCGTCGCCCTGGAGCGGGTTACGTTCGACGACGGCTTCTCCATGTATGCGTTCGACTGGTCCGAGCAGGTCCTGGTTTCCGATGGCGACCGGGTCGTCTTCGACACCGCCCACGGCAAAGGGTGGTCGGACGACCATTACAGCGAAGACGGCACGCTGGGGGCGTGGCGTTTCGGCCACCACCTGCGGTTCGTGGCGGATGCGGCCGGACCCGGCGAGACGTTCTCGGCCACCTTCAAGGCCGTGGACTTGGGCACGACGGGTTACGCCCCGTCGGAGGATTACACGATGACGTTCGTGACGGTGCCCGAGCCCGCCACCCTGGTGCTGCTGGCGCTCGGCGGCACGGGGCTTTTGGCCCGGCGTCGGCGCCGGACACGGTGGACACGGCGATGACCGCCTCACGAAAAGGCATCCCCAGGGGGCGCCGCTTCACCGCGGCGCCCTCTCCGGGGTTCACGCTCGTCGAACTCCTGATCGTGATTGCCATCATCGGCATTCTGGCCGCGCTGATGGTGCCGGCGCTCAGCGGGGCGATGGAGTCGGCGAACACGCGGCAATGTGCCAACAACATGCGGCAGATCGGCCTGGCGGTCCGGGCGTACGCCGCGGCGTGGGACTTCCGTCTGCCCCCCAGTTCGTGCCCTTACGCGAAGGCCGCCCAAAAGGAGTGGTGGCTGAACGCCCTCCAGCCGTACGCCGGCAACAAACTGCTGTACCGCTGTCCCAGCGACCCCACGGAGAACCTGCGATTCATCGATTGGCAGTATCCGCCCGAGGATGCGTCCACCTGGGAGGAGTATCGATGGTCCAGTTACGCCACCAACGGCCGGATGGATACAGCGTACCCCACGCTCGACTCGGTCCCGAAGCCGTCCGCGACGATCTACGTCTGCGAATCGCCCCGCGGCGCGCTCGGTGCCGACCACGTCCACACCGAGCGCTGGATTGGCGAACTCGATGTCAAGAACAGCGTGGCGCACGACCGCCATAGCGGCCGCGCCAACTACCTGTTCCTCGACGGCCACGTCGACACATTGACCCTGGAGGAAACCTGGGAAAAGAACGAGGTGAACCTCTGGAACCCCAAGCGTGCGCCGGAGTGGTCGGACATGCGCCAGTACTGACCGGCGCGCGCTATTGAAAGGAGACGTTGACATGCGATGGACCGCCATTGTGATAGCCGTTGCAGGACTCGTGGCCGTGGCCCCGCTCCCCGCCCGTGCGGGCTGCACGCTGGACCACATCAAGATCGGCCAGACGGGGGGCACCCTCGTCATGGACACCAGCCAAGTGTACCGGCACTGGAATCCCGACTGGGATGTTCCGAATACCGGCCAGACGTGGTACGAGTTTGTCGACGCAGGCTGGGGCTACACCTCGGACGAGCCGGGGTTCGGCGAGATAGACGACCCGCAGCTGGCCGGCACACCGCTCCAGGACTACGACATTCACGTCGAGCGCCTGGGCGCCACGCCCGGGCTCGATATCGTGGACAGTTCCTGGAATGCCGTGTGCACGTATGACGGCGCCACGTTCTCGCTCAGCGCGTTGCCCGAACACCATGCCCACATGTGGTTCAACGTCTACAGTGATCCCGATGCGTGCTACGAATTCCGATTCCGGCTGATCGACGATCTGGGCACGTACGAGCCGTCGGAGGCGTACTCGGTGTACTTCGGGGCCGCCCCCGAGCCCGCGACGCTGGCCCTGCTGGCCCTCGGCGGCTTCGGTCTGCTGGCCCGTCGAAGACGGAGGCAGGCGGCCTGACACTCTGGCGTTGGGTTTTGGCTGGGCAGGTCTAGCGGTGGGGCAGGGCGTCGTCGGTGCCAGTGGCCCGTCCGTTTTCCTCCGGGATACCCTTCGCTCCCAGCCCCGGCAACCGCGCCAGCGCCGACCGCTCGTCCTCGATCAGCGTGTGGGTGTAGTGGTCCATCGTGAGCGTAATGGTCGAGTGGCGGGCGAGGCTCTTCGCCACGGCGGGGGCGAGCCCCGAGCGGGCCAGCCGCGTGAGAAAAGAGTGCCTGAGGGCGTGGAAGTCCGCCACGCGTCCGGCCGCGTCGCGCAAAACGTGGGCGGCATCGCCCGCGGCGGTTGCCCGGAACCGCCGCGCCACCACCCAAGGTTGAACTGCTCCAGACCCTCCCGCGTTTGACAACCCGCTCCTTTCAGGTATAATACAGCAGGAAAACACGGGGTTATTCGGTGAGATGGAGCGGACCCCGGGGGAGGATTATCCTCTTCCGGGGTCTATCTTTTTTGGGAGGAAACCCATGATGCGCGTTGCGATACGGGTGTGCGTGGCGGTTCTCGCGGCCTTGCTGACGGTCTCGGCGGCCGAGGCCGGGCTCCTTCTCGACTTCGGCTCCACGGCGTACACGGGCACCGATTCTCCCGCCCACGCCGACGGGGCGGTCACGGGCAGTTCGTGGAACAGTTTCGCCACGGACAAGACCTCGGGGTTCGTGGACGAGGACGGCGTTGCCGTCGCCGGCCTCGAGGTCGATTTCGGCGTCGAGACGGCCGCTGGCAGCAAGACGGTCGATTACAGCCTCGCCACGAAGGCGGCCTCCTACAGCGGGAGCCCCACTTACGCCCTCTTCAACTCCGACCTCGGCACCGACCACGTCGTCCGCGACAGCGGGAGCACGGAGGGCGTCGCCCTGGCCGTCAAGGGGCTCGCTCTCGGCACCTACGACGTCTACCTGACGGGGTTCCGCGGCGACACCGGCGCCAACGCCGGCAAGACGTACCAGACGGCTTGGGCCACGGGTGCGGCCGACGTCACCGACTGGACCACCGCCCCCACCGCTCCCCGGCCGAACAGCACGGCCGCGCCGGCCGGCAACTGGGTCGAACGCGACAACTACCTGAAGTTCACCGTCACGCTCGATGCGGCCGCGCCCAACCTGTACGTCTTCGACCGGTGCGATTCCTACATCGGCGTCCTGAACAGCATGGAGATCGTGGAGGGCAGTCTTCCCGGCACGGGCGATCTCGTGTACGTCGATTACGAGAACACCCACGGCACCTCGAACGTGTCCATCAACCAGTACAACGCGAATACCGGGCAGCACTGGCAGGCCGTCTTCGGCGCAGGGGCGGACGACTCGAACGACCGCACGAGCGGCGACGGCCTCCGGATGGCTGACTCCACCGTTCCGAACCAAGGGTATTTTCTGGCCGGCATCCCGAGCGGCGCCGACACCGTCGCTTTCGCCTGGACGGACGACGGCCCGGCCGTCGACGTCTCGGATCTCGATACGATGTCCGCCGTCCTGAACAACGCCTCCACCGACGACCGCGTCCGCTTCGCCCTCCTCATCGGCGACCAGTGGTACGCCAGCGACGACGCCCTCGGCATCGATCCGGCCGGCGTCGGCTTCAACAACTGGTCGAACGCCCGGGAGGTCTCGCTCGACGTCGTGGCCGACGCCTCGGCGTGGCGGCTGCTGGAGGTGGATCCTGGCACGTCGCTGGCGCTGGGCGCCACCGCGTCGTCGGGTCTCGCGGGCGGGGTCGATGCGTTCGGCCTCTTCATGGAGATCGACGGCGAGGGGCTCGTGCGGCTCGATGACTTCACGGTCACGCCGGAGCCCGCCAGCCTCGTTCTGTTGGGGCTTGGGGCCGGCGGTCTCGCCTTCCGCCGCCGCCGGCGCTGAGGCGCTGCGGCGACGGCGGTTTCTCACCTGCACCGCGTTGGGAAATGGAGCCTGCCATGACACGTTTCGCACGAATCGTTGTATACGGCGTTGGCGGACTGGTGGCCCTGGCGGCGGCGGGCGCCGCCGCGGCGGGCGTGGCCACCGGAGACGCCTCCCAGATCGAATCGATTCCCGACCTCGTCGGGTTCTGGACGTTCGGCGAGGCCCCGGGCCAGCAGCGCGTCTCCCAGGGTACGCCGTCATCGCATCCGCTGAGCGAAGTGGCCAAGGCCGGGGCCGCCCCCACGATCGGGCGGCTGGACGAAGGACCGTTCTCCGGCCATGCCGCTCATTTCGACGGTCAGCACTACCTGCGCCTTCCGTACGCCGATACCGGCGACCTCAATATCAACGGGGCGGCCGCCGAGGTCAGCATGATCGCCTTCATTAGACTCGATACCATGTCCAAGACCGTGGCCGGCATGTGGTACGAGGGCGGCGGGGCCTACGACGACGTCGGCAGCCGCCAGTACGCCCTCCTCATGGACATGCCGATGTACGGCGGCAACGACCAGGTCACGCCGCACATCTCCGCCGAGGGCGGCGTCAGCCGGCGGGCCGACGGTTCCGCCATGCCCTGGTGCGTCGATTACGCCGCCAGCGACTCGACCGTCGAAACCGGGACGTGGGTCTCCGTCGGTTTCACCTACGATTCCGACTACATCCGGGCCTTCTACAACGGCGCGTTTGAGGAGCGCCCCGTCGACCCCGACGCCGACAACCGGACCGACTCCTACTTCACCGACGAGGGGCCCGGCGGTGAGGATCGCGGCATGAACCCGTACTATCACGGCAAGCCGATCTTCGAGTACGACCCGGCGATCCACAGCGAAACCAAGCCGCAGGGCGGGGCGGATTTCACCGTCGGCTCGCGGTACTCCGGCGGCAGTTTCTTCGGCGAGCCGATGCGCGGGGCCATCGGCGGCCTGGCGGTCTTCGACCGGGCCCTCACGGAGTCCGAGATGCTCCAGGCCCACGAATCGGCCAACCTGGCCCTCCTGAACGCCGGGCCGCCTCCGCCGCCCGGCACGATCCTGCTCACCGATTTCGAGAACACCGTCGGGTCCAACAACATCTCCATCAACGCCTACAACGCCAACACGGGCGAGCACTGGACCGCCCTCTTCGGCCCCGGCGCGGACGGCTCGAACGACCGCGACAGCGGCGACGGCCTCCGCATCGCCGACTCCACCCTCGGCGACACGGGCTTCTTCCTGGCCGGCATCCCTAGCGGCGCCGACACCGTCGGCTTCGCCTGGACCGACGACGGCCCGGGCGTCGAGGTGGCGGACCTGGAGACGATCTCCGCCCGCCTCAACAACAAGTCCACCGACGACCGCGTCCGATTCGCTCTCCTCATCGGCGACCAGTGGTACGCCAGCGACGACGCCCTCGGCATCGACCCCGCGGGTATCGGCTACAGCAACTGGACGAACGCCGAGCAGGTCTCGCTCGACGTCGTGACCGACGCCTCGGCGTGGCGTATGCTGGAGGTGGACCCCGGCACGTCGCTCTCGCTGGGGGCGACCGCGTCGTCGGACCTCGCGGGCACGGTCGACGCGGTCGGCGTGTTCATGGAAATCGACGGCGCGGGCCTCGTCCGGCTGGACGACTTCATCGTCACGCCCGAGCCCGCGACGCTGGCCCTGCTGGCCCTCGGCGGCTTCGGTCTGCTGGCCCGTCGAAGACGGAGGCAGGCGGCCTGACACTCTGGCGTTGGGTTTTGGCTGGGCAGGTCTAGCGGTGGGGCAGGGCGTCGTCGGTGCCAGTGGCCCGTCCGTTTTCCTCCGGGATACCCTTCGCTCCCAGCCCCGGCAACCGCGCCAGCGCCGACCGCTCGTCCTCGATCAGCGTGTGGGTGTAGTGGTCCATCGTGAGCGTAATGGTCGAGTGGCGGGCGAGGCTCTTCGCCACGGCGGGGGCGAGCCCCGAGCGGGCCAGCCGCGTGAGAAAAGAGTGCCTGAGGGCGTGGAAGTCCACGACGCGACCCGAGGCGTCGGGCGTGGCCAGGAAATCGGACTTCCACCGTTCCCGCCGTTCCTTCCGGCCCGGGCGGTTGCAAGGCCATCGGTTCGGAGAAGGACGGCAAGGACCTCGTGGTGACGTT
>CAZNYC010000029.1:0-5264 GCA_964577175.1 uncultured Anaerolineales bacterium
AAGGAGACCGACCCGATGCGACCCACCGCCACGCTGATGACCCTGCTGGCCGCCGCCTTGGCCGCCGCCTCGTGCACCGCCGACGGCACAACCGGGACGACCGCCTCCACCGGAACCGCCGCCAGGGCGACCGCCAAGGACGCCGGCTGGACCTCCCTCCTGCCCGGCAAGGACCTGAAAGACTGGAAGGCCACCGGCCACGCCGTCTGGAAGGTGACGGGCGACGGCCATCTCCTCGGCACCCAGACCGACGGGCGCGGCGGCGACCTCTACACCGAGAAGGCGTACGAGGACTTCGAACTCCGATTCACCTACAAGGTCAAGTGGCCGGCCAACAGCGGTGTCTGGTTCCGCGGCAAGTACCAGTACGACATTCTGAAATGGAAGAACCCCGTCGGCTTCAGCGGCACCCTGTACATGCCCGGCTGGCCCAAGACGTTCATTACCCGGAACCTCAAGGAGGAACTGGAGCACCGCGACGGCTGGAACGAGGGCCAGGTGTACGCGGCCGGCGATCGCATCATGCTGTGGCTGAACGGCACGAAGACCGGCGACTGCCAGAACGACGCCCACGCCAAGGGGCCCGTCGGCATCCAGGTCCACGGGGGCGAGAAGTTCAAGGGTATGGAGATTCACCTGAAGCGGCTCGAGATCCGGCCGATCGAGCCCGGCGCCAAACCCACCCCGCCGCTCGTGCCGAAGGCGGAGAAGTAGACCGCCGACGCTTTCTGCCGCCAGCGCGGTGGGGCTCCGTACCCACCGCGCTTGTACCGGTAGGCGCGGCGGGACACGCGTCCGGCCGGCGCCGGGGCGCGCGTGGCACGAACGATCCGGCGACTTGACACACGCCCGATGCGCGTTTACAGTTCAACCCACACGGGGACACCAGAAGGAGGCTGACCATGGCGGGCAAACAGTTTTCGCGTCGCGACTTCGTCCGGACGAGCGCCGCGGCCGCGGCCGGGGCCGCCGCCGGTATGGCCGCGTCCAACCTCTCGGCCGCCGACAAGAAAAAGATCCTCAACTATAACGAGCACATGGAGTACCGGCCCTGGGGCAAGACCGGCCTCATGGTATCGGCAGCGTGCCTGGGCGGTCACTGGAAACGCATCGACAAGGTCGTGCCCTCGTGCAACAAGGGGCGCGGCGGGTGGCTCGGGTTCGACATCAACGACCCCGGTTTCCAGAAGAACCGCCGCGACGTCGTCTCGAAGTGCATCGAGGTCGGCATCAACTACCTCGACGCCTGCACCACGCAGGAGTGCCGGGCCTACGCCAAGGCCCTCGAGGGGCGGCGCGACAAGATGTACTTCGGCTTCTCCTGGTACCAGGAGGAGATGCGGTCGCTCCACAACCAGATGAAGAAGGCCGAGAAGCAGGGCAAGTCCAAGCCCGCCGGCTGGATGACCCAGAAACTCCTCGACGCCCTGGACAAGGGCCTCCGCGAGACGGGGCTGGAGTACGTGGACCTCTGGCGCATCACGATGCACGAGCGGTCCAGCAAACACTCCGACGCCGAGGTCGAGGAGATGATGGAGGCCCTCGCCAAGGCCAGAAAGCAGGGCAAGGCCCGCTTCACCGGGTTCTCCAGCCACGACCGGCCGCACATCAAGATGATGATCGAGACATACCCCGAGATCGTCGACTCCATCGTCACCCCCTACACCGCCAAGACGAAGAAGATGCCGGGCGACAGCCTGTTCGACACCCTCGAGAAGCAGCAGGTGGGCTTCTTCGGCATCAAGCCGTTCTCGTCGAACCGGCTGTTCAAGGGCGACTCCACGCCCGGCCACGCCGAGGCCGAAGCCGACGACCGGCGGGCCCGCCTGGCCATCCGGTTCATCCTGTGCAACCCGGTCATCACCGGCCCGATTCCCGGCCTCATCACGCCCGAGCAGGTGGAGAACGTGGCCAAGGCCGTCCAGGAACGCCGCCAACTCGACGTCGCCGAGGCCAGGGAACTCGAAGAGGCCATGGACGAGGCCTGGACGAAACTCGGCCCCGATTACGAATGGCTCAAGGATTGGGAATACGTTTGAACGACCGGCAACAGGGAACGGGGAACAGGCAACAGGCGAACGGCGAAAAGCCAAAGGGCACATGACAACGGCATCGCCCGTTTAGCCGCGAGGCGAAGCCGAGCGCGTCGATCACGCGCGAGCCCTACGGGTCGCGCACGATACCAGACGAAGGGAGCGCAGGGATATGTCCGACTCGAAACTGACCCGCCGCCAGTTCCACCAGGCCGCCGCCGCAGCCGGGGTGGCCGCCACCGCCGCCGCCGCCGGGAAGGCCTCGGCCGCCGACGCCTCCAAAATCCTCAGCCACAACCCCGACATGGTCTACCGCCGCCTCGGCAAGACCGACCGCATGGTCTCGGCCGTGTGCCTGGGCGGTCACTGGAAACGCGTGAACGTGATGGACCAGGACTTCGACCAGAACCGTCGCGAGGTCGTCACGCGGTGCCTGGAGCGCGGCATCAACTATGTGGACGCCTGCTGCCGCCCCGAGGTTATCGCCTACGCGAAGGCCCTGAAGAGCCGGCGCGACCAGATGTACCTGGCCCTCTCCCACTGCGGCCGCGAGCCCCGGAACCCGGAGTACCGCACGGCCGACAAACTCATGGAGAGTTTCGAGAGCCTGCTCGGCGACGCCGGCGAGGAGTACACCGACCTCTGGCGGATCACCTGCTTCGAACCGGGCGGCCGGCACACCTTCAACACCTCGTGCGAGATCGTCGCCGCCCTGGAAAAGGCCAAGAAGCAGGGCAAGGCCCGCCACATCGGCATCTCGACGCACGACCGCCGGTGGGCCAAGATGATGATCGAGCAATTCCCCCAGATCGAGGTCATCCTGTTCCCGTACACCGCCAAGACGAAGCGGATACCGCACGGCGACGGGCCCACGGGCTCGAAGGAAAGCCTCCTCGACGCCGTCGAGCGGTGCGACGTGGGCACCTTCGGCATCAAGCCGTTCGCGTCGAACTCCATCTTCAAGGGTAACTCCGCCCCGGACAGCCCGCACGCCGAGGAGGACGACCGGCGGGCCCGCCTCGTGCTCCGGTACATCCTGGTGAACAACGAGATCACGGCCCCGATTCCCGGCCTCATCAGCAAGCACCAGGTGGACAACGTGGCCAAGGCCGTCACCGAGTACCGGACGCTTGACATGCCGAAGGAGGAAAAGGCCGAGGTCGACCGCCTCATGGACGACGCCTGGGCCAACCTGCCCCGCGGGTACGAATGGCTCCGGGACTGGGAATACGTGTAACGCCAGGCAACCGGGAACAGGGGACGGGCAACAGGCGAACGGCAACGGCAAAACGACAACGGCGCCTCACGCAAAAGCGCCAAGGCGCTAAAACCACAAAGGCTGGCCGAGGCGATCAAAGCCTGCGACCTGAATGAACGCTGTTGCCTTTTCCAGGTTATCCGCCTTTGTCTTTGGCCGTCTTTGCGGCTTTGCGCCTTTGCGTGAGGCACGCCGTTTGTCTTTATCGTCTTGTGTGAGGCAAAGAAGGAGCGACGATGCAGAAGATGCGATGGATCGCGATGCTGCTCGCGGCCGCCCTGGTCGCGGGATGCCAGGGTTCGGCCACCGAGGACGACCCGGCCGTGACCGTCGACGCCTCCGGCACGAATCCAGGGTCGGGCGCGGCGAAGACGAAGCCGGACAGCACGTCGGCCAGCGGCGGCGGGGAACCGCTCCGCCTGGACAGCGCCGAGGCGGCCGCCCTCCTCGGCATCGACGACGACCCGCCCGAGGCCGTCGTCGACGCCGACCCCGACGAGCGGGTCGACAACTCGCGGTGCCTCGTCTGTCACGGCAACTTCCGGAACGAGGAACTCTCCGTCATCCATGCCGCCCACGGCGTGGGATGCGAGAAGTGCCACGGCCCCTCCAACGCCCACTGCGCCGACGAGAACAACATCACGCCGCCCGACATCATGTACCCCCGCGACGCGATCATCGACTCGTGCATGAAGTGCCACCCGGCCGACAAACTCTCGCGCAAGGACCATCACGTTGACATCTTCGCCCCGAAGCAAGGCGAGGTAAAGAAGGTGTGCACGGACTGCCACGGCAAGCACCGGATCGCCACCCGCGACGTGCGGTGGAACCGCAAGACGGGCGAACTCATCAAGGGGGGGTGGATGGGCGAGGCGGAGAAGTAGCATCGCTTGCCGACCGAGTGACGAAACGCGCGGCGCCGAGCCCATCGGCGCCGCGCGTTTTCATGCGCGCCTTTCTGCCGCGAGGCAAAGCCGAGCGCGCTCCTCTTCGAGTCGCGGCGAAAACGGCGCTGTGCGCGGCGGGGGCGGAGACCCGCCGCGCCAAACCTCAGGCTATTCCTCCGGCACCTCGACCCACGTGCTGGACTTCGCCGACTCCAGGACCGCGTCGCACACCTTCTGCGTCTCGAGCGCTTCGCGGAACGTCGGCGAGCACGGCTCGCCCTTCTCGGCCGCGGTGATGAACTCGGCCACCTGGTGCACGAACGTCTCGCCGTAGCCGATCGTCAGGCCCGGCACCCAGTAGTGGTCCATGTACGGATGGTCGCCGCCCGGGTCGGTGATGTGGACCTTCCGCCAGCCGCGCACCTTCTCTTCGTCGCCGTGATCGAAGTACCACAGCCACTGCATATCGTGCAGGTTCCACCAGATGGAGGCGTGCTCGCCGTTGATCTCGAACGTGTACAGCGCCTTGTGGCCGCGCGCGTACCGCGTCGACTCGAAGTTGCCGAGCGACCCGTTGTCGAACCGGCAGAAGAACGTGCAGGCGTCGTCGATGCCCACCTCCTCCACCTTGCCGGTCTCGGCGTGTTTGCGCTCCTTGATGAAGGTCTCGGTGACGGCGTTGACGGCGGTGATGCGGCCGTTCTGCCACATGGCCGTGTCGATGCAGTGGGCCAGCAGGTCGCCGGTCACACCGCTGCCGGCCGCCTTCACGTCGAGTCGCCAGGTGGCCATGCCTCCCTGCGGCACGTCGGCGGAGATGGTCCAATCCTGGAGGAAGTTGGCCCGGTAATGGAAGATGCGGCCGAGTTTGCCTTCCTCGATGAGCCGCTTCGCCAGTGTCACGGCCGGCACCCGGCGGTAATTGAACGAGACCATGTTCGGGACGCCCGCCTTCTCGACCGCCTCGACCATGGTGCGGGCCTGGGCGGCGTCGAGGGCGAGGGGCTTCTCGCAAATGATGCCCTTTCCGGCCTCGGCCGCCGCGATCGCGATCTCCGCGTGCACGTTGTTCGGCACGCAGATGTC
>CAZNYC010000029.1:5364-35475 GCA_964577175.1 uncultured Anaerolineales bacterium
CCTCGGCCGCCGCGATCGCGATCTCCGCGTGCACGTTGTTCGGCACGCAGATGTCCACGACGTCGACGGCGTCGTCGTCAAGGACCTTACGGTAGTCCGTGACGGCCGACTCGAAGCCCCAGGTATCGGCGTAGGCCTTGACCTCGTCCTCCTCCAGGCCGCACGCCACCTTGAGGACGGGCTCGCGCGGCAGGTCGAAGAAGTTCGGGGCCCGCCGGTACGCGTTGGCATGCGTCCGCCCCATAAACCCGTACCCGATGATGCCGACGTTCAGTGGCTTGGCCATTGTGCGTGCTCCTGTTGCTCCGGATTCACGTTTGCGTACGACCGGCGATACGTAGGCCGCGGCGCGCCGCGGCATGGTTTCCGTTGGAAGCCGCGGCGTTGCCGCGGCCTACATTACTGTTGCCTGCCATCCTATGTCCATCCATGCGCGTCGCGGACGTCGAGCATCACGCCCAGGATCTCGTTCCACGTCTCCGGCTTCATCATCACGTCGTTCGGGAACATGCACCCGTCCCAGCAGACGTGCGAGAACGCCTTGGCCAAGGTTCCGTCCTCGTCACGCATCCAGAACCCCGCGTGGTGCGGGATATCGAGTTTGCCGTTCGGATCGTTCGGCAGACAGTGCCGGCCCGTCTTGTCGTGCGAGCCGGAACCGTGCACGGTGGCGTCGTTCTGGGCGACGTGGAAGTCGATCGTCCACGGGCGGAGGGCGTCGGTCAGGGTCTTGAGCCCAGAGTCGATGACGTCGCGGCTCGAAAGGTCCGCCTCGCGGTCGAGGATCGCGTCTTCCGGGGCGTTGTAGCCCAGGAGGTACAGGAGCGTGTGGGCCATGTCGGCCTGGAACCCGAGGGCCTCCGGCCGGTCGACGCGCTCCAGGAGGTCGAGCATCGTCTTCCAGGAATGCATGCCGCCCCAGCAGATTTCGCCCTCGGCGGCAAGGCGTTCGCCGTGGTCCTCGGCCATGCGGGCGCCCTGGCGGAACGTCTCGGCGATGCGCTGCTGGTTGCCCTCCGGGTCCTCGGCCCACGTGCCGGGGTCGCCGGCGGAGTCCATCCGCACGACGCCGTAGGGGCGGATGCCGAGTTCGCGCAGTTTGGTGGCGATGCGGAGGCCCTTCTCGAGTTGGCCGAGCCACTTCTTCCGCTCGCTCTCGTCGCCCATGGCGCTGCCCCCGCCGGTGGGCGGCCACACGGGCGCCACGACCGACCCGATGACGAGGTCCTTGGCGGCCACCTTGTCCGCCAGGGCCTTGAGGTCGTCGTCGGAGGCGTCGATGTCCACGTGCGGGGCGAACAGGAAGAGGTCCACCCCGTCGAACCGCACGCCGTCGACCTCGGCGGCGGCCGTCAGGTCGAGCATCGTGTCGAGGTCGATGGGCGGCTCGCCGCCGTCGCCCTTGCCGACCACGCCGGGCCAGGCCGCGTTGTGGAGTTTGGGGTAGGTGTTGGGATGATCGCTCATGAGGGCCTCCTGTCGCGCGGTTCGTTCCTCACGCCAAGGCAAAACGACGAACGGCATACCTCACGCAAAGGCGCAAAGCCGCTAAGACCGCAAACAGCAACAACGAAAGACCGGGAAAAGACAACGGCAACAAGGCGAGATACTTCGTCGCCCTGCAGGCTCCTCAGCATGACAGCCGTGGTCGTTGCCGTTACTCAAGTCCATCGCCTTTGCCGTTTTGGCCGTTGCCGTCTTTGCGCCTTTGCGGCTTTGCGTGAGGCGTCGTTGCCGTTCTGCTGTTGCCTGTTGCCGACTGCCGATTGCCTATCCGTTCGCCTCACCCACTTCCGGGGCGTCGGGGTTCACCTCCGGCCCGAAGTACCGCAGGACGACGAGCGGCTCGCAGTCCGACGTGTTCTCGTACACCACGCCGTCCTTGGCGGCCGATTCGGTCACGAAGACCTCGTCTTCCGTGAGGTCATGGAAACGGATGAGTTTCGGGCACGTCAGACGCAGCCCGTTGATGTGCCCCTCGCCCTCGACCGTGATGAGGCAGTAGGCGCCGTTATCCGGCACGGTGACCTTCGCGCCGGGGTCGACGGTCAGTTCCTTGGCCGTCACGCACTGCCAGCCGTTCACCTTGCCGTAGCAGATCCACTCGTCCATGTACCCTTCGGAGGCGGTGTCGGCCACCGGGACGGGCTCCAGGTAATGGTTGGCCTTGAAGTTCGGATCGGTGTTCTGCTCCCAGTCGAGTTGCTCGACGAGGTAATCAAGGTCGTTGTGCTTGTCGGGCGGCACGTCCTTGACGAGCAGCGACCAGGGGACCTCCCGCCCCTCGACGAGGCTCTGGTACATGCCGAAGACGTCGCTGCCCCACTGCGGCTCGTAGGTGCAGAGGGACCCCGGCGCGTGCAGAACACACGGCGGGACGAACCATCCCGTGCCCACCTTCAGCCGGTACGCCGGGGCCAGGTCCAGGATGCCGTTGTCGCCCTTGTTCCAGTCCTCCAGGCACTTGCGGACCTGCGCCTTCGTCGTGCCCGGGCACAGGCCGAAAAACGTGTAGGGGAAGTGGTTGCCGACGTTGTTGTGCTGGGCCGGGAAGTAGTACGACTCGGGCTTCCCGTCCTGGTTCACCAGTTCGCCCTGCGCCTGGTTCTGGTGCATGTGGTGGGGGATGGGGCCCATGTTATCGAAGAACTTCGAGTAGACGGGCCACCGCTTGTACGTCTCCCAGATGGCCTCGCCGACGATCCGTGCGCCCATTTCCTCGACGGCGTCGCGCAGCAGGACCCGCTCGCCCTCGTGGACGACGTAGGAGAGCCCCTCGTCGGGCACGCGGCCCTCGTTGGCGGCCTCGGTGGTCGAGCCGAACCAGCGCTCGTCGATGCCGCCGCGGTCCAGGCCGTAGGCGTACAGGTCGTCCGGATGGAGTTTCAACCGCTTGCCGGGATGCAGGAACGAGCGCGGCACCCAGTTGGGGGCGAGGCGGAGGCATCCGCCGCCGGCCTCCAGGGCGGCCTCGAGCATCGGCCGCGCGTTCTCGCTCAGCGTCTTCAGGTCCTTGACGGTTTTCGGTGCCATGAACGACTCCTCTCCTTGATTGACGCCCCGCCCGTTTCCTCACGCCAAGACACGGAAGCAAACGGCGTGCCTCACGCAAAGGCGCAAAGCCGCCAAGACAGCAAAGGCGATAGTTTTCAGTAAAGGCCTCGTCCCCAACGGTGATGCTTAGGCGCCCGCACGTGCACGTCAGCATCTCGCCTTGCCGCCGCTGTCTCTTCCTCAATCGCTCGTCGTTGCCTTCTGCCGTCTTTGCGCCTTGGCGGCTTTGCGTGAGGCGCCTTTGCCGTCTTGCCGTTCGCCTGCTGCCTGTTGCCTGTTGCCTGCCGTTCTACGCCTCGACGATTTCGATCCTGCTCATGTCGCCCACACCCAGGCCTTTCTTGGCGGCGGTGGCGATGCTGACGGCGCTGCCGGTTTCCTCGAGCGAGGGCATGTTCTGCTTCGCCCGCCAGGCGTCGAGCATCGTCATGCCGACCGTGTCGAGGGCTACCGGGTCCAGGCTGGCCATTATCGCCTTCTCATCGAAGGTGTGCCGCGGCCGGACCTGCGGCCCACGGTTGCCGACCGGCCGGAGGGCGTCGGCCACGATGAGGCGCGTCTTCTCGCGGATGGCCGGCAGGGCGTTGACTTCGGCGATGTACGGATCGCACATGCCGCCGTGCTCTTTCCGTCCGCTGCGACCGCCGTGGGCGGCGCCCGGATTGTGGAACGAGCCGTAATGGTTCTTCAGCGAACACGTGACGCCCGCGAGCGAGTGAGTCTTCAGGATCGGCACGTTCACCATGGCGGTGATCTTGCGGGTCAGGATCTTCGCCAGGCGGCCCTTGCAGTCGTGGATGGCGGTCGGCTCCTCCTCCCAGTCGCCGTTGACGCCCGTGTACAGGACGCCGTCGACCTTGCCGACCTTGTACCCGCTCTTCTCCAGGTGCTTGTCCTCGCGGTCCCAGGCGATGATCTTCTCGGCGGGCACGCCGGCCATCCGGACGCCCTCGACCACCGCCGCCGTCACGCACGGATGCGTGCAGGCACCGACGCCGAACAGGCAGTTGATCTTGATGCCGACCACGTCGTCGGACTTGATGTAGGTCTTCCAGGCGGCCTCGGGGGTGGACTGACCCGAGAGTTTCATCACCACCGCGTGGACCATCTCGCGGGCGACCTTCGGGTCGGCCTTCTTGTCCTTCACGGCATTCGGGCGGACGGCCTTCGCGACCCTGGCCTTGCCGGACCCGCCCTGGCCGAAGGCCCGCTGCCCCAAGACGGCCGCCCCGACGCCCGCGGCGGCGGTCCGGCCCATGAACTGACGACGGTCAATTGAGTTGCCCATGATCGTGCCCCTTGTGTTGCCCCGTGTTCGGTTGGATTCAATGCGCGCCGCACGACAGTGCGCCGCGCGCCGCACGACAGTGCGCCACCTGCGACGCGCTCGGCTACGCCTCGCGGCTAAACGTGGCTTGCGGTTGCCGTTATCGTTGTTGCGCTTGTCGGTGCCTGTTGCCTGTTGCCTGCTCTCTAACTCTTACTCTTGAGGAAAGCCAATCCATCGCGGGCCAGGCCGTCGGCGGACTCGTAAATCGGCCGCCAGATGCTCGCGGCCGCGCACAGGTCCAGGATGCCGATGGCGAAACTCTCGATCGTCACCCACTTATCGTACCCGAGGTCCTTCAGGGCCGCAAACGCATCGTCCCATGCGACCTGGCCGGTGCCGGGCACGCCCCGGTCGCTCTCGGAGGCGTGGAAGTGCCCGAGGTGCTTGCCGACCTTCCGGATGGCCGCGCCCGTGTCCTTCTCCTCGATGTTTGCATGAAACGTATCGACCTGGATGGTCAGGTAATCGCTGCCGACCGTCTCGACCATCGCCAGCGCCTGGTCCGCCGTGTTGATGACGTACGTCTCGAACCGGTTGAGCGGCTCGATGGCGAGCGGAATCTTCGCCTTCTCGGCGTGGTCGGCGGCCTGGGAAAGGCCGTCGGCGCACCACTTCAACTCCTCCTCGGTGGGCCCCTTGCCAGTCAGGTATCCGCACGGGGAGTAGAGCGGCCCGGCGACGGCGTCGCCGCCCATCTCGCCGGTCAGGTCGACCATCTTCTTGAGGCGGGCGACGGCCCTGGCACGCTCGTCGGCGTCCGGGCTGCACGGATTCTCGCCGGGCATCATGACACAGCAAGCGGTCATGCCCATGCCGGCCTTCTCGAGCGCCTGTTTCGTGGCCGGCGCATCGAGCAGGCTCAGGTCGTTGAACGGAATCTCGACGCCGTCGTAGCCGAGGTCGGCCACCTTGGGAATGAGGTCCAGTTTGTCCTTCGTGAACGCCGCCGTGTAGACGAGAAGGTTGAGTCCGTATCGCACGTTCAAGGAAGTGCCTCCTTTCGATTCGGTGGAAGCCGGCTGGCAGCCGACCAGGCCCGCGGCCGCAGCGCCCGCGACCGTCGCTCCAAGGAACCCCCGCCGCGTCAGTTCCGCCTCGTTCATCGCCCGTCCTCCATGAGATGTGCCGGGCCGAGGCCGCGGCGTGCCGCCATCCGCACCCGCGGCCGTCGAAACGTTGAACCAGTCTAGGGAAGGGGGAGTTCCGGGTCAAGTATTAGCCGGGCCGGTGGAGAAGACGGACGCCTCCCGTTTCCGGCCGACACCTCGCCCCCAACGGGCGGTTTGAGCCCACGGTGGCACCCCCGGCAGGCATGCCGGCCGCACATAGCCTTGACGGCAGGGGCCAGCCGCATACCATAGAACACGATTCCGTACGCTCCCTGCACCCGTACCCCCGAGGGAACCATGAAGCGTCTGCCCATCGTCGTCCTTGCCGCCGTCCTGGCCGCCGCCTGCGCCCTGCCCGTCCGGGGCGAGGTCCGGTTTAAGAAACACGTTCTCGACACGACCTTCCGCAGCGAGGGCGCCGCCGCCGGCGATGTGAACCACGACGGCAAACTCGACGTCCTGGCCGGCGACGTCTGGTACGCCGCCCCCGACTGGACGATGCACGAGGTCCGCAAGCCGGGCGACTACAGCCCGGACAAGGGTTACAGCCAGTGCTTCCAGAACTGGGCCGCCGACGTCAACGGCGACGGGTGGGTCGACTCGGTCATCGTCAACTGGCCCGGCAAGCAGGCGTTCTGGTACGAGAACCCCAAGAACCAACCGGGCCACTGGAAGGAACACCTCATCACCAAGAGCGCCGGCAACGAGACGAGCGTCTTCACCGACCTCTTCGGCACCGGCCGGAAAGGCCTCCTGGCGGCGTTCTGCCCGGACAAGGTCATGGCCTATTGGACGCCCGGCGACGACCCCACCCAGCCCTGGACGCTGTATGCCGTCAGCAAGAAGGGCGCGCCCGGCACCCAGCAGTACAGCCACGGCCTGGGCGTGGGTGACGTGAACGGCGACGGCCGGCGCGACGTCCTCATCCGCACCGGATGGTGGGAGGCCCCGGAGGACCGCACCAAGACCCCGTGGACGTTCCACAAGGCCGACCTCGGCGACAAGTGCGCCGATCTGGTCGTCTACGACATGGACGGCGACGGCGACAACGACGTGCTCACCTCCTCGGCCCACGCCTACGGCATCTGGCTGCACGAGCAGGTGCAGGAGAACGGGAAGCCGGCGTTCCGCCGGCACGAATTCTTCAAGAAGACGAGCCAGACCCACGCCATCCGCCTCGTGGACGTCAACGGCGACGGACTGACGGATTTCATCACCGGCAAACGCTACCACGCCCACAACGGCAAGGATCCCGGCGGCAACGAGCCGGCCGTCCTCTACTGGTTCGAACTGAAGCGGCCGGCCAAGGGAAAGTGGGAATACGTGCCGCACAAGATCGACGACGACTCCGGCATCGGCACGCAGTTCACTGTGTGCGACATCAACAGCGACACGAAGCCGGACATCGTGGTGTCGAACAAGAAGGGCGTGCACGTGTTCGTGCAGGAGTAGGCGCCCGCCGGAACGTAAAGCGCGGCGGGTCTGGAGTACCCGCCGCGCGTTCGCCAGGGTTGCTTCTGAGCGCGGCGGGTGCGGAGACCCGCCGCGCTCGTGCATCGAGACTCCGAGGGATCGCCCCAATGCATCACCCCTATCGCCGCAATTCCCGTGCGCTGTCCCTGCTGCTCGCCGCGGCCGTATGCATCCTCGCCGCCCCCCTCGCCGCGGCCCAACAGGACGGCCCGGACCTTGCCGGCCTCGTCCGCCGGCGCGCACGGCTCGACTACCGCACCACGCCCCGCCGCGTCATGGCGTTCTACTACCCGTGGTACGGGGTGCCGGACGGCCCCGGCGGCGACGGCCGCACCGTCCACTGGGGCCGCATCGACCCCGACAAGCACGACGTCGCCAAGAGCGAGCACTGGCCCGCCCTCGGGCCGTACGACTCGCACGATCCCGAAACCATCGACCGCCACTGCACGTGGGCCAAAGAGGCCGGTATCGACACCCTCGTCCTCTCGTGGTGGGGCCACGGCAATTACACCGACCGGCCGGTGCCCCGCCTCCTGGACGCCTGCAAGACGCACGGCCTCTCGGCATGTATCTATTACGAAACGTGCCCGAACCCGAAGACGCCGCAGGCCACGGCCCGCGACCTCGCCCGCGTGGCCGAGCGCTACGGCGACCATCCGGCGTACCTGAAGGCCGACGGCAAGCCGGTCGTCTTCGTCTACGTCCGGGCGATGCAGCAACTCGGCCTCGAAGGGTGGCTGCGGACCGCCGTCCTCCTGGACGAGCGGGTCGACCCCGGCGTGGCCCTCATCGCGGACGGGTTCTCGGGCGCCGCCGCCCGCGTCTTCGACGGGCTGCACACGTACAACACGGCGGGGCAGATCCGTCAGAAGCCGCCGGACGAGATCCGCCGGTGGGCCCGGGCCACGTATCCGCACCCGGTGGCCCTCGCCGCCGACGCCCGCCGCATCAGCACCCTGACGGTCATCCCCGGCTACGACGACACGAAGATTCGCGAGCCCGGCCTGCGGGTGCCGCGGTACGAGGGCCGGTCCTACCGCGTGCAGTGGGAGGAGGCAATCGCGGCCGACCCGCACTGGATTCTCATCACGAGTTTCAACGAGTGGCACGAGGGAAGCGAGATCGAACCCAGCCGCGAGCACGGGCGGGCGTACCTCGATGCGACGGCGAAGTTCACGAAACAGTTCAAGTCCCGCCCCCGCACGCCGCACGCCCCGACGGACGGCGGCGCGACGGAGGCGGACCTGGCGCGCCTGCGGAAGGCATTGGACGGCCGGACGGTGGGCGTCCTGCCGGGCGCCGAGTCGCCTGCGTTCTGGTTCCTCGCGGCCGACGTCCGGGCGGACGTCCGCTCGGTGACCTGGGCCGACGTGGCCGCCGCGCGCGTGACGCCCCAAGACTTCCCCTTCCTCCTGTATGCCGCGGGCGAGGAGTACCGCACCACGGTCGAGGCGGAGTGCGACGTGGACGCCGGCCTCGCGGCCTACCTGAAAGCCGGCGGGTTCCTGCTCGTCATGCCGTTCCGGCCCTGGCCGTTTTTCCGCGGCGCCGACGGCCAACCGGTGAACCGCAGCGCCCGGTTCGGCGTGACGCTTCGCGGCGGCTGGGAGGCGCCGCCCGAGGGCCGCACGCTCCGCCTCGTCCAGCCCGAGCGGCGGCTGCCGCACCTGCCCGCCGCGTTCCCCTTCCCCGAGACGGGCGACCTGCGGTGGCGGCCGTATGCGGGCGACGGGCACAAGCGGCACGTGCCGCTGCTCGTCCTGAAGTGTGAAAGCGGCGAGGCACTGGGCAATGCGATGGCATATGCCGAACTCCCGGCTGGCGGGCGGGTGCTGTACGTGTGGTTCCGTCTGCTTCGCGGCCCGCGGGCGGAAGCGGTGATGCTCGACGCCTTCGGCTTCGCGGCCGAACAACTCGGCCGCTGATCCAGGCCTCACGCCAAGCCGCCGGGAACGGCAAAGGCAACGGCAGCCTCACGCAAAGGCGCAAAGCCGCAAGAACGGCAAATAGCAACGGCAAAAACCTGGGAAAAAGCAACGGCAACAAGGCGAGATGCTTCGTCGCCCCTACGGGCTCCTCAGCATGACAGCACCGTGGGCCGCGGCTTCGCCGCGGCCTACATACTGCGGTTTGCTGTTTGCCCGTTGCCGGTTGCCTGTTGCCTTGTTTCTCTGTGCGCCTTGGCGCGAGACGGTCACTTCCGCCCGAAGTGCTTGTCCGCGAAATCCATGTACTGCCGCCAGTCGTACTCCGTCAGGTCGTGGCCGCCGGTGCGGACGTGGTAGCCGATGGTACCTGAGACGGGCGTATCGAGCGGCGGCATCGCCTCGGTGGGCAGGCCTTCCTTGCCGAGCAGTTCGTAGACGGGGTCCGCGTGCTTGCAGGCGAGGAACTCGCCGCGCGGGTCCGCCCACAGGTCCTTATCGGCGCTGGCGACGTACACCGGCCGGGGGGCCATCAGGCCGACGAGCATGTGCTGGTCGACGGGCAGGTCGTCCTCCTTGCCGTTGTACCGCTTGAAGTTCCCGCAGAACCAGTGGGGGAACGATTTGTTGATGCGCTGGACGGTCTCGCCGAGCGCCCGGCGCGAGAGGGCCGCGCCCCCGCACCCCGAATCGTTCGAGATGACGATGGCGAACCGCTCGTCCCGCGCCCCCGCCCAGAGGGCGGTCTTGCCGAGACGCGAGTGCCCCAGCACCGCCACGCGCCCGGCGTCGACGCCCTTGTCCGTCTCCAGGTAATCGAGGGCCCGGGCGAGGCCCCAGGCCCAGGCGGCGATGCTGGCCCAGGCGTCCTCACCCCGTTTTCCGGGCGAATCCAGCGCCCCGTGCACGCCGTTCTTGAACCCGTCGTGGCGGTCCGGGTCGATGTCGCCGTAACAGACGGTGGCGAACCCGTAGCCGCGCGACAGCACCAATTCCACCGGATACCGCCGCGCCCGCATGCCGCGCGACTTGGCGATGGCCTTCTCGGTCGGCTTCTCGCCGCGTTTGCTCCGCTGCCAGATCGTGCCGACGCGGACGGCCGGGTCGGCGATGACCGTCTGGTTCCCGTAGAAGTTCAGGCACAGGAAACACGGGACGGGTCCTTTGGCGCCGGCGGGCAGGTAGACGAGCAGGTCCATGCGCGGCCCGTCGCCCGGGCCGGTGAAGCGGACAGCCACCTGGCGCCGGACGGCCTTGCCGCCGAGGGCCGCGTCGTCGCGGTCGAAGACCTCGAAGGTCATCGCCGACGGCCGTCCCGGCGCGCGGCCGTAGACGTGCGTGCGGAAGAGGTCGAGGATTTCGGCCCGGCGGGCCGGCCACTGCTTCGGGTCCGTGACCTTGGTGCCGTCGGCCATGGTGAGCGGGTCGGGGAGGGTGTAATCCGGCACTTCGTCCTCGGCCCATCGCGTGCCGCCGCGCTTCTGCTGGAGGTCCTTGACGAGGTCGGGGTCGGCCTGCCAGGTGGTGCCCTCGGCGGCCCGCGAACGGACGCGCTCGGTGGGTCCGACGTGGCGGACGTTCCAACCCTCGACGGCGTACTCGCCGCCCACGCCGGCGCGGAAGGCGAGTTTCTCGTCCAGGCCGCGCGGTTCGTTCGTCTGCGGGTTCTCGAACTTGTCGCTGTCGCTGATGCCGGTCAATTGGTTGTTCTCGATCGTGGCCCCGTAACTGGCGTCGTTGCGCATGAGGGGGCGCTCGGTGCCCGTGAGTTCGATGATGTTGTGCCGGATGGAGATGGTACCGAAATCGGTCTCTGTGCCGAAACCGAAAAGTCCGCCGGTGCGGGGCGTCTTGGTGGTCTTGCCGATGACGTGATTGTGATGAAACGCGTAATGGTTGTACGGCCCTTCGTCCCAGAAGAGGCCGCGGCCGGGGTTCCGCACGAGGTTGTGATGGAAGTCCGTCGGGCCGGGGGCGGCCGCCTTGCTGAACCCGCTGATGAGGTTCCCGCCGTCGTCCTCGGTGTCGAAGTCGAAGAGGTTATGGTCGACCTCGGCGCCGTTGCGATGCCACTCCAGGGCGTACGACGACTGCAACCAGTTGTGATGGATGTGGAACGTGTAACCGTCCTGGGGCACCGCGCCGCCCGCATGCTTGGGAACGGAGATCGGCCCCGTGAAGGCATTGTGATCGATCTCGATAAACTGGTCGTTCTCAAACGGATACTCCAGCGAGAAACCCACTTCGACCGTGTTGTGATGGAACCGCAGGCGTTTGCCCCCGCGGCCCTTGAAGCCGAAGAAGTTGCTGTGATGATCCGGCGTCTTCGAGATGCGGTTGTTCCAGAACTCGGAATCGGTGCACCACGTCAGGAAGAGCGCCCCGCCATTGTGCTTGTGCTTGCCCCCCGCATCCACGAACGTGTTGTCGTGGACCCTGGCATCGCTGGCGAAGAAGGTGCGGACGCCGCTCCACTGGAAATCCGCGATCCGCAGGTGCGCCAGCGTCAGGCCGTCGCAGTTCACGCCGAAGACGGCCCCGTGCAGGTCGGGGCCGGTCAGGGTCATGTGCGAGAGGGTGACCCGCTTGGTCTTGTCGCCCAGGTCCACGAGATAGGCGTTTTGATTGTTCCCGTCGGGTTTGGTGTCGCTGCCGGGGAGGTCGCCCGTGCCCGGCTTCCAGGACGGGGCGGCGGCGATGGTGGTCCGCTCCGCCCCCGCGCCCCGGATGGTCATGCGCGCCTTCGGGCGCAGCGGCGCCCCTATCTCGTACCGGCCGGGGGCGACGCGGATCGTGTCGCCCGGTTCACCCTCATTGACGGCCCTGACGAGGGCCTCGGCGGAATCGACCTCCGCGCCGGCCAGCCGGGCGGGCAGGGCGCACGCGACCACGGCCGTGGCCAGCAGGACGAGGCCTGGACGTCCGGAGCGGGACAAGAGGCCTGTCATCGGGTTCTCCTTTCGCGAGGCCGGCCGTGGTACGGCCGGCGTCATCTTTATACCTGTTCCATTCCGCGCGGTGGCCTTCCAAGGCCCCCGCGCCAAGGCGCCATGCGCGGCGGGTGCCCCTCGGCTCCGCCCGCGACAGGTGCCGACCCGCCACCCATCATCCCGATAGCCGTTCGACGGTCAGGTCGTACGCCCCGCGGACCTTCTTCGTCTTCGTGTCGGCGAGCCACGTCTGGAGCCGGGCCGGGCCGGCCGCCAGGCCCACCTCGAACGCAACGGCCGTCGCCGACGGGTCCGCCGGCTTCGTCTCGTCGACCTTTCCGATCTTCAGCCGCGCCTCGTCGGCGTTCAGGGCGAGGCCGGCCTGCTTCGGCGCCCGCCGCAGCGTGACGCGGTACGTGCCCGGCCGGGCGATGCGGACCGCCCACCACCCGTTCGCGTACAGGTCCTTCTTGCGGACGTGCCCCTGGTGCCACGGGCAGCGGCCGTCGGTCGGGTGCCAGTCGTGGGCCACCAGGTGCGAGGGGTTTTCGTGCTCCGAGCCGAGGACGATGCGGCAGTACGCGTCGAACTGCTCGTCGATGTCCTGCCACCACGCCTCGTAGGCGGCACGGAGGCGCTTGACGACGTCCGGGTGCTTCTCGGCGACGTCCGTCTTCTGGCCGGGGTCGGAAGAGATGTCGAAGAGTTGCTTGCCATTCACGAGCCGCCAGCGGTCGGTCATGACGGCGCACTTGCGCCATTTCTTCGGGTGGTCGATGCGCTGGGAATGGACGAAGAGGGTGCGTTCGGGCCACCGGCCCTCGCCGCGCAGCAGCGGCGCGAGGCTCATCCCGTCGAAGGCCACGCCCTTCGGCGGCCCCAGGCCGCACAGGTCCACCAGCGTCGGCAGGATGTCCACGTGGGCCGTGAGGGCGTCCACGTCGCCGCGGGGCTCGAGGCCGGCCGGCCAGCGGATGAAGCACGGCACGCGGTGGCCGCCGTCGTACTCCGATCCCTTCCGGCCGCGCATGTCACCCGTCGGCCCCGCGCTCGTGCCGTTGTCGGTCATGAAAATCAGGATGGTGTTCTCGGCGAGGCCGAGGCGGCGGAGGTGCTGCTCCAGGCGGCCCACGTTCTCGTCGATGTTCACGATCATGCCGTAGAAACGGGCCCGGCCTTCTTTGACGCCCTTCTCGGCGAACGGTTTCCAGTACGTCTCGGCCACCAGGTACGGTCCGTGGGGCGCGTTGGTCGTCAGGTAACAGAAGAACGGGCGGTCGCGGTGGGACGCGATCCACTTCAGGGCCTCGCCGAACCAGACGTCCGTGCAGTAGCCGTCGTACTTCTCGGGCGTGCCGTTGTGGAAGTAGGTGTCGTCGAAGTAATCGTTTCCCCAGTAATCGGGCCCCTGCCCCACGCCCCCGCCTCCGTGGATGAGGGCCTCCTGGAAGCCGCGGTCGTGCGGGCGGAACGGGTAGTTGTCGCCCAGGTGCCACTTGCCGAAGATGGACGTGGCGTAGCCGGCGCCGCGGAAGACGTCGGCCATGGTGGTCTCGTCCTCGGCGAGGAAGTGGCGGCCGATGATGGTATGCCAGACGCCCGCGCGCGACGAGTACCGGCCGGTCATCAGGGCCGACCGCGTCGGGGCGCACGTCGGGTCCGCGTGGAAATCCGTCAGCCGCGTCGACTCGGCGTGCAGGCGGTCGAGGTTCGGCGTCTTCAGCACCTCGTTGCCGTGGCACGAGAGGTCGTAGTACCCCTGGTCGTCCGTGATGACGAGGACGACGTTCGGCGGGCGTTTGCGGGGCGCCTCGCCGGCCCGTGCCGGGCCCGGCGATGCGGTGGTGCATCCGGCGGCGAAAACGCCGAGGGCGGCGCCGGAGGCGTTCCTCAGGAATTGGCGGCGGTTCATTCGTCTCTCCTCATGCATCAGCACGCGGCGCGATCCACTGCGTGCCACTGGCGGCTTGTCCGCCAGTGCTTCGCGCGGCGGGTGCCCCTCGGCTGCGCGCGGGACAGGCTCCGACCCGCCGCGCAACTCCCGGCCCGTCTACGACTCCGTCGGCATCGGTTCGCCGGCGCCGACGTCCTTCTCCCACGCCTCGAGCGCCTCGCGCAGGGCGCGGACGCGGTCGGGTTCGGCCTCGGCCAGGTTCGTCGTCTCGGCCAGGTCGCGGCCGAGGTGATACAGGCCGACGGGCGCCTTGAGCCCCCGGACGCCTCGAACGAGTTTCCACGGCCCGTCGCGGACGGCCCGCTGGTTGCCCATCGCCCAGAACAGGGTGCGCGGCGGCAGGGGCGTCTCGCCGAACAGGGCCGGCGACAGGTCCGTCCCGTCGATCGTGCGGCCGGCCGGCGCCTCCGCCCCCGCCAGCGCCAACAGCGTGGGAAAGACGTCCAGCGTGATGGCCGGGTCGCCGCACGTGCGGCCGGGGCGGATGCGTCCGGGCCAGTACGCGATGGCCGGCACCCGGTGGCCTCCCTCCCACATCTGGCCCTTGTGGCCGTGCAGCGGGCCGTTCGATCCCAGCCGCGTGGCCCCGTTGTCCGAACAGAAGAAGACGAACGTGTCGCGCGCGAGGCCCGCGCCCTCCAGGGCCGCCACCACCCGGCCGATGCCCTTGTCCATCTCCTCGACCATGACCCGGTAGGCGGCCTGTTTATCCTTGCGGCTGCCGTGGGTGGGGAACTTCCCGCCGACCGTCCGGTCGGGCGGGTCGTCGGGACCCTGGTACGGGTAGTGCGGCGCCTCGTGGGCGATGTACAGGCAGAACGGCGCTTCCTTGTGCCGCTTGATGAAGTTCAAGGCGTGCTGCGTGATGAGGTGGGTCGTGTACCCCTCCTCGGGATGCAGCATGTCGCCGTGCCACCAGTCGGCCCGGCCGCTCTGGTCCACGTGCGAGATGTAATCCACGTTGCCGCTGACGTACCCGACGAACTCGTCGAAGCCCTGATGCACCGGGTTGAACGTCTTCCGGTACCCCAGGTGCCACTTGCCGAAGACGCCGGTGGCGTAGCCGCGGCGCTTCAGGCACTCGGCGAAGGAGACTTCTTCCGGGGCGAGGCCGTGGTCGCGGTACTTGCCGACGGTGATGACGCGAGGCACGCGGGCCCGCTGCTGGTACCGCCCGGTCACGAGCCCGGCCCGCGTGGGGCTGCACACGGCGCCGGAGGAGTGGAAGTCCGTGAAACGGACGCCCCCCGCGGCGAGGCGGTCGAGCACGGGCGTCCGGATGCGCTCGTGGCCGTAACAGCCGATGTCGCCGTAGCCGAGGTCGTCGGCCATGATGACGACGAGGTTGGGCGGACGGTCGCCGCCGGCCGGGCGCGCCGCGAGGGGCCGGCACCCGGCCGGCCAACCGGCGGCCAGGGCACCGAGCGCGGCGCCGGAGGCGGTTCTCAGGAAGTCGCGGCGGTTCATGTCATCTCCGTCTGCTCGGGTCGAACTTGGGATTCTTCTCCGTCGGGACGGGCGCGCCCGTCTCTTTGCGCCAGGCGACGAGGCGGTCGTGCAGGGCCTTCGCCTTGGCGGGGTTCGTCTCGGCCAGGTTCCGCGTTTCGCCGATGTCGTCGCGCAGGTTATAGAGTTCGAGCCGTCCGTCCTCGAAGTATTCGATGAGTTTCCAGTCGCCGGCGCGGATGACGCCGCCGGGCGTAGTCCGCCACGTCCCCCCGCCGCCCTGGAGGTACGCGGGGAAGTGCCAGTAGATGGCGTCGCGCGCCAGGTCCCCCTTCTGCGTCATGAGCGGCACCAGGCTCGCTCCGTCCAGGACCTGCCCCTCGGGCGGCCCGGCGCCGGCGACCTCCAGAAACGTGGGATAGAAGTCGAGGCTGATGACGGGCGCCGCGCACCGCGTCCCGGCGGGCACGCGGCCGGGCCATCGGACGGCCATCGGCACCCGGATGCCGCCCTCGTACAGCGTCCCCTTGCCGCCCTTCAGGGGCGCCTGGCTCGTAATCTCCAGCCCCTTGATGCCGAGTTCCCTGTACCCGCCGCACCCGCCGTTGTCGGAGACGAAGACGACGAGCGTGTTCTCGGCGAGGCCGTGGTCGTCCAGGCGGTTCAGGATGCGGCCGATGCCGCGGTCCACGCTCTCGATCATGGCGGCGTAGACGGGATGGTCGTGGCCGCCGGACGGTTCCTTCTGCTTGTACTTCTCGACGAGTTCCTTCCTGGCCTGGAGCGGCGTGTGGACGGCGTAGTGCGTGAGGTAGAGGAAGAACGGCCCGCCCTTGTGGGCGTCGATGAAGCGGACGGCCTCGTCGGTGAGGCGGTCGGTCAGGTACTCGCCCTCGGGGCCGTCCGGGATGTCCGGGTTCTTGTACGGGCTGAAGTAGGTCCGGGGATGGCCGGCGTGGTTGCCGCCCACGTTTACGTCGAACCCCTGCCCGCCGGGCTGCGTCTCCGGCTTGCCGCCCAGGTGCCACTTGCCGAGGTGGCAGGTGGCGTAGCCGGCGGCCTTGAGGCTCTCGGCCAGGGTGATCGTCTCGGCCGGCAGGGTGGTGTTGTTCTCGATGGGGATGAGTTTGCGACCTTTCGCCTTGCCGCGCGTGCTCGACCCCACCGTGTACACGCCGTGCCTCGGCCCGTACTGGCCGGACATGAGGCACGCCCGCGTGGGCGCGCAGTTGGGCGCGTTGGCGTAGGCGTCGGTAAAGATCATGCCGTCGCGGGCCAGGCGGTCGACGTGCGGCGTCTCGTAGAATTCACTGCCCATGAAGCCGACGTCGCGCCAACCCATGTCGTCGATGAAGAGGAAGACGATGTTGGGCGGGCGGTCGGAGCGCCCCGCCGACGCCCGCTTCGGCCCGAGGCCCGTACACGCGCCGACGGCGGCAGCCGCGGCACCGGCACCCGCGGCGCCCAGCAAGCGAAGGAAACGGCGACGCTTCACGCAGCACCTCCTTCCGGAGAATCGTGCCGCCATTCTAAGGCCGACGTCGGGGCGGTTCTAATCCTTTCTGGGCCTTTCGCGCAGACCGGGACGGCACCTCACGCAAGGGAAAGACTCGGCCGGAAGGCATGATGCCTCACGCAAAGGCGCAAAGCCGCAAAGACGGCAACGACGACGGCGGAAGACTGGGAAAAGGCAACCACATTCCTCCTTTCGCCGTTTCGTGCGGATACCGTTACTCAGAAACTCAGACACTCAGGGGCTGGCGTTCCTCGCGTGAGGTTGCCGTTGTCGTACGCCGTGTCGTTACGCCAACTCGGCGATGCGGGCGAAGTCGTCCTTCAGGCTCCGGTAGAGTTGCCCGTACTCGGGGTACAGCGCGTCGTACCGCTTGACGTGCTCGGGGGTGGGCCGGGTTTCCTCGAGGGTGCGGATGGTGGCGTCGCACGCCTCGGGGACAGACGCCCACACACCGGTGCCCACACCCGCCAGCAGCGCCACGCCGTAGGCAGGCCCCTCCTCGCTAGAGACCGTCCAGACGGGATGCTTGTAGACATCGGCCTGCAGTCCCCGCCAGACGGCGCTCCGCGCCCCGCCGCCGGCCACGCGGACTTCCTCCACCGGCACGCCCATCCCCCGGATGATTTCCAGGCAGTCGCGCATGGCGTAGGTGGCGCCTTCCATGACGGCCCGGGCCATGTGGGCCCGCGTGTGCATGTTCGAGAGACCGACCCAGGCGGCCCGCGCGTTCGGGTCGGCGTGGGGCGTGCGTTCGCCCGTCAGGTACGGCAGGAAGTAGAGGCCGTCGCTGCCGGGCGGGATGTCGGCGGCGTCGGCGGTGATCCGTTCGTACGGGTCGACGCCGCTCCCCCTGGCCTCGGCCACGATGTCCTGACACAGCGTGTTGCGGAACCACTGGAGGCTTCCGCCGGCGGCCAGGACGACGCCCATGACGTGCCACTTGCCCTCGACGGCGTGGCAGAAGGTGTGGACGCGGCCCTCGGGGTCGGTCTCGACCTCGTCGGCGTGGGCGAAGACGACGCCGCTCGTGCCGAGCGTAGCGCTGATGACGCCTCGGCGGACGATGCCGCCGCCGACGGCGCCGGCGGCCTGGTCGCCCCCGCCGCCGACGACGGGCGTGCCGGGCGCCAGGCCGGTGGCCTCGGCAGCCCCGGCGGTCAGGCGGCCGGAGACTTCCTGCGATTCGTAGACCTCGGGCAGGAGCCCGGCGTCGATCTCGAGCCGGCCGAGCAGGTCCGCCGACCAGGCGCGCTTCGCCACGTCCAGCAGCAGGGTGCCGGAGGCGTCGCTCACTTCGGTGGCGAACTCGCCCGTCAGGCGGTACCGGACGTAGTCCTTCGGCAGGAGGATCCTGTCGGCCTTCTCGTAGAGGTCCGGTTCGTGCTTGCGGACCCACAGGATCTTCGGGGCCGTGAAGCCCGTCAGGGCGGGGTTGGCGACCATGCCGATGAGGGCCTTCCGGCCGCCGGCCGCCTCGGTAATCTCGGCGCACTCGGCGCCGGTCCGCTGGTCGTTCCAGAGGATGGCGCGGCGGAGGACCTCGCCCGAGGCATCGAGGAACACGCTGCCGTGCATCTGGCCGGAGAGGCCGACGCCGCTCACCTCCTTGCCCTCGATGCCTGCGTCCTGAAGGACCTGGCGGATGGTGTCGCAGGTGGCCTGCCACCAGTCGGCGGGGTCCTGCTCGCTCCAGGCGGGTTTGGGGGCGTAAGCGGGATACTCGGCGGTCGCGGAGGCGGCGATGCGGCCGTCCTCGTCCACCAGAAGGGTCTTCGTGCCGCTGGTTCCGATGTCGATGCCGAGCAGGTACGCCATGGGCGGGGCTCCTTTGCGGTGCGGACGGTGCGGGTGCCGCGACGGTCCGGTGGCAGGTTCCTCTCCCGCTCCCGCCGAGGGGAAGGGAAACGCGTCCCCGTCCGCCCGCTCGGCGGTATCGCGGCGACGATAGTCGGCGGACGCGGCGGAACGCGAGGAGGAAGACGGCGGGCGACGGGGCGTCAGGCGGCGGGCGGCCACCCCGGCCGAGACGCCCGACGGCGAAGGCTAGACGAAATCGTCGTCGTCATCGTCCCAGTCTTCGTCTTCGTCTTCGTCATCGTCGTCCCAGTCCTCGTCGTCGTCCCAGTCCTCGTCGAGGTCATCGTCGAGGTCGTCGTCGAGATCCTCGTCAAGATCCTCGTCGAGGTCCTCACCGAGGTCGTCCTCGAGGTCCTCGTCGAGGTCTTCATCGGGGACGGCTTTGAGTTCGTCGGTTTCCTCGGCGTCGAAGATATCTTCTTCGTCCACGGTCCTTCCCTCCGGTCTGGTGACTTCGAGTTCCGCGATCACGCCGGCGGCCTCGTCGGCGAGCGTCTCGGCGACGAGGACCGGCACCCCCCTTCCGGCAAGACGGTCGGCGTCCCGCCCGTCGGCCTCGATGGCGACGGGGATCCCGAACGCCTCGACGGACCGCCGTTACCGCTGGGCCTCGGCCATATCGTCGGCATGGACGAGGAGGACCGGATCGGCGTCGCCGGCGGCCGGCGGCGCGGCGTCGGGCGTCGCCGGTTCATCCGGCGGCGCCGGAGCCCGGACCCTGCGCAGGTGCCGACGCTTCGGGGACATGGGGCTATGTCTCTCCCCTTCGCCTGTCCGGGGCGGAGTGTAGCGCCGGGTTCGCGAAAGTGTCAAGGGCAAAAACGGGAAAGATTCTGCCGCACGTCCGCCCCGTCCGAGCGGCCTTCAACCCCGCATCCCACGCACGCCTGCCTCCACCGATGCCGTCGTGGCCAATGCCGCGCCGGACCCGCCCGGCGCAGCCTTGAGAATAGGCACGCTTGGGCCGACGATGCAAGGGGCAGGCCCATTCTTCATCGGCGGTGGCACATGCCACGGCAGATGACGATGACCCGCCGCTCCCGCGGCGGGCTCGAACGGCGCATACACAGCGCACTCACTCCCGCACCGTTAACCCCAGCGCCTCCGGGCCGATCTCATCCATCCGGTACCCGAGGCCCGGCCCCGTCATCGACGCCGTGTACGCGTAACCGTCGCGGATGTCGGTCAGGCCGGGATGGACCCGGCCGAGGGCCTCGTTGGCCGACGGAAAGAACTGCCGGGCGTTCGCCTCCACCCCCATGATCGTGTGCGTCCGAGCCGCCAGGCCCACCGATTCCACCAGCGCCAGCGACGGGTTCGTCAGGTCCTGGACGGCGTACGGGACGCCGGCGAGTTCGGCCATCGGCACGAAGAGCATGTCGGAGGAGAGGCACTTGCACGATTTCAGGGCGATGCCCGACCACCCCAGGTCCATCGCCAGGCGGAAATCGTCCGGCGTGGTCAGGCTCTCGTCGATAAGGACGGGCTTCAGCGCCGCAATCGGCCGCTGGTCGAACCGGTGGGCGCAGAGGTTTCGCTCGGTCGGCTGCTCGATGTAGAGGATTTCGTCGAAGACGTGCGGCGACCGCTCGCGCAGCCGCCGGAGGTACTCGACGATGTACTCGGGCGACTGGCACTGCTCGTTCGTGTCGGCCGTCAGGTGCGGGCGGGGGGGCAGGTCCGGCCGGCGTGCGGTCCGCACCTCGTGGTAGATGCGGCTGACGTCGCGCGCGCGCGCGAGGTCCCACGGCAGGTCCGTCCCGCGCAGTTTCACCTTCAGGCAGAAGACGCCGTCGCGGGCGATCCAGCCCTCCAGCGAGTTCGGCACGCCGTCGTCGGGCAGGCCGTCGCCCGCGTCCGCCTCGCGCAGCACGTCGAGGCCACCGATGAGGTGAAACACCGGCAGCCGCGGGGCGTAGTCCTGCCGCAGACACTGCGACGGATAGACATCCTTGAAGTCATCGCCGAGGTAGCGGGAGAGGTCGTGGCCCATCGTCTCCGGCCCCATGCCGCGGTAGGCGTCGATGCCGGCGGCCCGGCCGAACGCGTCGTGGACGGCGTGGTCGACGATGCTCGCCACCACCAGGTGCGCGAGATTCGGCATCGCATCGTCCGGCGTGTGACGGGCGGCAGCCTCGGCCGCCAGCGCCGGCAGGTCGGCCTCCGTCTCGTGGAAGACGGCGATGGGGTGGGCGAAGTCATCGAAATCGGCCACACGGGCGGCGTAGGCGCGGAAGAGGTCGGCCATGGCCCGCTCGCGGGCCCCGTGCGGCGCCGCCGAGACGGGCCACGCCCAGAAGTCCATGAGGAACATGGCGCCCCAACCCGTGCCGACGCCGCCGGCCCGGTTCTCCGCCGTCACGCGGGCGTAGCCGATAACGGTCTCCTCGACGACGACGGCGCCGAACTTCAGGGGCGTGCGGCAGGCGACGGGGACCTCGAAGGTCTCGACCTCGCGGATGCGGACGTCGGTGTCGGGCATGGCGGTCCTTTCGTGGGGGCGCACACCCTCTTGTAGCGGGGGCGCCGGGAGGGGTCAACACGTTTACGGCGCGCGGCGCTTGCCGATGGAATGACGACCTGACTTCCGATTGTCATTCTGAGGCCCCGCTTGCGGGGCCGAAGAACCTCCCTTGGCCGTTGCCGTTTCGCCTTTCGCGCGGCGAGATTCTTCGTCGCCCATACGGGCTCCTCAGAATGACATCTGCGGGCAGCGCGGTGGGCAAGACAGCCCACCGCGCCACCGAGGCGCATGCTCTCGCAAAGGCGCGAAAGCATGCCACCCACCCCGGCCTACGCCTTGCCGCGCTTCGCCTGGAAGAACCCCGTAAGCATCGCCCCGCACGGCTCGGCCAGGACGCCGCCGGTAAGGCGTACGCGGTGGTTCAGTCGCGGCTCGTCGAGCAGGCGGAAGACGGAGGCGACGGCCCCGGCCTTCGGGTCGTCGGCCCCGTAAACGAGCCGGTCGAGGCGCGCCAGCACCATCGCCCCGGCACACATCGCGCACGGCTCGAGCGTCACGTACAGGGTACACCCTTCGAGGCGCCAGGAGTCGAGGGCGTCGGCGGCCTGGGTGATGGCGATCATCTCGGCGTGGGCGGTCGGGTCGCGGAGGGTCTCGCGTTGGTTGTGGGCGCGGGCGATGACGCGGTCCTCGTGGACGATGACGCAGCCGACGGGGACCTCGTCGGCCTCGCGGGCGGCCTGGGCCAGGCGCAGGGCCTCGCGGATCCAGCGGGCGTCGCCCTCCTCGGCGGGCGTCTGCTCGGGCGTCGGCATCATAAGGGATATCCTCTGCGGGACCTCGTGCGGCAGGCGGGCGCCCGGCCGGCGCGCCGCATTGTCGCACGGCGGGCGGCCGCGGGCAAGGGCCGCCACGGACGAAAAAAAGCCCCCGGCTCGCTTGAACCGGGGGCCGGGTACGTATGCCTGGGCGGCGTCAGACGCGCTTGACGTTCTCCGCCTTGGGTCCCTTGGGGCCCTGGGTCACGTCGAACTCGACCTGATCCCCTTCGGCGAGGGACTTGTATCCCTCGCCCTGAATGGAGGTGTGATGCACAAAGACATCCGACCCGCCATCCTGTTCAATGAAGCCAAAGCCCTTTTGGTCATTGAACCACTTCACGGTACCTGTAGCCACTGGTGCGACTCCTAACACGCTTCCCGAAATAGGTTTTCGCAGGTCCAGAGCCGGGAAGTTCCTCGAGACCTGTTCGCAACCGCCACTCGGCGGTCTGGGCATCCGTCGGCGGTCGCCCGCGTCGGCGGGCCACAGAGCCGACGGGTGCCAGTTCATCCTCTCATTGTACGAACCTTTGCGGACGTATCAAGCGCAAAAACCCCGGCTCACTCCCATCCACCGGAACCAGCGACGGGGCCCCAGGGGCCTGGGAGATTGTGCGGCACCATCCCTATACGGCCATTCCCAATGGGGAGCGAACGTCCCCTCCGACCGGCATCCGTTGCTCCAGAGTCGGCGGAGGATGATGACGACGCGCAGAGGCTGTACCGGCAGCGTGGGCGTCGCGTCGGATCGCTCGGACCTGCGAGGCCGGGCGGGAGATTTCGCCGTGCTGAATTGGTGAATCACTCGTCCCCGGCGCGCTGAATGCCACCCCCTTCCCGTGGCGGTATCTACCAGTCGTACCTAGATATGTGTGGCCCACACAACAGGCGATGCCCACAAACCACATGCGTGGGGCAGCACGTCCAAACTCGTTGAGGGACCGCACTTGGCCGGCTTCGTGCCTCCATGGCTCGCGCCGTGTGTTGCTTTTGCGAAACACGCGGCCGGTTCTCGCCAAGGCCCCCCCCGCCTCAGCGGGTCTTGCGCCGGCATCGGCGGACCAATCCCGGAGGACGAGGCGTTCGTGCAGCGGCGGGGCGAGGTGTACTGGCTGGGCGTGCAGAAGCGACACATCGAAGACGAGTTGTCCTTCGGCTGGAAGACCGCGGTCGAGCAGTGGGAAGACGACGCCGTCTGGGGCGACATCGATCCCGCGGGGCTGCCCGGCATGCAGCCGCCGGGCCAGAATATCCAGTGGAACGAACTGGTGGACCCGCCGACGGGCGAGTCGCTGGACCTGTCGTTCGTCATCACGCCCGAGCCCGCCACGCTGGCCCTCCTGGGCCTCGGGACGGCGGGGCTGGTCGCCCGTCGGCGCCGTCGGCGGAACGCCTAGGAGAGGGGGGGGCGGTCGGCGGCCGCACCCCGCCGGCCGGCCGACTGCAGCCCGGGGGCCGGTCGAACGCATCGGTCCCGGGCGCCCGCCCTCTCCGGAAAGGAGCAGATGCCATGACACCGCTGCTGAGACGCGATCTCGGACGAAAGTCGGCCTGGGACCTGCTGCTGCTCGTGGCCGTCAGCCCGGCGGCAGGACCGGCCGTGGAACACGAACTCGACCGCCGGGCGGCGCGGACCACCGTCCACCGCCTGCTCGGCCTCGCACAATGCAGCCGCATGACGGCCATGGCGCTGGTCCATCGGCCGGAGAACGCGCTGTGGACCGACTACGGCGAGGCGGCCGGCCGCGACACCCTCGCCCTGGGAGTTCCGGGACACCCATAACCGCCCCCGTGTCAAGGGCGTTCTACCTTGAGGGTCGTTTCCCTGGTGCCGGCCCTTGGTGTGGTATTCAGTCATTGCGACGGCGTGCCATACAGACACCCATTCGCACCGTGTCCGGAACGTCTTTCTCCGGACCGTGCATTTTGCTTGTCGAGGCCGTGGGGGCCCATTCATAATAGCGGCGCATCGGAGCCGCCGGCCAGGCCGGCTCCCTCGCCAGTCCCCGGGAACGGCCCCCCCACAGGCCGTGTGGCACGCCTCCTTGATCTCAGTTCGCGGTGACCGCCTCGGGCGCCTCGTGGGGCGCGTGCGCGCGGTGCCACGCCCCCAGCCGGACCCAGCAGATGCCGGCCAGTTTCCGGGCCACCGCCACCCGCCCCGACCGCCGGCCCACCGCGCAGGGCCGGGCGTCAGCGTGTGGTCCTATACGGCTCGTGCCTCCCGGCAGGCGAGGATCGCCGCCCCCACGGCGCCGGACATCTGAGGCTCCGGGATAACCTTCACCTCCTCGCCGACAGCCTCGGCGACGGCGGCGGCCATGCCGGGCACCAGCGCTACGCCGCCCGTGAAGACGACCGGGGTGACGACCTCGCGGCCGAGCATCCCCGCCACCCGCGACGCGATGGCCCGCTGGACTCCCGCCACGATGTCCGCCGGCCGCTCGCCCGACGCCAGCAGGCCGATGATCTCCGTTTCGGCGAAGACGACGCACATGCTGCTGACGGGGGCGGGCGTCTCCGCCCGGGCGGCCAGGTCGCCGAGACCGTCGAGGTCCGTGTCGAGGCGGTCGGCCACCATCTCGAGGAACCGGCCCGTGCCGGCGGCGCAGCGGTCGTTCATGGCGAAGTCGCGGACGCCGCCCTCGGCGGTCAGGCGGAGCAACTTCGCGTCCTGCCCGCCTACCTCGATGACCGTCCGCGCCGCCGGCGCCCCGTGCCGGACGCCCACCGCGTGGCACGTGATCTCGGTCACCGTCGTATCGGCCAGGGTGATGCCGTTGCGGGTGTAGCCGGTGGCGACGACGCGCGCAACCTCGTCGCGGCGGATGCCGGCGCTTTCCAGGAGGTCGTCGAACAGGTCGCGGGCCAGGCGGTCGTGGTCGACGCCCTGGTCCCGGACGCCCTTGGCGAGGGCTTCGCCGCTTTCGGCATCCATCAGGACGATCTTGATGGCGCGGGAGCCGCCGTCGATGCCGGCACAGATCATCACGTCCTCCGTTTCACAACCGTTTCCACGAGTGCTTCGAGCCGCGTGCGGAGCGTGGGCAGAATGGGATCGGCCACGGGCGGCACCTCGATTTCCACGACGGGCACGCCGAGCCGCCGGCCGACCGTCTCGGCGATAACCGCTCCCTCCGTCGCGCAGTGGCTGGCCCCGGGGATGCGCGAGACGACGACCGCCTCCGTGCCGAAGCGGCGTGCGTCGCGCACGATGCGCGCGGCCCGGTCGCCGGACGGGCCGACCATCGGGTCGCCGAGGGCCGCCCGCGCGAGCGCCTCCATCGGGGGCAGGTTCTCGGGAATCGGGTCCAGCGCATGGCAGAAGAGGAACTCCGTGCCGCACAGACGGCCGCCGCACTCCTCCAGCAGGTTCATCGCCCGCAGGTCCGCCGGCGGGTTGACCCAGAAGACGCGGGCGGCGCCGGCGTGCAGGACGCCGCGGCCGTCGGCGGCCCGCCGTCGGACCTCGGCCAGGAGGTCTTCCAGCACCGCCGCCGACTCCGTCCGGTCGGAGCAGAAATGGATGGCGAGCATCTCGGCAATCAGCATCTCCAGCGCGGGCATCGGGCACGGCTCGGCGGTGTACGCCAGGTGCCGGAGGTCCGCCAGGAGGCGCCGGACGCGGTTGGCCTCGCGGATGCCGTCGGCGAGCGCCTCGTCGGAGAGAGGCCGGGCGGCGGCCTCGGCCAGTGCTTGCCTCACGCGCTCCAGTTCCGTCCGCAGGACGGCCACCTGCGAGGCGGGCGCTTCGAAGCCCGTCGGGAGGCGGACGGCGACCTCGCCCCGCTCTGGCCGCCGGCGGGCCGGCATCTCCCACCACAGGATCGGAAACCCGAGCGACTCCAGCCGCTGGGCGATCGCCGAGAAATCGTCGCACACGGCCCCGACGCTGCACGTCAGGAGATCCGGAAGGGGGAAGTGCTGCCGCGTCATGAACGCCCCGACCATCGCCCGGACCGGGCAGAACGCTTCGCCGAGGCCCACCTCGGCCGCCACGGCGAGAAGGCGGTCACTCATCTCCATGACACACGGCGTCCACCACGCCCCGTCCGGGTAGAACGCGATGACCTCCGGCAGGGCGTACGCCATGACGGGCACGGTCCCGAGATCCTTCATCGTGCCGACGACGGTGCGGCCGGCGCCGCGGGCGGCGTGGAGGCGTTCCTCTTCGGTCATGAGGAAACTCCACAGCCGTACCGCGGCCGTGGAGTCGTCGTACCGGAGGCGGAGCAGGCGCCGGTCGCCCTCGTCCACGTGGCGGGCGAGCGGGCCGGCGTAGTCGGGCAGCGGCGTGCCGGCGGCCCGCTCGCGGGCGCACAGCCGGTCGAGTTCCGCCATCGTCAGCCGGTTCGGGCCGGCGGTCATCGGAGCATCTCCATAAAGGCTTCAATGCGCTCGCCCAGGCGTGCGGGCGGGTCGTCGGGGTCCGTCCCCCCCAGGTCGAGCACTGGGGCGCCGAGCCGGTCGCGCAGGACGGGGACGGCGGCAGCCCAGGCGTCGCACCAGAGGTGCCGCCAGACGATCGCGCCGCGGGCGCCGGCGTCGGCCATGGCCCGCGCCACCGCGTCGAACAGGGCCCCGTTCGGGCGGCGGAAGACGGCGGGGATCGTTCCGAAATACGCGTCGGCGAGTTCCAGCACGGCTTCGTCCCGGAGGCGCCGGCGGTCGAGCGCGGCGGGCAGGGTACGCGGCCCGCTCGCCGTCCCGTCCAGGACGACCTCGCCGCCGGCGGATTCGACGGCGTCGGCGACGCGGGTGTCGCCGGCCATCTGCGGGCCGCCCACCACGGCCACGGGGATGCGGCCGGATCGCGGCCGCCACCCGCCGGACGCTTTTCCGTCCGGGACGGCCGCGGGCGCCAGGCGGGCGACGGCGGCGCTCGCATCCCGCGGCGGCAACGTGCCGAGGGCGCCGCGGAGGGCCGACCGCGCCTCGTCCCACGCCTCCAGCGCGGCGCAGAGCCCGTCGTGGGAGGGCGCCTCGCCGCCTATGCCCACGAGGAACCGCCCCAACCGGCGCAGTTCGTCCGCGTACAGCCGGGCCACCGTCGCGGTCTGCCACGTGGCCGGCACGTTCATCAGGAAGACGGGGCGACCCGCCCGCGCCGCGAGCCGCTCGGCCGAGCGGCGCATCTGGTCGCACGTGGTCGCGAGGACGGCGGCGGCGAAGGCCCCGTCGCCGACGACCGCGCCGGCCGCCGCCCGGGCATACGGACAGAGGCCGGTGCGGGGGCCGTCCCACGCCTCGGCGTCGGCCGCCTGCGGATAAAGACGGACCGGTTCCACGCCGTGAGCGGCGACCCACTCCGGCGGGACGAACGGCGAACTGACGGCCACACGCATCAACGTCTGGGTCTCCGTCGTGTCTCGCGGCGGGGTCACCCGGTCTTACGGGCGATGAACCGGCCTTGGGCGATCTTACCGGCGTGGGCGAGGTCCCGCATGAACGCCATCTCGCCCGCCAGCGTCTGCATCAGGTCCGCGTCGAACCCGATGATCTTCAGCGCGTCGTAGGCCAACTGCATGTCGAGCATCTGAAGGTACAAGTCGACGTGCGGCGGGAAGCGGCCGGTGTCCTCGGCCTCGCGGACCTCGCAGCCGGCGGACTGGAGCAACCCGCGGTAGCCGGCGATGTCCTGGATGCTTGGGAACTTCATGAACGCGAGCAGCCGCTCGGCCTCGGTGTCCGAGAGGCCGGCCGGTCCCTCGACCCAGTCGGTGAAGGCGATCGTGCCGCCGGGACGGACCAGGCGAACGGCCTCGGCGACGAGTTTCGGTTTGTCGACGACGTAACACCAGGCGTCCTCGCCCCAGACGAAATCGGCCTCGCCGTCCGGGAGGCCGGAGTCCGCGGCGTCGGCGAGGACGAAGGCGATGCGGTCGTCGGACCCCTCTTCCCGGCACCGGCTTCGGCCGCGCTCGACCACCGTTTCGGTGGCGTCGATGCCGGTCATCTTCGCCACGCCGCGCATCCGCACCAGGAACCGCATGCCGGCGCCGCTGCAGCAGCAGAGGTCGACGCCGGTGCTGCCGGGCGGGATGCCGGCACGGTCGGCGAGGTCCATCGACGATTTCAGTCCGCCGATGTGAATCTGCTCGCCCATGGCCAGTTCCCACAGGTCGCCTTCCGGGCCGTCGTAGACGGCCTGGACGTCGGACAGTCCGATGTTCGCTTTCTGCTTCACGAAAAACCTCCTTTCGGTTCCCTCGTGAAGGGTGAGGACAGCCACCCCCCGCCCGGCGGCGGTGTCAGGCCGAGGCCGTGCGGCGGACCGTCTCGAGCAGTGCCTCGACGCGAACGGCGATGCGGGCGGAGTCGGACGGCGAGTAATCGGTCTCGATGCGCAGGTACGGCAGGCCGAGTTCGTCCTCGGCCAGACGGCGCACGCGGTGCGACTCCACGTCGTACGTCAGGCATGCCTGCCAGACGAGGTCGACCACGCACTCGGCCCGGTAGGTGCGGACCACATCGCGAAGCAGGTCCAGCCGGCGCGTGTTCGGCGTCATGACGGCGCAGGGTAGATGGAAGTACTTCTCGGCGAGGGCCCGCATCGGATCGTCGGCCGCCTCGTCCACGTTCTCGACGATGGGTTTCAGGCCCGTGCAGTTCTCCATCGCAACGACAAGCCCGCCGCTGGACTCGACGATGTCGAGCACCCGCTCGGCGCCGTGAACCATCGGGACGCCCGTCATGAGGACGCGGACGCGCTCGCCGGCGCCGGGGAGCGGCTCGCGCGCCCGAAGGTCCTCCAACCCCGCCTCGTAGGCCGCCAGGTCGCACGGGATGCCGGAGATGCTGCTCTTAAGGTCGAGCAGTTCGCGGCCGGTCATGACGGGCGGCTCGGCCTGCATGACCTCGGCGAGGTGGCGGCGGAGCGATCGCTCCCGGTTCATCAGAGTGATGGCCTCGCGCAGCCGCGCGTCGGTCACCTGCACCTCGAAGCGGCGAGCAAGTTCGTCTGTCAGGCCGCGGAGTTCCGAGAGCCAGTGCTCGAAGGCGACGGTCTCGTCGGGCTTCTGCGACAGTTCCAGGACGTGCATGGGGCGCGTCTCGGCCATCAGTTCGTACACCTTCTTCTTGCCGTCGCAGGTGGTCTCGGCCACGACGAGGTCGGCCATTTCCAGGAACGGGTTCTCGCCTGTCACGTGATAGCCATAGGTGGATTTGATGAGCGGGCAGAGGTTGGCGGGCAGGTCGCGTTCGGCGGGGGGGATGGTCTCGGCCGCGCCCCCGCAGAGGCACACGGGCACCGCGTCGGCGGCCATGAGGATTTCTCGCGGGGTGAACTCGCACAGGATGCCGACGACGGGCCGGCCCTCGGCCTTGGCGGCCCGGGCGTACTCCAGGCAGTTCGGGATCATGTGCCGGAATCGGTCGAGCGGCCGGTTGCGGTCGCCGCCGACACCGGTCGGCGGCGCTCCGCCACACGGGTTACCGCCGGGACATGGGGTCGATTCTGCCCTCGCTGCGCTCATGGCTTTCCTCCGTGGCGGCCCGCCGTGACGGCCGGCTTCTCCTCCCCGCGACGGTCACCCCTGCCGGACGGCTCTGAACGCGGGGCGCACGAAGAAGGGGAGCCGCGCCCAGGCGCTGCTCCCCTGCGGTTTCCGGTGGTTTTGGGCCTTACTCGCTCCCGTGTCCTGTGGTTTCGAGTAGGCACGTAGACGGTCCTTTCGCGGTCCGCGCCTGCGCGGCGCGGTCGCCCGTGCGATGCGTCGGCGCTCGCCCTGAGCGCCTCCAGAGCCCGGCTCAGCGGTAGACGAGCGCCGCGGGCTCGATCATCTTGTCGAATGGGCGGTTCATCTCTTCAATGGCTCCAGCCTTCAGGCGCTCGGGAGGCGGTTCAGGTTCCGCTGTCGGCATCTCCGAACAGCGTTCTCCACGGCTGTGGGGAAGCCGGCCGGCTTCCTGCCTCGGGGCCTGCAGCCTCCCGTTTCACCAACGACGCGCAGCAGTGTACCCGGGTGGTTGGTTATAGCAAAGATCTTCTGTCCCAGCGAGCCATTTGCGTCGTGGCCTCTTGGACGCGGAGGGGGCGGAGGGAAGCGGGGTTCCCAGAGGTGGAAGCCGTGGTGGGAAAGAGAGGGGAGACCTCAGCGCAGACCCGAACCGCCAGGATGCCTGCCTTGACCGCGTCGGGCAGGCAGGCCCAGGCGGCGACGCCCTCGGGCCAGGGCTGGCGGCATGTCGGGCGTGTTTTTGGCGTCTCGCCGGCGCCTGGCAGATAGC
>CAZNYC010000030.1:0-35329 GCA_964577175.1 uncultured Anaerolineales bacterium
CGCTGCGCTGCGGGGTTTCGGTGTAAGGCCAAGGAGTGACGTCGTTAACGGTTTCATCGTTCCCCGCGCCAGCGGATATGCAATGCAGAGGGGTTGCAGTCAGCGTGAATGCCGCTATCTTGGCGTGAGGGACCCGAGCAGGGTACAGGCATGAGTTCCGGCGACCGAACGAGCATGGGCGGTCCCCAGGACCGTTTCGAGACGACCGACTGGACGTGCATCTTCCGGGCCCAGACCCTGGACGAAGATCGGCGTCGGGAGGCCACGGAGGCCGTGTGCCGGCAGTACTGGAAGCCCGTCTACTGCTATCTCCGTCGCAAGGGGTACGGCAACGAAGAGGCCAAAGACCTGACGCAGGGGTTTTTCACGGAGGTGGTCCTGGGCCGGGAACTGATCCAGCGGGCGGACGTTGCCAAGGGGCGATTCCGCAACTTCCTGCTGGTCAGCCTGGAGCGGTACGTGTGCAACGTGGAGCGTGCGGACGCCGCCCAGAAACGCCGGCCCCCGACCCGCGTGGTGGCGTTGGAGGACTTCGATTCGTTCGACATCCGGGACGATACCTGGGACGCCACGCCGGAAAGCGCTTTCCACTACCAGTGGACGATCGCGCTGCTCGAACAGGTGTTGGAGGATTTGGAGCAGCAGTGCCGCAGCCGCGGCGAAGAGGTCTACTGGTCGGTGTTTCGGGACCGCGTGGTCCTTCCCATTCTGGAAGATTCGCTCGCGCCTCCGCTTTCCGAAATCTGTCAGCGGCACGGGATCTCCGTCCCGTCCAGGGCCTCGAACATGATCGTCACGATGAAGCGGCGGTTCCGGGCGACGTTGGCGCAGCACGTCCGATGGATCGTGGCGTCCGAGGCCGAGGTCGATGCCGAGATCGATGATCTTCTGGCGATTCTCTCCGCAACCCGCGCAAGATTCTGACGCGGCCCGTGTACTTGATGTCAAAGACGGGAGTCCAGTCGGCGGGGGATACACGGGGCCTCGAACCACCGTGTCGCCTGTGATCGTAGCGCGAAAGCGGATTGAGATGAGACCGGATATCTCTGCGCTGCGGCCTGACCAGTTGGCCGACCTTCTGAAGGTCCGGTCCGACGACGACGTCCCCTGGCTGGTGGAGGACCGCCAGCCGCTTGACGCGTTGTTCCGGGCGAAACTGACCGGGCCCGTTCCGCTGGATTCGTCCCAGCCGGACTCCCTGCCCGTCATCCTCGGCCGCCCCTGTGAAGAGATGGGCACTTACCGTTCCTTCGGCGAGTTGCTGGCCGACCCGCACGCCGGTGTTGCCGCTTTCAGGACGCTGAAGGATTACGCGAAGGCACTCGCGCGGCGGAGCCGGTGTTATGCTGCCGAGGCAACGACGACCGCGCTGTACTACGCCGCGATTGCCGCGGCGCTCGTCCACTGTGATACGAGGATCACGCGACACGGGTACGACGACCTTGAACGCTATCTGGTGCAAATGACAGAGCAACCCTGGTTACCGGCCGACCTGAAGGTCCTTTTCAGGAAAGCCGGTGACCTGTGCCGACAGCGCGCCGGAGAGGGCGGCGAGGAGGCTGAGGGTTAGCCTCTGCGCCTGTCCCAACCAGGGGCGGAGTGCACCGCCAACCGTTCGCCGTGCTCCGGGCACCGTTTCGGGAGATTCTGTGGGTCGACGCCGGCCTCGAGCCGACCCTGGACCTCGGCCGCCTGCTTTCGGCGTGCGGCGGGGCAGACCTTGCGGCGGGGTCGCCGGGTGATCCCGACGACAAGAACAGAGCGACGGAGTTGCTGTGGGTTCGTCACGGTCACCCGGTCGTGACGGAGTGGGCGGTGGAGGTCCTCGCGGAGTCCGATGGGAACGGCTCGATCAGCGACGCGTTAACCAGGGCCCTTGCGCGTGGGAGTTACGAGTGCCGGTCGATACCGGTGGAGCGAATCGTCCGCGACCGCACGGACGGTCTCGCGGGCTGGCGCAGGATGGAATCATCGTCGGGGGGAACGGAAGACCGGCCGGAGGCCTCCGGGAGGCCTCCGCCGGCTCCGTCACCCTTCCCGGGTGGAAGTTGGCCGAGGCTGGGCTGGAGTCGTGTGCAGGTCGACGCCCTCGGGGTCATGGTCCCCGTGTGTGAGTGCCAGGCGGATCTGCTCGGCTGGTGGTGGTGGGCGTACGCCCGGCACAATCGATGGCCTGTGGCGTTCGTGGATTTCGGCATGAGCGCCGAGGCGCGGCGATGGTGCGAAGGCCGCGGGCGGGTCGTGGCACCCAGTGTGCCTGACGCGACCGACGGCTGGTTCCGGAAGCCGTTCGCGCTCCTGCAAAGTCCGTTCAGGCGCACCATCTGGTTCGATCTGGACTGCGAAATCCGGGACGACGTATCGAGACTGTCCGACCTGGGCGAAGGCCGTCTGGCTCTCGGCCGGGACTGGTCGTATCCGGCGGCTCTCGAGAACCGTCTCCCGTTCGAGGGCCCCTGTTGGTCCACGGCCGTGGTGGCCGTCGAACACGGGAACCCGCTGGTGGTCAAGTGGGCCGAGACCTCGGTGGAGGAACACGAAGCGTTCCGGGGAGATCAGGAGATCCTGAGCAACCTCCTGAACGACGGGTGGCGCAGGCATGTCTCCGAGATTCCGGACTGTCTGGTCCGCTCGCGCCAGGAGGGAGAGGCCGACGGTCTCGTGGCCATGCACTGGAGCGGTCCCGGCGGGAAGTCGGCGATCCGCCGGGCGTGGTCGGCCGTCCGGGCCGGCACCTGCGCCGACATGTATTCGTTCTACCGCCGTGACTGGCGCTGCACGTCGCCCAAGACGGAGCGGGGCGTCATCCTGGGAATCGACGACCAGCAGGAATGGATGCTCCCGTGGTGGTGGTCCTGCTACGGGGCGCACAACGACCTGCCTGTCCTGTTCGTCGACTTCGGCATGAGCGCCCGGGCTCGGGACTGGTGCGCCGAGCGGGGAATGCTCTGCGGTCCCACGGCCGCGGACTGCTACGGCTGGTTCAAGAAACCCCTCGCGCTGCTGGAGTCGCCGTTTCGGCAGGCCATCTGGCTGGACACGGACTGCGAGGTTCGCGGACGGCTCGATTCGCTCTTCGAGTATGCCGCCGAGGGGGGAATGGGTCTGGCGTTCGACCGCGGCACGCCCCAATGGTGCCGCGATACGATGCCGGCCGACACGCCCACGTACAACAGCGGCCTCATCGTTTTCAACCACGGGGACGCCGTGGTGCCCCAGTGGGCGTCCATGACGATGGCCCTGCGCTCCGACCGGGCGGGGGATACGCGGTATGGTCAACCGGGCGACCAGGAGACCCTCGCCCTCACGCTGCGACGATATGCGACGGGTCGCCTCCGCGAGATTCCCAAGGAGATCATGCGCCTGCGTTTCAGTGACGGGGATGGGGCGTGTCTTGTTATGCACTGGACCGGCCGAGAGGGGAAAGCGTACATCCGGCAACGCCTCGACGAAACGGCAGCCAAAAGACAAGCGGCATGCAGGGGATGAAACGGCTGAGCCGAGCCAGTCTCTCATGAAGAGGTCGTGCCAGATGCGCCTGTTTTCGAGAGCGAACACACACGACCGCGAGGAGAACGCACATGGAATCTGTGCGGGCCGCCATCGCTGACCCCCCGGGACCGTCCCACCAACCGGGTCAGCGCAGCCGTATGACGGCCCGCACCGCACGATACGCCCCGCGCGGCACGTCATCCCCCAAGAACCTTTCCGTGACGCGTTCGCGCGGGGCTCTTTTTCCGACCGTCCGCTGAAGGGGTGCGGCTGGATGACAACCCGGTGAGGGCCGCACCCCTTGCCGATCGCGCCTCAAAGACCTCATCGAGGCTCAATCCCCCCGTATCGAGGCGGGGGCAGAGTCGCCTTGGGGCGACGCCGGTTTCACGCCTTCCTTGTTCCGAAGGTTCTCCGCTTCGCGCGTCCTTCCCTCTGCTTCGAGGACACGCAGAAGCCCCTCGGCCGTCCGCCGTTTCAGCGAACGCCGTTCGTCATCCCGACCCTCTATCCGCTCGAGAACGTCCCGGTAGTGCAACTCCGCTTCGCGATACTCGCCCAGGTGAAGGAGGGCGTCGGCCAGGTTGAGCTTCGAGATGAGCGTCTTAACGTGACCCTTGCCCACAGACCGTCGATACGCCTCCAGCGCCGTACGGTGCAGATCAGCGGCTTCTCTGAAATTGTTCATGTAATACAGGGTACAGCCAAGACTGTTCATGGTTTCAATTGTCAAAGGGTGTCCTTCACCTAGCAGACGTTGGCAAACCCCAAGGAGGTCCCTGTGGGCCCTTTCCGCCTCCTGGTACTTCTGTTGTCGGTACAGGGCGTTGGCAATTTCATTCAAAGGCGTCATTTAGTTCAAGTCCGGCCTGTTCAGGCATTTCCAAGGCGTCGTATCGGGCGTCGTATTGTTTGGTGAAGTGGGGAGGCCATCCGGCGGTCGGAGGGCAAGGCCACGGCCTGGGGCTCTGCCCCAGACCCCGGGATGTATCGCGCCCGCGCCAACGGCACGGGGAGAACAGGGCGGCGTCTCGAGGGCGCCGCCGGTGCCGTCGGCATCGCCGCGGCGCTCGGGTCGCTTCCCGGCGCTCCGGCGTGGCGAACTGGTGCGGTTGACCCTGAGCGACGACCAACTCGAAAGTCTCTGGCCGGTCTCTTCCAGCGTGATCCTCCACAACGGCCTCGTCTACGCCGTCGCCGGACGCTCGAGTTACCTCGACGGCGGTATCCGTCTTTACGCCCTTGAACTCATGGGTGCAGCGAGGTCTTTCACGACAGCAACCCGCAACGCCCCGGCCCACGTGGCCGACGCTCGGATAAGAAGACACCCGAAATGGTAATCAAGGTGCGTGTCACCGGAACTCGGAACTCGGCGGAACTCGGTTCGCCGGAACTCGTCACCGGAACTCGCCCGGAACTCCGGACGCCGGAACTCCGGAACTCCACTGGCTTGGCGTGGCGCGACGGGCCGCAGTCGGTTAAGCGTAACCCTTTGTGGGCGAACGTTTTACGGGCACGAGCCGGGCCTTCGGCCTTTGTGCGCACACAGTTTAACCCAAGAAAAACCTGTCCTTCGCCGAACGTGCAACTTCATGCGCTATAGTTCAGCAGAGGATGGCTTCGCTTCGAGGCCGAGGGGGTAGCATACCAGCCTGACGCCGGAAGGCGTCTTGTTCAGAATGCGTTACCAGGGTGGAGGTGAAAGGAGGCTGAATGGATTAACGGAAACGGAAAACAGCCTTAATCAGATTATCACACACGAGCGGTAGGCTCTTGCGTCAACAAGGGGGTGTCTCATGACGGTCGAGTCCTGTAGGGGGATTCACTCCAAGCCTGCGGCGCAGGCAGTCCACCCGGACCCATTCCTTACCCGGAACAATCCAAGCGATCATCACTAAGGAAGACGCTATGAAAGCAACAGCAACCGCACTCGCCGTAACAATGCTGTTGGCGTTGAGTGGCTTATCGGCCGGGATCGCCCAGGCCGGGGTCACTGGAGTCAACGCCATTCAGGTGCCGGCGCAGTCGGACGTGACGTTCACGATCCCGTTCACGCAGGCGGCCGTGGCTACGTACACGATCGCCAGCAAGGACGCGGATGGGATCGTGGTCAATCCGGCCCCAGGTGCTTTCGACGATGCGTATTACGTCCGCTTCATCAGCGGCGGCGCCGAGGGCCTCTGGATTACGGTCGACAGCGTTTCCGGGAGCGAGATTACGCTCGACGGCGACACGCCGGCCGAGCGGACCAGCATCCTCGACCTCGTGAGCGTCGGCGACACGTGCCGCGTGTACAAACATTACACCGTCGCGAGCCTGTTCCCCAAGGGGATGTATTCCCATTCGTACAATGAAGACACCACGCTCTTCATCTACGATAACGACACGGTCGCGATGGGCGAAAACAAGGCTGCCGCCGCATCGGCCTCTTACACCCTCAGTGCGGGTGGCCGTTGGGTGGGCAGTGGGGCAACCCGTCCGCTGGAGCCCGAGACGCGCGTGGTGCTCCGCAACGGGTCGGACGACGCGCTGCGTCTCTGGACGTGGGGCGTGGTGCCGGACTACACCGTCAGCATGCTGATCGGTGCCGATGGCGACTTGAACATCGGGTCCGGCTATCCCGTGTCGGTTCCGCTGAGCAGCGCCGGCCTGGGAAGCGACGGCCGGGTCCTGTTCTTCTACGACAACGCCGCCTCCGGCACGAACAAGGCGGCTCAATGGTCGGCGACGTACACGACCAGCGGCGGCGGCCGCTGGGTTGGCAGTGGCGCCGGCCGGTCGCTCAAGCCCTCCGAGGCCATGACCTTGCGTCTGCCCTCGGACGAGGCCGGCAACAAAGTAAGCATCACGAAACCCTACCCGTAACGCAGCGGGCAACTGAAGGAGGCTGATGATATGTTAAGGCACACATTAGTAGCCATGGTGGCCGTGGCGATGCTCGCGACGGCAGCCAACGCAGACGTGTACTACGGCGTGTGGATGTTCGACACGGGTGCCGGCACCGGTGCCCGCGACGCCGCCGGCGATACGATGGCCGAAGGCGACGGGACGTGGGTCCTCACGATCGACCTCGACGGCGACGGCTGGGACGGCCTCGACTACACCGAGCAGGCCACCACCGAGGACAACGCCTCCTCGTGGCTGTGGGACGCCGAGGACTGGATTCTCGGCCGCGGCCCGGTGGCCGATTCCGGCGCCGGGATGTTTGCCGGCGAGATCTTCGCCGAGGCCACGATGACGACCGCCGAGATCAACAGCCTGACGGGCGGCCGGTCCTACGACAAGGACGTGGACGCCTACTACATCCTCTGGTTCGACGTAGCGTACGATGCCGGCGCCGCCGGCCCGGGCGAGAACGCGGCCTACGGGGCCGAGTACTGCAACACGCTCGTGGGCGACGGGTTCAACGGGGACGCCTTCCCCGTCGGCGGAAACGCCAACCTGACCACGACCCCGGAACCGGCAACGCTTGCCCTGATGCTGCTCGGCGGCGGGCTGGTGGCCCTCCGTCGGCGTCGCCACGCCTGACCCGAACGTCGTTGTCGCAACAGATGTGAACGAACACAACCAAACGAAAGGATTGGATACTATGAATAGCCTCATGAAGAACGCAGCGGTCCTGGCCGTCGTACTGGCCCTGGCCATGGCCGGCCAGGCGCAGGCTGCCCGGGTCGGAACGGCCGTGACGGACCACATCGACAGCACCAGCGGGGTCGGCGGTGTCGTCACTTGGACGAAAGCCGGCAGCCCGTACTACCTGACCAAGCCGATTTACGTCCGCGACGGCGGCACGCTCGTCATCGAAGCCGGCGTCGTCGTCATGACCTACGACGAGCATGACGGCGGCCTGGTGGTCACCCGCGACGGCCAGATTTTCGCCGAGGGCACCGAGGCCGAGCCGATCATCATGACCAGCGCCCAGGACGTGGCCACGTGGGACGGCACCGTCTCTGACGTGGATCCTCCCGCCCAAGTCACCGAGATCTCCACGGTCGGCGACCCGAAGACGGGCACCTGGCGGATGTCCGCCAACGAGTGGCGGAACCTGACCATCCTCGGGCGCGGTGTCATCTCCGCCTCGTGGTTCGATGCGGACGGCGACTCCAAGCCCGGCGAGCCCGCCCCCGTGGGCCCCGCCACCGACGGCGACCCGTACAACCCCGGCCCGACCCAGGGCTTCACGGCCGCCGACGACTACGTCGACGGCACGGCGCAGAAGCAGATGGAAGGCCTCGCCTCCGGCGAAGGCATCACCGACGACGACACCCGCTACGGCGGCGCCGACGACGATCACGACGCGGGCTGCCTCCGGTACGTCTCGTTCCGGTACACCGGCCGCGTCCTCGGCGAGGGCGACGAACTGAACGGCCTCTCGATGGGCGGCATCGGCCGCGAAACCGAGGTCGACCACATCGACATCATGAACAACGTCGACGACGGCATCGAGACGTGGGGCGGCACCGTCTGCTACAAGTACGTCAACATCTGGAACATCGGCGACGACTCGTTCGATTGCGACCAGGGCTGGCGCGGCAAGGCGCAATTCGGCCTCATCGTCCAGGGCTACTCCCTCGACGCGAAGCAGGGCTCCGGTTCGGGCGACAACTGCATCGAGCACGACGGCGCCGAGCAGTCCGACGTCCAGCCGCGCACCACTTCCACGATCTACAACTTCACTGTCATCGGTGAGCCGAACAGCGGCGACGACGGCACGGCGTGGCGCGACAACGCCCGTGTCCAGTATCGCAAGTGCATCTGGATCGACTGTGGCGAGAAACTCGTCCAGTGGGACGACACCGACGGCGACGGCGGCCGGGGCTACGGTTTCGACGGCGACCTCGACGGCGCCGGCGGCTCCCCCGCCCCCCACGCTCCGACCCACACCTGGCTCGAGGCCTGGACGACCGACTGGGACGTTCTGCCGACCATCAACGCCGGTGCCGGCGACTTTGCCCCCTCGGAGCTTTACTGGGTGCAGACCTCCGGCAAACTGTGCGAGATCGTCGACTCGGTGTGGTACAACCTCGGCTCCGGCCTGGGCGACGCCCCCGTCGACCTGACCGACCCCATGTACGACAACCAGGCGGACTCGGTTCTTCCGATTGCTCACCTCGTGCGCGAAACGCCCGGCTTCATCAACGAGACCGGTCTGTTCCAGCGGGTCATCGAACTCGACCCGCGGGCCGATTCCGACGCCGCCACCAGCGCCGCCCGGTACGATCCGTATGAGGTAGCCTGCGGCTTCTTTGCAAACACGCCGTACCGCGGCGCGATGAGCAAAGACGTGAACTGGGCCGAAGGGTGGACCGCGGCTGATGCGTTCGGGTTCTTCACCAGCACCACCACGGTGGAAGACCCGGACGGCACGGTCGTGATGAGCCCGGCGATGTTCTTCGACAGCGTCGAGGGCGTCGTCTACACGGTGGAATCCTCGGAGGACATGAAGACGTGGACTCCGATCTGCACCGTGGTCGGCACCGGCGAGCGGATGTCGGTGGCGGACGTGATCGAGAACCTGGATCAGGAATCCAAGTTCTATCGCGTGATCGCTCAGTAACATCCGGTTTGTCGTGTGACGTGATGGAAAGAGATCTGATGGCAGGCCATACGCCTGCCATCAGGTCTCTTCACCTGGAAAGGGAGCCTGTCATGACGGATTGTAGGGGCCCATGGCTTCTGGCGGCCGCGGTGATGCTCGGTCTGCTGCCGGCGGCCTGCGACGCGACGGCGGGAGAGGATGCCGCAGACCGCCGCACGGCCGCCGTCGAAGGGGCCGGCCTCACGGACGCACCGCTGCCGGCGTGGCGGACCGAACTGCTTCAGATTGCCTTCGAGACGGGATCGGCGTTTCCCCTGAAACCGTTTGCGAAGAACCGCGCTCGCGCCCAGCAGCAGGTGGTCGAAGCGTGCCTGCAACTGGATCAGCCGAAGCGGGCCGCGACGTACATCGCGGCGATTTCGAACTGGCGCCGCGGCATGGGCTACGCTCACCTGGCGTTCCACCTGGCCGAGCGCGGCCAGGGAGACAAGGCCGAGCCGTACCTGGGCCTGGCGGGGAAGCATGGGACCGACCCGCTGCTGGAGTGGCGGGCGGACCGCGTCCGGGTGCGGATGGCGCAGGCTTACGCCCTGCTCGGCCACGCGGAAAGGGCGGCACACTTCGAGAAGGACGTCGTGCCGTCGGAACAGGGCAAGGTATTGGCGGCCAAGGTGGCCTCTGCCGAGGAGGATCGTTTCGAGGCGCACATGCGGGAGGTGGACCACCTGATTTCCGAGAAGCACATGGACAGTACGACGAACGCGCTGGAATCGTCCGCTGAGATTTACGATCGCTACTTCGCGGACCCGCCGCGGCGGGCGCTCGTGGAGGAGAAAATGCGGACGGCCTTCACCACGCTTCCCCCCTTTGCCCGGATCGATTTGCTGCTCGAGATGGCCGGCGTTGCCGTGGAACGAGGGGACCGCGGCAAGGCGGAGGAACTGGTCGACGAGGCTCGCCAGATTCTCCAGACGCACCGCTGGCCGCTCGAGTACCGCATCCCGCTGACCGCGCGGGTGGCGGCGTGGCATTTCCGGGCCGGCGCCGAAGCGAAAGGCCGAGCCGGCGCGAAGGCGGCGCTGGCGTTGTACGAAGCGAACCGCGACGACACCCGCTCCATGCACCGGGCCGGACTGCTCCGGCCCGTGGCGGAAGCGTATCACGCGATGGGCCGGAAGGCGACCGCGCTCGGTCTCTACCGGCAGGCGGTCGAGGAGGGGTTTCGTAACACCGCGATCCGGCCACGCATCGACGACCTCGTAGACACCTGTTGCTCGATGGCGCTAGCTACCGTCGAGCCGGATACCGAACTGTTGGCGCGGATGCGCGAGATTCGTACGGCAATCCTGGCGGAGGCCCGGCGGGTGCAGGAGGCGACGAACGAGCAGTGGTGACACGGCGATGGCCGGGCTGGAGCGTTCTCGGATGCTTGCTTCTGTTTGCCGCGACGGCGTCGGCGGCAGAACAGGCAGGGTCGATCCGTGGCGTGGTGTACGACGCGGAGTTTGACACGCCATTGCCGCTCGTGCAGGTCACGATTGCCGAAACGGGGCAGAAGGCCAAAGGCACCGAGGAGGGCAACTACGTCTTCCCCCAGGTGCCATCGGGCACCTATACGCTGGTGTTTTCGAAGGAAGGGTACACGCGGCAAGTGAAGGGCGACGTGGCGGTCACGGCCGGGCAGATGACGGAAGTGAACGCCCAGTTGTCAGGGGAGTTCACTGAGATGGAGGAGTTCGTCGTCCAGGACGTGCGGATCGGCGGCCCCTCCGAACGCGCCCTGCTGGAACTGCGCATGGAAAGCCCTGCCCTGATGGATTCCATCGGCGCCGAACTGATGAGCCGGGCCGGCGCCAGCGACGCCGCCGGCGCCCTGAAACTCGTGGCCGGGGCGACCGTCCAGGAAGGCAAGTTCGCCGTCATCCGCGGGCTGCCCGACCGGTTCGTCAATTCCCAGTTGAACGGCATCCGGTTGCCGAGCGCCGACGCCGACACCCGGGCCGTGGAACTCGACCAGTTCCCGGCGGCGGCCATCGAAAGCGTCCAGGTCAGCAAGACCTTCACCCCGGACCAGCAGGGCGACGCCTCCGGCGGGGCCGTCAACGTCGTCCTCAAGGGCGTGCCGGACGAAGCCGTCTTCAAGTTCCGCATGGGCACGGGGTTCAACTCCCAGGTGGCCGGCGAGAAGGATTTCCTGACCTACCACGGCGGGGGCGTGGACTTCTGGGGTGAGGACGACCGCCCCGTCCCGACGAGCGAGGCCCAGGCCAACGTGTTCGAGGCCGCCGGCGTCTCCTTCGACCGGGCCCCCATGGACTACAAGTGGTCCGTCACCGGCGGCGGGAATTACGTCTTCGACACGGGCACCAAGATCGGCGCCATTGGCAGTTTCTTCTACGAGCGCGACAGCGAGTACTACGACGAGGGCATCGACGATTCTCTCATGATGACCGCCCGCAACACCATGGTGCCGCAGACCGGCGGGAAGGCGTTCAACTTCGACAGACGGTCCTCCCTCCTCGACATGGCCCAGGGTGCCACGGAGGTGAAGTGGGGCGGACTGGCCGGCGTCGGCATCGAGACCGAAAACCATAAACTCGACCTCATCTTCCTGCATACCCAAACCACGACGGACACCGCCACCCTGGCCGAGGACACGCGCGGCAAGCAGTTTTTCTATCCGGGGCACGACCCGAACGATCCGACGACGCCCGGCCACAAGGACGGCGGCGAGATCCTCGTCAACGACGTACCCTGGCTCCGGCGCGAGACCCTCAAGTACACGGAGCGCACGACCCAGACCCTCCAGTTGAAGGGCCGGCACACGCTGCCCATTCCGGAGTGGGGCGTCGACGGCCTCCTCATGTTCCTGCCGCCCGAAATCGACTGGACCCGCGCCTTCAGCAAGGCCACGCGCTACGAACCGGACGAGCGGCAGTTCGGGTCCGTGTATCAACCGGCCCACCCGAACATTCCGCAGTTCATGCCGGCTCGCTTCTACCCCCTGAAGCCGGGCTCCTCCTTTGCGCTCGGCAATTTCTACCGCATGTGGACGGAGATCGTGGAGGAAAGCGACCAGTATTCCGTCAACCTGAAACTGCCGTTCGAGCAGTGGACCGGGGACGAAGGTTACGTGAAACTGGGCGTCTTCAGCGACCAGGTCGACCGCACGTACGACCAGGACACCTTCTTCAACGAGGGGCAGGGCGGCGCCTGGCCCGAACTGCCGCCGCCGTTCGGCAGCGGCCCGGCCGGCGACGTGTCCTGGAATGCCTACTTCAGCCAGGGGTTCGCCTCCTGGGCGAATGCCCTCCCGCTCGTCGAGGGCAACGTGGACGTCGACTACGACGGCGAGCAGAACGTCTCCGCCTGGTATTACATGATGGATCTGCCGCTCGTCTCCATGCTGAAGGTCATCGGCGGTGTACGGTACGAGACCACCGAAATCGGCATCGTCAATTTCCCCGACCCCGGAGCCGAGATGATCGACCCCGAGACGGGGGCCCGGCGCGTCGCCGACCCGGACGAGATCAACGTCACGTACGAGCAGGAGGACATGCTGCCCTCGCTGGGTTTCGTGTTTACGCCCATCGACGAGGTCACGGTCCGCGGCTCGCGGACCCAGACGGTGGCCCGGCAGGTCTTCAAGGAACTCACGCCCATCAAGCAGCAGGAGTATCTCGGGGGCGACATCTACATCGGCAACCCCGACCTGGATATGCCTTCGCTCGAGAACTTCGACCTGCGCCTCGACTACCGCCCGTACGAGGGCGGGCTGGTTTCCATCTCCTGGTTCAAGAAGGAAATCAAGGACCCCATCGAAAACGTCCAACGGGCTACCGTGGCCGGCTTCACGTTCATGACGCCCATGAACTTCCCGAAGGGGACCCTCCAGGGCTGGGAGTTCGAGATGCGGCAGGACCTGGGCCACTTCTGGGACGCCTTGAAGGGCCTGGCCGTCGGCGCCAACGCGACCTTCATCGATTCCGAGGTGGTCATCCCGCCCGAAGAGCGGTCCGCCGCCGAGAAGTTGACCACCCGCGACATGACCAACGCCCCGGAGTACCTCTACAACCTCTACGCCACCTACGACCTGGAGCAGACCGGCACGCAGTTCACCCTGTTCTACACGTTCAAGGGCGACACCCTGATTGCCGGCACCCAGGGCTCGCCGGTCGTGCCGTACCCGTTCGCCCCGAGCGTCTATGCCAAGGAATACGGCACCCTGAACCTGAGCGTCGTCCAGCGGATCGGCGAACACATCAAACTGAAGTTCGCCGCCAAGAACCTGACCAACCCGGAAATCGAAACGGTGTACCGGTCCTGGCTCCTGAACGATGACGTGACGAAGACCTCCTACACCAAGGGCATCGATTACTCGATTGGCATCAGCGCGGAGTGGACCTTCTAGGCCACGCCGGCCCCTCGGCCGGCCGGGTGCGCAGAAAAGGATGGTTCGGCCATGAAAACGAAGACGGGAACCCGGACGGCGCGATCCGCGACCGGCATCCGAGCCGCGGGACGCCGCGCAAGCCTGCTGGCGGCCGCAGCCCCGGTGCTGCTTTTCGCCTTGGCTCTGGCTGCGCCCGCGGCGGCACCGGAGGACGCCCCGGCCGACGCCAAGGGCACGGCTCCTGCCGCCCAGGCCAGCAGCGCCCAGGAGGACGAGGTCGAGGCGCAAGACGCCGCGCCCGACAGCGCCGACGCGAAACAGGCGGAAACGCCAAAGGGAGACGACGCCCCCGCCGCGGCACCGGCGAAGGCCGTCGGCGACGTCGACAATACGCGCAAAGCCCTTGAGAAGTGGGTCGAAACCCGCCGCCTCATCGCCGAGGAGAAACGCGACTGGGCCCTCGGACGCGAGATGCTCAACGAGCGCATCGAACTCGTCAAGCGCGAGATCGCGTCCCTCCGCGACAAGATCCGCAACGCCGAGGAAAGCATCGGCGAGGCGGAAAAGAAACGCGCCGACCTGGTCGAGACGAACGACAAACTCAAGACGGCCTCCGACCAACTCAACGAGACCGTCATCGCCATGGAGAACCGGACCCGCGAACTGCTCCAGCGGCTGCCGGACTCGATCCGCGCCGACGTCAAACCCCTCAGCCAGCAGTTCCCGGAAAAGCCCGAGGAAAGCAAACTCTCCCTCGGCATCCGGTTCCAGAACGTGGTCGGGGTCCTCAACCATCTGAATAAGCGAAACCGCGATATCACCGTCACGAGCGAGGTACGCGAGTTCGAGGACGGCACCTCGGCGGAGGTCACCACCCTGTACGTCGGTATCAGCCAGGCGTACTACGTGAGCGCCGACGCGACCCTTGCAGGCGTCGGCACCGCCACCGACGAGGGCTGGGTGTGGATGCCGGTCAACGAGGCCGCCCCCCAGATCGCCCTGGCCGTTGCCATCCTGAAGAACGAGAAGGTGGCGTCGTTTGTGAGGCTGCCGGTCGAGGTCCATTGAATGGGAAGGGACGCCGTCAGGTCAAGGTCCATCTACCCGCGGAAGCGAGCCATAATGAAGAAGACGATCGGAATCCTGATGCTGCTCCTCTTGCTGGCGACCGCGGTTGCGGCGCAGGAAGAACCGGACGCCGAGACGCGCTCGTTCGACGACGCGGCCAAGACCGTCCGGAAGCAGCTCGAAGGGAGTCTCCAGCAGTACAACGCCCTCCAGGAGCAGATCCGAAACGAGAAGATTCCCCTCAGCCGCAAACTCAAGGAACTCGAAAACGAACTCGTCGAGGCCCGGCGCGAGTACCAGGACACCTCCCGCCGGCTCGACAAGCGCACGCTGGACCTCACCAACCTGCGTGGCGAAATCAAGACCCGGCAGGAGGAGGGCACCTACCTCTCCAACCTCCTGGCTGAGTACATTCGTAACTTCGAGTCCCGCCTCCACATTGCGGAACTCCAGCGTTACAAGGAACTGCTTGAAGCCGCCAGGCTGGCGCCCGAGAACAAGAACCTGTCGCAGCGCGAGATTTACGACGCGCAGACCGAACTGCTCGCCGCCTCGCTCGAGCGGCTGCACGAGATTCTCGCCGGCGCCCGCTTCGAGGGAACCGCCGTCGACGCCGCGGGCCTGGTCCGGCCCGGCACGTTCGTGGTGCTGGGACCGGCGGCCGTGTTCCGCTCCGAGGACGGCACGCACGTCGGCAGCGCCGAACAGCGCATCGGCTCGCTCGAACCGGCCGTCATCCCGTTCGGCGACGCCGCCGATGCCTCGGCGGCGGCCGGGCTGGTCTCGGACGGCCGGGGCAAGTTTCCCCTCGACCCCACCCTCGGCAACGCCCACAAGATCGAGTCCACCGAGGAGACGCTCCTCGAACACATCGCCAAGGGCGGACCGGTCATGTACCCGATCCTGGCGATGGCGGGGGCCGCCTTGCTCGTGGCGTTGTATAAGTGGATCCGCCTGGCCCTGGTGCGGCGGCCGAGCCCGCGACGCATGCGGGCCCTGCTCACCGCCATCACGCGCCACGACGAGCAGGCCGTCACACGCGAGGCGGACGCCATCCGGAAGGTCCGGCCGCGCCTCCTCCATGACGTTGTCGCGGGAGGCATGGTCGGCGCCCTGCTCGGCTACGCCGCCTACCACCTGGTCCCGACGTATTGGCCGGAGGGGATGGCCTATCTCGACTTCCTCGAGCCCCGGCACCACATGTGGTTCCTCCTCGGGGCGGGCGCCGCCGTCTTCGGGCTCACGTGGCACGTGATGCATCGGATCTTCGCCCGCTCGCCCGTCGGCGAAATGCTCGCCGTCGGCGTCGAGCACCGCCGGGAGCCGCGCGAACTCATCGAAGAGGTCATGTACGAGAGGGTGCTCTCGACGCGGCTGCGGCTTCAGCGGCTGCTGCCGTTCGTGGCCATCGCCGCCTCCTCCGCCCCCCTGCTCGGCCTGCTCGGGACGGTCACCGGGATCATCAACACATTCAAGTTGATCACCGTGTTCGGGTCCGGCGACGTCAAGACGCTGTCCGGCGGCATCTCCGAGGCGCTGATCACGACCGAGTTCGGCCTCATCGTGGCCATCCCCTCGCTGCTGATGTACGCCTTCCTGTCGCGGAAGGCGCGCGGCGTGGTCGGCCAGATGGAAAAGGCCGCCGTGGCACTGGCCAACCAGATCGGCAAGAGCCCCTACGCCCGCGTGGGCGACATCGATAAGGACGATGATGTGACCGTCCTCCCGGAGGCGACGCCCGACGAACCGCAGGACGACCGCAAAGCCTTGCCGGGAATGGATGACGGCAACGGTGACGGCATGCACGAATCAGAGGCCGCGGACGGCGAACGCACCGTCGAATCGCCTGTCCCCGAAGGGGCCGTCGACGGTGGCGGAGGCTGAGGCCCGTGGATGACCTGCTCAATCTCGACGCCGTCCTCGAGCGGTGCCGGTCGCTGTGGGAGCAGATCCTCGGCAGCGACCAGGTCCGCTCCCTGTGGGAGCAGGCGACCGAGATCTGGCTCTCCGGCGGCTGGGCGATGATCGCCATCGCCATCACCGCCGTCGTGATGTTCGGCATGGGCATGCACGTCTATCTCGGCCTGCGCGAGAAGCGGTTCGAGTCGGTCCGCGAGAAACGGTGGCGCCGATGGATCGACCACCCGGACGAACGCAAAGGCCCGATCGGCGAACTGCTCGATTTCGTCACCGGCAACGTGTCCATCAAGAGCACGGCTGCGGCGTTCGAGGAGTTGCGGGCCACCGAAATCGCTCCGTTCGCACGCGACCTGCGCGTCATGAAGATCTGCGTCAGCGCCGCCCCCTTGCTCGGGCTGCTCGGTACGGTGACCGGCATGCTGGCCACATTCGAGGCGCTGGCCACCGGCTCCGGGGGCGATAAGACCATGGGGCTCGTGGCCGAAGGTATCTCCGAAGCCCTCGTCACCACCGAGACCGGCCTCATCATCGCGCTGCCGGGACTGTTCTTCCAGCACCAACTGAGCCGCAAGCACGAACGCTACAAGGCCTTCCTGGCGCACCTCGAAACGGTGTGCACGCAGCGGCTGTACCGGCAGTTGCGCCGCCACAGGAAGGCGTCATAGACGGAGCGCAGGAAACCCCGCGGGCCGGCCTGCGGGTGGAGGAGTGCGATGGGACGTTTCCGCGAAAGTGCGGCCGAGGAAGGCAACGAGGCGGGGATCGATATCTCCCCCCTCATGGATTGCGTCTTCATCCTGCTCATCTTCTTCATCGTGACCACCACGTTCGTGGAAGAGAGCGGCATCGAGGTCGACAAACCGTCCGCCGGGGGCGCCAGCCGCCAGGAGACCGACACCCTCATGTTCGCCATCACGCAGGCGGGCGAGGTGCTCTACAAGAACCAGCCCATCGGCATGGGCGGCGTGCGGACCATCGTGAGAGATACGCTTCGCGCGGACGATTCGCCCGTCGTCATCCAGGCCGAGGCCGGCGTGCCGGCCGGCCTGCTCGTGCGCGTCGCCGACGAAGCCAAACTCGGCGGGGCCGACAAGGTCAGCGTGGGAACTCGAAAGAGCGGGGGCTGACGTCGCCACCCCTGCCGCGCAGCGGGGGTCCCGGCTTCGCCCGGGCAAAGCCCATCTTCGCCGAGGCGACGCCCGGCCCGCCGTGCCGCGACGACGGATACGTGCTCCCCGACGGGTAGCGCGGCGATGGATGGAGGAAACCGATGGGACGCTTTCGCGAATCGGCGTCGGATGAGGGCGTCGAGACGGGGATCGACATCTCCCCGCTCATGGACTGCGTCTTCATCCTGCTCATCTTCTTCATCGTGACCACCACGTTCGTGGAGGAGCCCGGCGTGGAGGTCGAGAAGCCGCAGGCCGTCTCCGGCGAGCGGCTCGAGAAGACCAGCATCCTGATCGCCCTGACGCCCAAAGGCGAGGTGGTGTACGGCGGCCGTGAAATCGGCGTCAGCGGGGTCCAGCCGCTCGTCAAACGCGTGCTCCAGAAGGAGCAGATTCCGGTGATCATCCAGGCCGATGCGGCGGCCCAGTCGAGCCTGCTCATCCGCGTCGTCGACGAAGCCAAACTGGCCGGGGCCGCGAAAGTAAGTATCGCCACCCGGCGAACCAAGGGGTGAGAGTCGACGTTATGAAACGGCGGAAGTCACGAGGCATTCTGCGAGCGTTGCTGCACCGCTTCGTGGTGGTGATCGGGGCGCTGGGACTGGCGATGCTTTTCTTCCTGGTGCTGCCGTTCATGCAGGTCATCAGCAAACCGCCGGAGGAGGATCTCGTACTCCAGACGGTGGAGATGGCCAACGTCCCGCCGCCCCCCCCGCCGCCGGAGGAGGAGCCCGAAGAAGAGGAGGAGCAGAAGGAGGAGAAGCCCAAACTTCAGGAGGAAGCCAAGCCGCTCGACCTGTCGGACCTGGAACTGGCGATCGAGCCGGGGTTCAGCGATGGCTGGGCCGCCGGGGACATCGGCGCGAACCTCTCCACCGTCGTCTCCGAGGAGGGCAGTGTCCAGGACATCTTCTCGATGTCCGACCTGGACCAGAAGCCCCGCATCATCTATCAGCCCGGCCCCTCGATCAGCCGGGAGGTGCGGCAGAAGACGCCCGGCAAGGTCGAGATCATTTTCATCGTGGACAAGCGCGGCCGGGTGGAGAGCCCGATCGTGAAGAAATCCAGCGACCCGATCTTTGAGAAGCCGGCGCTGGCGGCCGTTCGGCAATGGAAATTTGAACCCGGGAAACGCAACGGCAAGCCCGTGCAGTTCCGCATGAAGGTGCCGATCACGTTTCCGCGAATGCCGTAAGCCTTGGAGAACCAACGCATGGCGTGGGGTAAGACAAGATGGCTCGCTCCGGACCGGCCGCCCGATGCCGGCCGCATGCGGGCGGGTTGCGCCGCGAGGCGATGGATGTCGGCCGTCACGCTCGTCCTGGCGCTGCTGATGATGGGCCCGCTGGCCGGGTGCCGACTGCGGCGCACGAGCGACGTCGCCCCCGAACCGTCCGAGACGGCGCCACAGCCCCGCGAGACGGAGGACGGCGGCTACAACGTGGCCGCACCGTCCCGCACCTACAAAATGAGCGAGGCGCAACTGGCCATCTGGAACGACCCGCGATTCCAGCGGCGGTTCACCCAGAGTTACATCGCCGAGACGGAAATCGAGCCGCGCAGCACCCTGGACGAGCGAAAGGATTTGCAGAAGGTGCTTGCGCTGCACGAAGAGGACAAGCAGGAAGAGGCCGCCCGCCTCCTGGAGAAGGAGCGGGGCGAGGCCGCCAGCGCCGTCTTCGACTACACGCTTGGCAACATCTACTTCGAGACGGACAGGCTCGAAAAGGCCGCCCAGGCCTACGGGGTCGCGGTGGAGAAGTACGACAAGTTCCGCCGCGCGTGGCGCAACCTCGGCCTGGTCTACATCCGCCTCAGCGCGTTCGACAAGGCCCTGCCCGCCCTGACGCGGACCATTGAACTGGGCGGCGGCGACGCGATCACCTACGGCCTGCTCGGGTACGCCTATTCCATGCTCGAGCAGAACCTGCCGGCCGAGTCGGCGTACCGCATGGCCATCCTGCTCGACCCCAAGACGATGGACTGGAAAATGGGCCTGGCGCGGTCGTTCTTCAGGCAGGAACGGTTCGCGGAGGCGGTGTCGCTGTGCGAAAGCCTCATCGCCAAGGAGCCGAAACGGACGGACCTCTGGCTGCTCCAGGCCAACGCCTACATCGGCCTGGAGAAACCGATGAAGGCGGCCGAGAATTTCGAACTCGTCGACCGGCTCGGCGGGGCGACCGCCGACAGCCTGAACACGCTCGGCGATATCTATATCAACGAGGAAATCTACGACCTGGCCGTCTCCTACTACGTCCGCGCCATGAAAAAGGACCCGGAAAAGGGCGCCGACCGGGCTATCCGGGCCGCCAAGGTCCTCACCGCCCGCAGCGCGCACGACGCCACGCGGACACTCATCCGCCACATCGAGGACGTCTTCAGCGACCGGCTGACGGAGGACGACCGCGTCGACCTCCTCCGGCTCCAGGCCCGGTTGGCGGTCGCCGAGGGCAAAGGCGACGAGGAAGTCCGCGTGCTCGAGGAAATCGTCGAACTCGATCCGCTCGACGGCGAAGCCCTGATCCTCCTCGGGCAGCACTACACCAAGGCGTACGCCGAGGCGAAGAACGACGCCCAGGCGGCCAAGGCCAAGGCCGAGGCCAAAAGGGCCAAGGCCGAAGAGGCGGCCGAGAAGGCCGACAAGGCCGGTGACCCGGAGGCCGCCGAGGCGCGCGGCCTGGCCGAGAAGGCCGAAACGGCGGCGGCCGAGGCCGAGAAGGAAGCCGAGGGGGCCGAGGCCCGCGCCGCCGAGGGCCTCGCCCAGGCCGTCTTCTTTTTCGAGCGGGCCGAGCGCCTCGAAAAGCACGAGGCGGACGCCCTCGTCCGCCACGCGCAACTCCTCGTCAAGGACGGAAAGTATAACGACGCGCTGCCCCTGCTCCGCCGGGCCCAGCAGGTGAAGCCGCGCGAGAACGTCGAGGAGTACCTCGAGCAGGTCAAACGCATCGCCAAGGCCGGCGGGGGCGGGGGGTAGGATGCCATGATGACGTCAAAATGTACGTGGATGACCGCCTGGGCCGTCGCGGTCCTTGCCGCCACGGTCGCCACCGCCGCCGAACCGGCCGACATGGTGGGCCCGACGGAAGACGGGATGGTGGCGCTGAACTTCCCAGAGGACCTGGACCTGAAGGTCCTGATCGACTACGTGGGGAAGCGGCTGAATGTGAATTTCATCTACGACGAGCAGATCTCCGGCCGGAAGGTGACCATCAAGGCCCCGACGACGATCCCGGCTTCCTCGCTGATGACGCTGCTCGAGAGCGCCCTCAAGATGAAGGACCTGGCCATCGTGCCCACCGAGGTGCAGGGCATGATGCGCGTGGAACCCGCCAAGCAGTTGACCGCGATTTCGGTCGGCCCGAAGGCGGGCGCCGAACTGCCGCCCGACGCTCGGCCCACGCTGGCCGTCACGCGCGTCTTCGAGTTACAACACGCCAGCCCCCAGCGCGCCGAGACGATCGTTAAGCCGTTCCTTTCGTCGGCGTCGGCCAACCTCTCGGCGCTGACCGACCACGACATGGTCGTCGTCACCGACTACGCCGGCAACATGCATCGCATCGAGGAAATGATGGCGCTGGTCGACCGGCCCGGCCGCGAAGTGGTCATCCGTTTCGTCACGGTCAGGAACGTGGAGGCGGAACGCTTGGCCCAAAAGGTGACAAGCCTGTTGCAGGGTAAGGCCAAGGCGCGGGGGGACGGGAAGTCGCAGGCCGTCGGCGTGGCCGTCGAGGGCGACGCCCGGACCAACCAAGTGGCCATCGTCGGCGAGAAGGAGAACGTGGAGCAGACGCTCGAGATCGTCGAAGCGCTCGACGTGCCGCTCGGTCTCGAAACCCGGCTCTACGCGTTTACCGTGGCCTCGCCCGAGCAGGTCGATCTCCTCATCCGCGAAATCATCGGCGACCTCGCCGCGGACCGCCTGTACAGATCCGCCGTCGACCCCGACTCGAACCTGCTCATCGTGACCGCCACGCCGGAGATTCACGCCCAGATCGAAGACCTCCGTCAGCGCCTGGACCGGCCGCTCAGCGAGGCGCAGAGCCCCATCCGTTTCTACAAACTCGAAAACGCCAAGGCGCTGGAGGTCATGGAAACCCTCCGGAACATCACCGGCAGCGGCGGGCTCCAGGGCATGAGCGTCGACGGTGTCTCCGCAGAGCCCGACGCGCCCAGGACGCCCAAGGGTGAGGCCATCAGCAAGGGACCGACCGGGGCCGAGGTCAACCGCGGGCCCCGTTCCCGCATCGCCGCCGGCGGTGAAAAGGCCGGCGCCCCGGACGAGGCCCTGGACTTCGAGGGCGCCCGCATCATGGCCGACGAGGCGTCCAACACGATCATCGTCGTCGCCGAGCCGTCCGTTCACCCGGTCTACGAGAAACTCATCAAGCGCCTCGACGTCCGCCGCCCCCAGGTCCTGGTCAAGGCCACCGTCGTCACGCTCGACACGACGGACGATTTCTCGCTGGGCGTCGAACTCCACAGCACGGAGGACGCCGACGGCGGAACGCTACTGACCTTCAGCCAGTTCGGCCTCTCCGCAACCGACGAGGACACGGGGGTGCTGACGCTCGTCCCCGGCATCGGCTTCAACGGGGCCCTGCTCGGGGCGGACACGGCCGAGGCCGTGATCCGTGCCCTGCAGACCGACACCCGGGCCAAGGTCGTGGCCCGGCCCAGCGTCCTCGTCAACGACAACGCCACCGCCACCCTCGTCAGCGAAAGCGAGGAACCGTTCTCGAGTATCAATGCGTTTACCTCCGGCACGACGACCGAGAGTTTCGGCGGGTACTCGGCCGCGGGCACCAACATCGTCGTCACGCCCCAAATCAGCGAGGGCGACCACCTGAAACTCGAGTACGAGATCACCCTCAGCAGTTTCGGCGAAGGCGGGGCCGACAACCTGCCGCCCGCACGCCAGACCAATTCGCTCGCCAGCGAGGCGACGTTCCCGGATGGGTACACCATCGTCGTGGGCGGCCTGACCCGCGAGAACTTCACCGAAACCATCAACCGCGTGCCGCTGCTCGGCAGCATCCCCGGCCTGGAATACCTGTTCTCGTATCGCACCAAGAGCGACAACAAGACGACACTCTTTGTCTTCATTCGCGCGGTCATCCTGCGCGACGACAAGTTCCGTGACCTCAAGGTCATTTCGCGCGAGGCGGGCTATCGTGCGGAACTCGAAGAGGATTACCCGACGAGCGAGCCCGTGGAGATTCAATAGACACCCCCACGCCGCCCGCACGCCACGTGCACCCGAAAACAGGCGGCCTTTGACGGGAGGATGGTGATGATCATGCCGTCACAGTCCAGAGTCCGGACCGAACCGACGGTGGCCGAGACGGCGCCGCCGCCCGACGCCGTGGCGGGCGACAAGACGCCTCGCGACGCCCCGTCGCCGGAAACGCGAGCCTACTTGGCCGAACGCCAGGCGGAGGGTGCCGGAACCGACGCCTCCGCCGAGGACCGGATGGACCTCGCCGGGACGCACCCCTCGGCAACGTTCGTCAAGCGGGTGCCCATCAGTTTCGCGCGCGGCAAGCAGGTGCTCGGCCTGGCCACCGACGAAGGGCCCATGCGCGTGGCGATGGTCGACCCGTCCGACCGGCAGACCTGCGACGTCCTCCGCCGATGGCTCGGCGCACCGCTCCACGTCGTGCCCGTGGACGAGACGCAGTTGTCCGTGGCCATCAACCAGGCCTACGGCCAGCAGAAGGGGGCCGCGCAGGAATTCGTCGAGAAACTCGACCGCGACGCCGTCATGTCGCAAGTCGTCGAACTGGGCGGGCGCGAGGATCTGCTCAACGTCTCCGACCGCGCGCCGGTCATTAAACTCGTCAACCTCGTCCTGTTCGAGGCCGTGCAGCAGAAAGCCTCGGACATTCACCTCCAGCCATACGAGAATCGCGTCGTCGTCCGCCTGCGGATCGACGGCGTCCTGTTCGACATGTTCGACCTTCCCAAGGGCGTCCAGGAGGAGATGGTCAGCCGCATCAAGGTCATGGGCCGCATGAACATCGCCGAAAAACGCCTGCCGCAGGACGGCCGGGCCTCCGTCCAGGTGGGTGACCGTGTGATCGACCTCCGCCTTTCGGCCGTCCCGGCGAGCCACGGCGAACGGGTCGTCATCCGCCTGCTCGACAAGAGCGCCCGACTCTACACGCTCGGCGAACTCGGCATGGACGCCCGCACCCTGGAGCGGTTCCGCCAGGTCATCGGCGTGGAGCACGGCCTCGTCCTGGTCACGGGTCCCACCGGCTCCGGCAAGACCACCACGCTGTACGCCTCGCTCGGCCAGATCAATTCGACGGAGCGGAATATCATCACCCTGGAGGACCCGATCGAGTACCAACTCGACGGCATCAGCCAGATCCAGATCGCCGCCAAGAAGGGCATGACGTTCGCGAGCGGCCTGCGGAGCGTCCTCCGGCAGGACCCGGACATCGTCATGGTCGGCGAGATCCGCGACCACGAGACGGCCGTCATGGCCATCCAGTCCGCCCTGACCGGCCACCTCGTCTTCAGCACGCTCCACACCAACGACGCCGCCAGCGCCGTCACTCGCCTTCTGGACCTCGGCATCGAGCCGTACCTGGTGAGCAGCTCGCTGGTGGGCGTGCTCGCGCAGCGGCTGGTCCGGCGGGTGTGCGTCCATTGCGCCCGGCCGCATGCGCCGGACCCGGCGGAGCTACAGACGCTTCGCTACGAGCCCACGGCCGAGGAGCAGGCGGGCTTCCGCAAGGGCGAGGGCTGCGACGCCTGCCGCGGCACCGGTTACCACGGCCGCACCGGTTGCTTCGAACTGCTGATCGTCGACGACGATATCCGCCGCCTCGTCCAGGCCAACGCGACCGCGTCGGAGATTAACACGGCGGCCAATCGCGGCGGCATGCACACCCTGTGCGAAGACGGCCTCACGAAGGTCGCCGCCGGGCACACGACGCTGGAAGAAGTCATGCGGGTCTCAGTGAGGGCCACCGTCTGATGGCCGTATACGTCTACACGGCGAAGAACCGCGGCGAGCCGGCCGACGCCCCGCTTAGCGGGACGGTGACGGCCGACTCGCCACGCCAGGCGCGCGACCAACTCCGCGCCCAGGGCCTGGCCGTCTACGACGTGACCGAACGCCGCCCCGACCGCCGGGGAGGATGGATCGCGCGGTACCTCGTCGGCCGGCAGGCAAGCAAGGTCACCGGCCTGCTCCAGGAAATGGCGACCCTTCTTGCGGCCGGCATCCCGATGCTCGAAGTGCTCGACACCATTACGCGCCAGCACAGCGGCCGGTTCCAGCAGGCGGTCATGCTGCTGAGGGACCACGTGGCCGCGGGGGGGAGCCTCGCCGAGGCCATGGCGCTTCAGCCGGCCCTCTTCGACCGCCTCTCTCTCAACATCGTGGAGGTGGGCGAGAACGCCGGCATCCTGGACGCCTCCCTTCAGCGGTTGGTGGAGTTCCGCCGACGCCGGGCCCGGCTGAAGAACCGCGTGGCGGCCGCCCTGACGTACCCCTGTATCGTCATGGCCATCGGCCTCGGCGTCAGCATCTTCCTCATGACGTACGTCGTCCCGAACCTGCTTGGCGTTCTGCTGGACAGTGGCAAGGACCTGCCCGCGGCAACCGTGATCGTGAAAGCCGTCAGCGACTTCATGGTCGGCTGGTGGTGGGCGGTGCTGGCGGGCCTGGCAGGGCTGGTGCTGCTGGTCGGCGCCGTGCTGCGGACGAACCGCGGCCGCATGCTGTGGGACCGCGCGCAGTTGAAGATCCCCGTCTTCGGCGACCTCGTCCGCAAGCAGGCGATCGGGCGGATGGCTATGGTCATGGCCACCCTCCTCGAAAGCAATGTCGTCTTCGTGCGGGCGGTGCAGATCGCCCAGGGCACCGTCCGGAACCGCGTCCTTCGCAGGGCGCTGAAGGCATGCGAGCAGGCGGTCTTCGCGGGGCGCGATATCTCCGCCGCCCTCGAGCGTACGGACGCCTTCCCGCCCCTGGTGATCCAGATGTTCGCCGTCGGCCAAGCCTCGGGCAACCTGGAGACCATGCTCGAGAACCTCGCCGCCGATTACGACACGCAGGTCGACATCGCGTCGCGGCGGCTGACGTCCCTGCTCGAACCGGTTATGACGATCCTGTTGGCGATCGTGGTGGGGTTCATCGCGTTCGCCACGATTCTCCCTATTCTGGAGGCAGGCGATGTGCTGTAACACACGAACAAACCTGAACGGTGGTCCGCGATGGTCGCCACTCCGCAGCATCCGGCGAGCGCGACGCGGACAGCCGGGCTTCTCGTTCATCGAGATCATGGTCGTCGTGGTCATCATCGGGCTCCTCGCCGGGGCTGTCGCGATGAAGGTCACCGGCTACATGGACACGGCCAAGGTGAACCGGGCGAAGTCCGACATCGCCGTCATCGTCAACGCCATCGAGGCCCGCTACCTGGAGACCAGCCGCTACCCGGCCAACGAGGAGGGGCTCGAGGAATTGCCCCTGAAGAACCGGATGGACCCCTGGGGCAATCCTTATCAATATAACAGCCCCGGACGCGACGACGAACCGTTCGAGGTCTTCACCTTCGGGGCGGACGAACGCGAAGGCGGGGAGGGAATTAACCGCGACGTCTACTCCTGGCAACTCGGCGACGTGGACGAGGAGGGGTGACCCATGCGCCGCGGCGCGTTCACGCTGATTGAGGTCATGGCCGTCGTTGCCCTTCTGGGCCTCTTGGCCGGGGCGACGGTCTGGCTCATGGCCGACGATGCCCGCCGGGCGTCCCGGGCCGAGGCGGTTGCGAGGCTCGCCCACGCGGACCGCACGACGCGGCTGGCGGCCCAGCGTCTCGGCAGGCCGTGTGTCCTGCGGTGCGACCTCGCCGCGCAGCGTCTGCGGCGGGTGGCAGACACGGCGGAAGGCGAGGAGGCGGTTGCCCACGCGGTGGAACTGCCGGTGGGCTACCGTATTGCGCGGATCACGCTGCCCTCCGCGCCGGGCCGGTCGCCCAGGGCGCGGGGCACCGAGATCGGGCACGACGTCGAGTCCGGCACCGTCGACATCCCGTACTCCACTGCGGGGCGAAGCCCCAGTTATGCCGTGCGGATCGATTTCGAGGGCGACCCGAGTCGCCGCCCCCACGAGGGCCCCGGCGGGTGGCTGGTCGTGGCCGGGCTGACGGGTCAGGTCATGGTGGTTTCGAATGAAAAGGAAGTCGACAACCTGTTTCGGACGCTCGCGCGCGGGCGGCCTGACGCTCGTTGAGGTCGTGGCGGCCGTTGCGATCCTCGGCGTCATCCTCGTCGGCGTCGTCCTGGCGAAGTCGCGGCACACGCACCAGGTGGCGCTCGCCGAGCGGCAGCAGATGGCCGTCCGCGCCGCCGACGCCCTCCTCGCCGAGTGGTGGAAAAGCGTCGACGGCGTCCCCGTGGGCAAGTGGGGCGTCCTGGAGGACGAGCCGTCGCTGGTGTGGGAAACGCGGGTCGTTCCGAATGCGGCTATCGGGCGGCTCGGCGCCCGCGTGGTCCGCGTGGAACTCTGCGACGCACAGCCGCAGGATGCCCGAACCGGGAAGAACTCGGGCGACGGAGAGGTCCGGGAACCGCTTGTCACCGTCGACCTCGTGCTGCCCGACCCGGACCGCGCCGCGTCCGAGGAGGATGGCCGTGAGTGACGCCCGCGCCTTCACGCTGCTGGAACTGCTGCTCGCCACCGCCCTGACGGCGGTGCTGATGGTCGGCGTGCTGGCCGTCGTGGCGGACCTCGGTGCCCCCGAGGCGGCCGCCGGCCCTGCCCCTGACCGCGAGCGTGACCGGGCCCTGGAGGCGTGTCTCGACCTGTTGCACGAGGATCTCAGTCATGCCGTGGCCGTCGACGCCTCCAAGGCGAACGAGGTCACGCTCGTCGGCTACGCCTCGCTCGACGGTGGGGCCCGCGAGCGGAGCCACCGGCCCGTCCGCGTGCGGTACACGCTGGAGCGGATCGACGGCCGCTCGTGGCTCGTGCGGCGCCAGGACGCCCTGGACGTCAAGACCAACGAGACCGTCCATCGCGACCTGGTTTGCTGCGGGTTCACGGGGTTTCAACTGATGGAGGATCGCTACGCGTGGGGGCTGCCGGAGGAAGCGCTCGAAGCCGAGACCTCGGCGGACGCGCCGGCCACCGGCGCCGCGGCCGGCCGCAACGCCGCCACGGGACAGGCGGACCCCCGATTCTGGGAGAACGGCGAGCGGAGGTCGTACGGCATCGGAAACGTCGGCGTGGCGTACTACTTCGAGTATCTGCCGGCCTGGGCGCAGCAGCAGATTCTGACGCACGGCCGCATCGTCAACGATCTGACCGCGACCCTCCAGGAACAGCAGCGCGAAAGGGAGCAGGCCGTCCGAGAGAGCGGCGTGGACCTGCGCGGCGCCGGAAGCCTCTGGCGGCTGCGCGTCCGGACCGGCGAAGGCGACGGCCCCGCCCGCGAACGTGTCGTGACGATCCTTCTGGGAAAGCGCGAATGAGACGGCCATCGACCCAACCCGGCTTTGCGCTGCTGATGGCGCTCCTGCTCGTCCTACTGGCGGGCGTGGCGCTGGCGGGCGTCGCGCGCCGCAGCATGATCGCCGCCCTGGACAGCCGAGACGCCGTCCGCGACCTCCAGCGCCGCTGGGCCGTCCGCAGTTGCCGGGCCACCCTGCTCGGCCACGCCGAGCGGCTGCTCGACGAGGCGGAGCGCGGCCGGGGCGACGGGGGCGAGCCGGCCGAAACGTATCAGCATGCGCCCAACGTACATCGCACGATCTCCTGCCGGCTTGCGGGCACGGACTACGAACTCGTCCTGACAGACGAACAGGCGAAACTCAACGTGAACACACTCCTCAAGGACGCGAGCCGGGCCGAAGCCCAGTCGGTGCTCTCGCGGCTGGTGACAAGCCGCGCAGGCGGCGGCCGCCGGCACGCGGAGGTCCGGCTGAGACCCTTGGCCGTCCGAGGCGCCGGATCCGAAAAGGACGGTTTTCTGCCGGAGGGGGGCGGCTACGGCCAGGTCTTCGACCGGGCCTCGCCTCGCCAGTTGGTCGGCACGGGGCGGACCGCCGGCCTCAGCGAGACGGTCACCTGCTGGGGTGACGGCAAGGTGAACGTCCGTCGCGCCCCGGAGGCCGTCCTGAAACAGGCCTGCAAGAAGGTCCTGCCGCGGCAGGATCTGCGCCGGCTGCGGGAGACCCGCGAGCGGAATCCGTACCTCCCCCTCTCCGGGATGCTCTCCGAGTTCCACCCGAAACAGCGGGAGAAGGTGTACGGCATTCTGACGGATCGGTCCCGGTGCCACGGCCTCTGGGTCATCGCTCGCGGCGACCAGCGGTCGTGGTACACCTTCGCGGTCAACGTGGGCGACGCTGCTGAAGGAGCGGCCGGCGGGGCCGGGCGGCAAACCCTCCAGGTCTACGAGTTCGCGTGGTGACGCCATGACGGTGCGGCAGCGGAAAACCGTGATTTGGCTCCTTGCGGGGGCTCTGGCTGCGCCCGCCGTGGCAGTGGTCGTCCTGGGGCTGGCGGTGCCGGTACGCGTGGAGACGGTCCGTGCGCCGGCGACGGAGGGCGCACAGGACGAGAAACCATCGGCGAAGTCGGCGACGGCCGACGCAGGCGATCGGCCGCAGCGCGCCGCCCTCGCCAAACTCCTCCGACTGTGCCGCACGAACCTCCGCAGGCCGCTCTACGACGTTGACGAACCGGCCGAGGATGCGAAGACCGGGAAGGCCGCCGCCCGGCGGGCCGCACGGTCGCCCCTGACGCTGCGCCTCATCGGCACCGTGAACGAGCCTGGCCACTCGATGGCAATGTTCCAGAAAAAGGACGGTTCCATCGCGCTCTGCGCCCAGGGCGAAAGCGTCGACGACGCCGGCGGGGCGGTCACCGTCACGCAGGTGGAGTTCGAAAAGGTGACCGTCGAGTACGGCAACGGGTCGCACGAGTTGATCATTCCGCCGAGAAAATCGAAGCCGGCGCCCGCGCGGGCAGCCCCTGCAAAGAAGAGGAAGTGATGGCCGAGCAGTACATGATCGCGGTAGGCGACGAGGGGTGGCGCGTGGCCGCCATCTCGCAGGACGGCGACGTCCGCACCAGCCCCGTCCCGGCATCCGACGACGCGGGGCCCGAAACCCGCGCCGAGGCGACCGTCGAATCTCTCCGCGAACTCGGCTACGCGGTGGACCCCGTCGTTCTGGCCCTGCCGTCGTCGTGGTGCCTGTGCGCGGTGATTCCGACGGACGACCTCCATCGCGGCGGCAGGCGGAAGGCGATGGCCTACCGGCTGGAAGAGCACTTGCCGGTGTCCGCCGAGGACTTTGTGGCGGACTACGTCGAGATGGAAGACCACCAGGCGCTCGGCGTGTGCGCGGAACTGGAGACGCTCCGGGCAATCGTCACGGCCCTGGAGGCGGGCGGGGTGCACGTCCGGCACATCTGCCCGACCGCCCTGCTCGCCGCCGCGTGGGCCGTGGAGCAACACCCCGGGGCGGGCGGTGTCCTCATCGGCGATGCCGCCGCGAATGACGCAGACGCCGTAGACGGCGCGGAACCGTCCCCCGGCGGGTGCGACCTCATCCGGCTGCGCGAAGGCAGACCGACCGCCTGGGCGTGGATCGTTGAAGGCAACGAGGCGGTGCGCAGCCACCTGGAGGCCTGGGAGACGCCCGACGACCAGCCGGTGCCGCTCGTCCTTCTCGGAGACGGCGCCTTGTGTGAGGTCGCGGACGCAGCCGGGACCGTCGAACCCGTCGAACCGGACGGCGTCGGTCGCGATGAGGTGGCGGCCCGCCGGGCGGCGTGCGTGGCTGCGGGGACCGTCTCCCTGTGGATCGATCTTCGCCGCGACGCCCTCGCGGCACCGGGGCGATACGACGTGTATCGCAAACCGGTCACCGCCCTCGTCGCGGCGGCGGCGATTCTGCTGGTCAGCCTGGTCGGCGTCATGGTTTGGCGCGGACGGCAATACGAAGCGCTCGCCGGCCGCTACGTCCGGCAGCAGGCGGAAGTGTTCCGCAAGGTGCTGCCCGACCAGCGGGTGCCGGCCGGCGTCGAGGGTCGGCTCGCGAGCGAGCGGCGGAAACTCGAGGGCCTCGGCGGGCACGCCTCCGACGAGGCCGCCGCCGGGCCGTCCGTTTCGGCGCTCGTGCACCTGTGGGAGGTGCTCGGACGCCTCCCGAAAGACGTCCGGTACCGCATCCTGGACCTGAACGTGCAGCCGGACCGCATCCGCATCGACGGACAGGCGCGAAGCCACGCCGAGGCCGAACGCCTGGCCGTCGCCCTCAGGGAGTCCGAGCGGTACGACGTCCAGCCGCCCAAGACCGAGGCGCTGAAGGAACGGGGTGTGAGTTTCCTGTTCACCGCCGAGCCACGGCATCGCCCGGCCCCGACCGAGGGGGGTGCTGAATGAAACCGCACGTCCGCCAACTCGTTCTCGCCGCCGTGATGGTGGCGCTGCTCGCCGGCGGCGCGGCGAAGGGCCTCCACTATATGATGACGCAGCGGGCGCGCGCCCGTCACGCGGCCGACGCCCTGGCCTCGTGCCGCGACCTCGCCCGCGACATCCGGGCCCTGCGGGACAAACCGGCCGTGGCGTCGGCCGAAGCCATGGGCATCAAGGAACTGGGCCGGCGCATCGAAACGGCCTGCCGGCAGGCCGGGTTCGAGGGCGCGGCGCTGGAAGGCGTTTTCCCGCAGTCGGCCCGCCGGGTGGGCGATTCGCCGTACCTCCTCAAGCCCACCGCCCTGGCCCTGCGCGGGGTGACCCTGCCGCAGTTGGTCACCTTCCTGCACCATCTGACAGACGGCTCGGGTTTGGACGTGCGCGACATCCGGTTGCAGACACCGCACGTCGATGCGCCGCGGTCCGTGTGGGACGCCGAGGCCACCGTGACTTATCTGATGTACGCGCCGGTCAGGAAGACCGGCCGCCGATCGTGAGGTGACACATGTTGCGACAGATGACATTGACGCTTGCCCTCGTGACGCTGGTGCTTGCCGCCGCGGGATGCGCGAGTTTCCTGACGGGCGAGTCCTCCGGGCCGTCGTACCGGACCATCCGCACGCAGCCGGGGCGGAGCACGGACCTGGCCCGGAAGGCAAACGCGCAAGGCCTGGACCACCTGGAGGTGGGCGAGTTGGACCAGGCGGCCCGGGCGTTCCAGAAGGCGCTGACGGCGGACGTCGAGTTCGGCCCCGCCCACAACAACCTCGGCAAGGTGTATTACCGGCAGGAAGACTGGTACCGCGCCGCGTGGGAATTCGAGTACGCCACCAAACTGCTTCCGCGCAGCGCCGAGCCGCGAAATAACCTGGGCCTCGTCCTCGAACGGGCCGGCGAACTCGACCGCGCGGTCGACTGCTACCGCGAAGCCGTCGGCCTCGACCCCCATCGCATCGAGTACCGTGGGAACCTCGTCCGCGCCCTGTACCGCCGCGGCGAGCGGACGTCGGAAGTCCGCTCCCTGCTCGGCGAGGTGCTCGGGGAAGACACCCGCATCGAGTGGCGGGCCTGGGCGGAACGAGTCCTGGCGACGATGGGCGACGGCTGACACCGCCTTGGACCATCGTCGACGAATGCCCCTTGCGTCCTCACCTGTCACCGCAGTCGGCCGAAGCCGGCGAGTGATTCGGATCGGCTCTTAATATTTCCCCTCCGTCCGTTGAATCCTTCAGGCGCGTCCCCCACCCCTGCCGATAGTTTTGGAGGAGGCCGGTACGGGAAGGCTTGCCCGCCGGCGTTTTTCTGGTCCCCCGCGTGAGTCCGGCGTGAGCGAAGGTTCCGGCGCCGCTGCGCAGTGGCGCGCGGGGTGAGGCATCGCCGGGGGGGCGCCGCGCCCCGTCTCCGGTACGCAGGCAGGAGATTGGTGATGACGTCCTTCCGCAATCTTCTCGGAGCCGCCGTGCTCCTTACACTGGTTACGTCGACGCTGCTGGCAGACGGTGCAGGGACGCGCTGGCAACGTCTGGATCAGCAGGCCAAGGCATTGCGCCAATCGGGTGACTACGACCGGGCCGTCCGCGTCGCGAAAGAGGCGCTCCATCTGGCCGTGCAAAAGGCCGGGCCGGATCACCCGGACGTGGCCCGCAGCCTGAACCGGCTGGGCGGCCTGTACTCCGTCCAGGGGCGCTACACCGAGGCCGAGCCGCTCTACGAGCGGGCCCTGGCGATTCGGGAGAAGGCCTTGGGGCCCGACCATCCCGCCCTGGCCACCAGTCTCAACAACCTGGGGCTGGTCCGCCATCAGCGCGGCCGCTATGCGGAAGCCGAACGGCTCTACAAACGGGCTCTGGCCCATTGCGAGCGCGTCCTCGGCCGGGGGCACCCGGCGGTCGCCACCACGCTCAACAACCTGGCCGGCCTGTACGACGGTCAAGGCCGCTACGCCGGGGCCGAGCCGCTCTACCTGCGCGCCCTGGCCATCCGCGAGACGGTGTTCGGTCGCGACCACGAAGCCGTGGCCACGAGCCTGAACAACGTGGCCAAACTCCATGCCACGCAGGGCGAATACGAGACGGCCGAGCGACAGTACGAGCGGGCCCTCGCCATCTGGAGGAAGACCCTCGGCCCCAACCATCCGAACGTCGCCAAGGGCCTGAACAATCTGGCCCTGCTCTACGACAGCCAGGGCCACTACGCCGAGGCCGAACCGCTCTTCGAACGGGCTCTTGCCATCCGCGAGAAGACGCTCGACGCGAACCATCCCGACGTGGCCGCCAGCCTCAATAACCTCGCCTTTCTCTACGATACGCAGGGCCGGTATGACCGCGCCGAACCCCTGTACGAGCGCTCGCTCGCCATCTGGGAAAAGGCGCTCGGCCCGGACCATCCCGACGTGGCCGCCAGCCTCAACAACCGGGCCCTGTTGTACGACAGCCGCGGGCAGTACGATCGCGCCGAAACGCTCTACCGGGAGGCGCTGGCCATCTGGGAGAAGGCGTACGGCCGGGACCATCCGAGCGTGGCGAAGGTCCTCAGCAACCTGGCCGGCCTGGATCGCGCACGGGGCGAGTACTCCCGGGCCGAATCGCGCTACAAACGCGCATTGGCTGTCGCCCGGAAAACCCTCGGCGAGGACCATCCCGACGTGGCTGGCTGCCTCAACAACCTTGCCCTCCTGCAGAATACCCGTGGGCAGTACGAGAAGGCGGAGCGGTTCTTCAAGCAGGCCACCGCCATCTGGGCGAAGGCGTTCGGCCGCGAGCATCCGGCCGTCGCCACCGGCCTGAACAACCTTGCCCTCCTCTACGACGCCCAGGGGCGTTACCAGGAGGCCGAACCTCTGTACGAGCGGGCCCTGGCCATTCACGAGAAGGCGCTCGGCCACGACCATCCCGACGTCGCCGCCGGCCTGAGCAACCTGGCGGGTCTCTACCGGACTCAGGGCCGCTACGCCGCCGCCGAACCGCTGTACCGGCGCGCCTTACGGATTCAGGAGAAGGCCCTCGACCGCGACCACCCCGATCTGGCCACCACCCTGAACAACCTGGCGGCCCTGTATCGCACGGAAGGCCGTTTTGACGAAGCCGAGCCGCTTTACGAGCGGGCGCTGGCAATCAAGGAGCGAACGCTCGGCGGCGATCACCCCGACGTGGCTGCCGGTCTTTCGAACCTCGCCGGCGTCTACCGTGTCCGCGGTCGTCTTGACCGGGCCGAATCGCTGTACGAGCGGGCCCTGGCGATCCAGGAGAAGGCGCTCGGCCGCGACCATCCCGACGTGGCGACCAGCCTGAACAACCTGGCCTCCCTTTATCGGGCGGCGGGACGGTTCGAGAAGGCCGAGCCCCTCTACGAACGGGCCCTCGCCATCTGGACGAAGGCCCGCGGACCGGACCATCCCGACGTGGCGGATTGCCTCAACAACCTCGCCTACCTCTACGAGAAGCAGGGCAAGCACGGGCGGGCCGAACCGCTATACGAGCGGGCCCTCGCGATCTACGAGACGACCCTCGGGCCCGACCATCCGGACGTGGCGGTCTGCCTGGAAAACCTGGCGGCCCTGTACCGTGCGACCGACCGCACCGAGCAGGCGGAACGTCTCGAGCGCCGTGCGGCACGGGCTCGGGCTGTCAGCGCCGCGCGCAACGGCCGTCGCCTGCCGGGCGCCGACGCGTACTCCGCCGCGATCCGAAGCGGGCCGTGACAGGTGCCGCCCGGGAAGGGCGGTCCGCACCGTCCCGGCTGCCCGGCCGGCGACGAGCGCGTTTTAAGGTCTCGCCCGGCCCGATCCGCCGGCCGACCCTTTGGTCGTGGCACCTTATCGTTGACGACGCTTCCTCTCGTGATGGGGTGGCAGCCGCTATGCCACTCTGGAGGACGGCGGAACTGGAACAGTTGCACGCTTGCCTTGCCCCCGACGATACGGGTTATCAATTACTCCATGAATGTCGCCCTCTGCGGTCGCCCCGCACCTCCCGTCAATCTGCTGTGTCAGGATGGTTCGCCTGCCAAGGCAAGCACTGTGATGCAAATGCAGCGAACCCGGTCCGCCTGGCGGTTGATGTGATATAGAAGAGGCGCTGGTCGAGGCCGGAGTTGGTCTTGCCGAGATCGCCGGTGGCGGTGCTGGCGTCCGTGTCGCGGTCGCGGAGGACGGGGGCGTCGATGGTGCGGGGCGACCAGACGTACTGCTCGCACGCGGCCGTCGCGACGGCGGGTTCGCCCGAGGCCCGGCTCTCGACGCCCTTGCGGACCTCCAGGCACTGCCAGGCGGCGTTGTAGTAGTACTCGCGGACGGTCCAGTCGCTGC
>CAZNYC010000031.1:0-34616 GCA_964577175.1 uncultured Anaerolineales bacterium
GCTGAATGCGCCGGTGCCGCGGATTGCCTACCAATCCGTGTTCTCCCGGCCGGGCAAGCCGGCCGGGCCACAGAAACGCCTCACTCCCCCTTCGCCGCGAAGCACCGCACGCGGCCGTCGGTCGTCACCATGTAGAGGCGGCCGTCGGCAGCGATGAGACCGTCGAAGACGGGCGGGGCGTCGAGTTTCTGCTCGCCGAGCGTCTCGCCGTCCGTCGCCGCCACCGCCCGCAGGACGCCGCCCGCCCGGCCCTCCAGCGCCGCCATCGGGTCGTCCTCCGGCACGACGTCCGGCGGGCCGGCCACGAACAGGCGCTCGCCCGCCAGGACCATCGCCCGCACGCGCACCGGCACCCACGCATACCACTCGGGCGGCACTTTGCGCGTGAAGCCCCACCCCTTCGGCGTGCCGCGCGTCCCGTCGCGCAGCACCGGCTCCGTCTCGTTGCGGTCGGCGTACAGGAGGTACCCGTCCCTGCCGGGAACGAAGAGCGGGCTCTGCAGGTCGCGCGACGGGTACGCCTGGAACGCGTACGTCCGCTGGGGCCCGACCGAGAGGATCTGGCCCGTCTTGGCGCCCCGCTGGGCGATGTAGAAGCCCGGCCAGGTCTCCGCATACATCCAGAACGAGCGGTTGAACCACGAGTCGTCGAGGAACGTGAAGTTCGCCAGCAGGTGGAGGCCCATTTTGCGGTCGCCCAGGTTCCACCCGCCGTACTGCTCGCGCATCCGTGCCACCCACCCCTTCTGGGTCCGCTCGATCCAGTCGCGCTGGACCTTCTCCAGGTCCCGCTTCGGATTCTCGTTCGGCGCGGTGTACGGCTTGCCCTTGACGGCGATGCCGCCGGACTCGTCCGGGTCGCCCTCCATGACGTACGGTACCTCCTGGCGTGCCAGGGTCTGGTCGAACTTGAACATGCCGAGGTACAAAAACCCGTCCTGGGCGACGAGGATGTCCGACAGCGCCCCTTCGATGTGGTGGGCCGGGACGATCGGCTTGCCCTCGGCGTCCGTGCGGGTGCGCGACCACGTGTCCAGCCGCGCCTCGTGCCGGACCTCGCCCGTTGCCGGGTCGAGCGCGACGAGGCGGAGGCCGCCGTCGAGGAACGTGGACCGCCCCGCCGTGGCGTAGACGAGTCCGTCCTCCAGGAGCACGCTGCCGTGCACGGGCCAGGGCGATTCGAGGCGACTCTCGGAGACGATGCGCCGGTCGCGCGGCGCCACGCGGTACCGCCAGGCGAGTTCGCCGTCCGCCGCCCGGAGGGCGTAGAGCCAGCCGTCGCGGCAGCCGACGAGGACGAGTCCGGCGTGAACCGTGGGGGGCGAATCGATTTCCCCGCCCGCCGTGAACCGCCACAGCCGTTTCCCCTCCGCCGCGGAGAGGGCGTGGAGGGCGCAGGCGTCCTTATCGGCGACGAACACCCGGCCGCCGGCGAGGACGGGCGGCGTCAGACGGCCGCCGAGGTCCGTCTGCCAGGCCGGGGCGACGTCGGCCTCGACCGCCGTCGCCGCGGCGCCCGTCCGGCGGGCGTCGTGGCGGTAGGTGGGCCAGTCGCCATTTGGGATTTCGGATTTCGGATTTCGGATTTGTCCGTAGGCCGGGCCCTTGACGAGGCGGTCGCCCACGGCCTCTTCAGCCGCATCGTCCGCCGCCGCATCCGCGCCGTCGGCCGCCGCCAGAACGTTCAGGCCCGGCACCTTCGCCCCGGGGTAACAGAAACACGGGTCCGGCGGGACGTACAGCAGCCCGTTGGCCGGCATGACACCGTACGTGCACGCCCCGCGAACCCAGTCGGCCTGGGCGTGCGGCTCGTCCTGGATGCCGACGAACTCCACGCCGCGCCACTGCGTCAGCAGGTACCGCTCGGTCGCCTTCGCCCGGTAACATCGCAGGTGATGGCCGGGGCTCTGCACGCTGGAGGGGTCGACCGTTTTGGCGATCTTGCCGGTCTCCAAATCGTAGCCGGCGATGCCCGCGCCCCGGGCGTGCCAGACGCATCCGCCGGAGACGAACATGTCCGGGCCGCGCATCGACCTGCCGCCCGTCCGCGTGGTCCACCGCTCGCGGCCGGTGTCGGCGTCGCGGACGACGATGGTCCTGCCGTCGCAGTCGACGACGGCGCCCGGCAGGCAGATGAGGGTGCGGTTGCCGCCGCCCTTCGCCTCGGCCCGCCACCGCTCCTTGCCGTCGTCGAGGCCGACGCAGACGATCTCCTCGCGGTTGTGGTAGACGGCCCGTCCGCCGGCGGCGGCGAGCGACATGGGCGTGTACCGGCCGGCGTCCGCCCGCCAGCGGGTGTCCCCGCTCCGAATGTCCACCGCCACGACGGCCTCGCCCGGCTTGCCGCGCGTCTGCCCGGCATCCGCCAGGTGCACGAGGAGCGTGCCATCGGCGAGGACGAGTTCCTCGGCCATCGCCGTGCCCTCGAGCGTGCGGACGGTCTCGCCCGTAGCCGGGTCGAGCACCTCGACGGGTCCCTTGCGGCTGAGGGTCATGTACAAATAGTCATTATCGGCGACCATGCGTCGGGGCACGCAGCCGGGCCGGCCGCGGAGCGAGGTATTCCATTTCATCTCGGCCCGCCACTCCGGCAGCGGCCGCTTCCACAGCCGGACGCCGTTGAAGGCGTCGCGGCCGATGAGGCCCCACTTCTCCGGCAGCCGGGCGTCCGTCACGCCCGTCAGGCCTTCGTCAAAGACGTAAAAGACCCGCCCGCCGCCCGTGACCATCGCGACGAACGACGAGATGAACTCGTGGCTGCGGCACCAGCGGGGCCCGGCCCACCAGCGGAGGCGCCGCGGCGGTCCGACCCGCCGGTCCCGCGCCACCGCGTTGTTGTCCGGGCCGTGCAGGAAGTGCGTCCACGTATCGATCTCAGCCGGCCAGGGCTTGACGGTTTTCTTGCCTCCTTCGCCAAGGCTTCGGAGGCCGGGGCCGCCCACCAGCGCCACGCCGCCGGGGGCGAGGACCCGCATCACCTCGTCCATCGCAACGGGACCGAGGCCCTCCGCCACCACGAGGTCCACGAGGTCGTCGGCGTATGGCAGCCGCTTCCCCGCCAGGCGGTCGACCGAGACGGGGCCGTACAGGCCCTTCTCGCGGACGTGCGCGCGGGCCTTCGCCACGTGGTCCGCGTCGGCGTCCAGGCCGTGGACGAGGTAGGCATCGCTCGCCCGCAGCGCCGCGGTGAGCCGTCCGTCACCGCAGCCGAGATGGACGACGAGGCCGCCGCGGACGCCCGCGGCCTCCAGAATCGCCTTCGCCTGCGCTTCGGATGAAGGCGCCGCCTGCGCGGGCGCAGCCGGGGCCGCCAGGACCGTCAGCATCAGCGCGGCCGCTGCGACGGCGGCCGGGGGCATGTGTCGCATCGTCATGCCGGTCTCCTTTCGTGCCGCCCTATCTTACACACGAAACGGGCCGATGGCAAAAGAGGTTCCGCGATGTCACCTCGACCGGGTCTGCGGCCTCGTGCAAACGGGGGCGGAGGCGAGCGGAGAGATCTCGCCGTGACCGTCGTTGGTGTATGCGCAAAGCGCACGGCGAGATTCCTCGGCTCGGCCCTGTCGGGCCTCGCTCGGAATGACAGCGGGTACCTATCCCGCGCGGCGGCCAGGACCGACCGCCGGGCAACCGGCAGCCAGCGGCGTGCCGCTTCGCGCTTGACGCCGCGCCCTCGTGGCCTATGCTGCCCGTATGATGCAACACATACTCGCTGCAATGGTGGCGGCGGCGACGGTCGTCGCGCTCGGCCCGGTGGTGCCATGCGCGGTGGGCAGTCGTGCCCACCGCGCAGCCGCGCGAAACGTGCGCGGCGGACAAGACGGTCCGCCGCGCCTCGTCGCGTCGGCGCAGCGGGCCGACGACGATGCGCCCGCCGACACGTACACGAACCCCGTCCTCACCGACCGCCTGGCCGACCCGTCCGTCATCCGGCACGAGAATCGGTATTACCTCTACGGCACGGGGCAGGTGGACGGCGACAACGGGTACCGCGTGTACACCTCGACGGACCTCGTCCGCTGGAAACGGGGACCGGTCGTCTTCCGCCCCGGGGAGCGGCACGTCTGGGCCCCCGACGTATGGCGGGACCCGTCCACCGGCCGCTTCTACCTCTACTACACCGCGTCGACGACGGTGGGCGTGGCGTCGGCGGACGGCCCGCTCGGCCCGTTCACGGGGAAGCGGACGCTCGTTGAGAAGGCCATCGACGCCCACCTCTTCCGCGACGACGACGGGCGGTTGTACCTGTACTACGTCAAGTTCCCGGGTTTCCGCATCACGGTCCGGCCGATGGCGAGTCCCACCCGGTTCGGCGGCGAGCCGGCCGTCCTCCTGGAGCCCACGTCCGACTGGGAGGTCCGAAACGGCCGCGTCACCGAAGGGCCGTGGATGATCAAGCGCGACGATACGTACTATCTTCTCTACAGCGGCTCCGGGGCGAACACGCCCGACTACGCCGTCGGGTACGCCACGGCCCGGAGCCCCCGCGGGCCGTTCACGCGGGCGCCGCACAACCCGATCCTGCACCGCTCCGAGGGCGTGTACGGGCCCGGGCACGGGTGCGCCCTCCGCGACGCCGCCGGCGCGTGGTGGTTCGTGTACCATCAGAAGGACAGCGACCGGAAGGCGTGGGACCGGTTCATCTGCATCGACCGGCCGCGGTTCGACGGCCAGGGCCGACTGCAGGGTCGCGCGACGCGCGGCACGCCGCAGGCGGCGCCGGCGGCGCTGAAGTAAGTGGAACCTCGCGAGGCACAAACGACCTCAAAGACGGTCATTCTGAGGAGGCCGTCAGGCCGACGAAGAATCTCGCCTTGATGCCGAGGGCACGGCGAGATTCTGAGGCCTCGCAAGCGAGGCCTCAGAATGACAGACCACTGGCATATCGTGCATTCATGCGTCATGCCCCCGCGGGCGCCGCGGCGTCGCCGTGGTCCGCCTCGTACTTGCGGCGGCTGCACGCGTGGCAGCGGAACTCGGGCCGGCGGTCGCCGGTGCGGTCGTAGTCCTTCTTCTTGACGAGGCGGTACCCGCGGTCCACCTCCTTGCCGCAGTCGGCACACTGGATGGCCTCGCGAATTTCCCACACCTCGCCCTGGAGGATGTTGGTGTGGCTGAAGATCCAGCGGTCGACCCAGAAGAAGATGAGCCCGCCGATGAAGTTGGCGACGATCGTCGTCACCGTGGCGCCGAGGCGCTCGGTGAGGAACCAGACACAGACGGCCAGGATGGGCGTGGAGGCCTGCCAGCGGAGCAGATAGAGGACGTACTTTCGGATCATCGCGGTCTCCTCGGGGGGGGGGCGACACGGCCTCCGCGGTATTCCGCGCGGTGGGCCTCCCGGCCCCCTGCGCCGGTGCGCCAGATGCCACGGGCGGCTCGTCCGCCAGTGGGCGTGGCGGTGCATGTCACGGCGGGGCAAGACCCGCCGTGGCACATGCGGGTTGGTAGGGCGAGTGCTCCGGACCCACCTCGCTCGTCGCTCTACCCGGCCGGGCCACCCAGGTGAAACGCCCGTTCGCCCCGCCTATTGGGCGCCCTCGGTGCCGGCCAGGCACCGTACGGTGCCGTCGAGGCAGGCAACGTACAGGCGTCCGGCGGCGGCGATCATCCCGTCGAAGACGGGTGGCGCGTCGAGGGCCATCTCCGCCTGCATCGTCCCGTCGGCGGCAGAGACGACGCGCAGCCGGCCACCCTTCTCGCCCGCCAGGGCGGCGGCCTGCTCCGCCAGGGCCGCCTGCGTCTTCGCCTCGCCCCACCGCTGGAGCGTGTCGTACGTATCGACGAGGTCCGGCGGGCCGGCGACGAACAGCCGCTCCCCCGCCAGCACCAGCGCCCGGCCGAGGAGCGGCACGGACTCCGACCACTCGTACACGGGCCGATGCGGGTCCGGCAGCCAGTTCTTCCGCCGCTTGCCCGTCTGGATGATTTCCGGGGCCTTCCTGGCGGCGAACAGGTGATACTCCAGCGAGGTCGTCTGCGGGAAGTGCCGGGCCTTCCGCCCGAAAGCGAAGACGCGGCCCTCGCCGGCGACCATGATGCGGCCGGCGGGGGCGTGGTAGGCGGCGGCGTACCAGCGGCCGGCCGCCGAGCCGGGGTGCTTCCCCCACAGCCAGTACGTCCGGTGCCACCACGAGTCGTCGAGGAACCCGGTGGGCGAGAAGAGGTGGGCCCCCTCGCCGGCCTGCTGCTTGAAGTCGCCCGGCGGGGCCACGCCGAGGCGCCGGCCGTCGCGCCCGATCTTCTGGTCCCGCATATAGATGTACGTGCCGTCATACGAGAGGATGTCCGGCAGGGCCGTCGGCAGGTCCGGCCAGGCGATGTCCGCATCGAGCGGCTTGCCGGTCTCCGGGTGCCGGTCGTCCATCACCGTCTCGGAGAGGAGCCGGCCGGTGGCGGCCTCCAGCCGCACCAGGCGCAGCCCGCCGTCGACGAACATCGACCGCCCCGCGACGGCGTAGACGACGCCGCGCGCGGCCGCGCCCTCGCCTTCCTCCAGCACCAGGACGGCGCCGTGGACGGGCCAGACGCTCTCGACCTGTTCCCACGCCGTGAGGCGACGGTCAAGAGGGGCGACCCGGAACCGCCAGAGGAGCGCCCCGTCCGCCGCGCGAAGCGCGTAAATGCATCCGTCGGCCGAGCCGAAGAGCACCCGGCCGCGCCGGACCGTCGGCGGCGAATCCACCCGCCCGCCCGCCGTGAACGACCACACGGGCTCGCCCGACGCGGCGTCGAGGGCGTGGACGGTGTGGGCGTCGACGGCGGCGACGTAGAGGCGGCCGCCGGCCAGCGTCAGGGCGCTCAGCCGCCCGCCGACCCGGCGTGCCCAGGCGGGGGCGAGGTCCGCCGGCACCGCGGCGGCCGTGGCGCCCGTGCGGGCGGCGTCGTGGCGATAGGTGGGCCAGTCTCCTTTTCGGATTTCAGATTTCGGATTGCGAATTGGCTTATCGACATCCGCTCCATGCTCCAGCCGCTCGTCGGTCGGCACGTCCTGCGGCACGGCGCGCGTCGGCGAGGCGGCCGCCAGCGCGTTGAAGCCGTTCAGTTTCGCCTGCACGTAACACGCGCAACTGTGCGGCGGGGCGTACGTGAAACCGTTGGCCGGCACGATGCCGTACAGGCACGCCCCGCGGACCCAGTCGTTGCGGTCCCAGTGGCCGGCGTCCAGGTCCACGTACTCGATGCCCGTGCGGGAGGCCAGGACGTACCGCTCGGTGGCCTTGGCCCGGTGGCATCGATGGTGCGACATGTGATCGCCGTCGTCGGCTTTGAAGGTGCGCTCGACCTCGCCGGTCCTGAGGTTCCGCGCGGTGAACGTGCCGGAGTGCCGGCGGTTCGTGATGGGGGCGGTCCACACCTGGCCGTCGATGACGAACATATCCTCCGGCGAATCGTAGCCGGACCGCGGGTGCGGCGCGGACCACAGCCGCTTGCCGGTGGCGGCGTCGAGGGCGGTCATCGTGTCCTCGCCGCCGCGGTGGCGTTCTATTCTTTCCCCGCCCGCGAACAGGACCGTGTCGCCATGGAGGACGAGCGTGGGCCCGAACCAGCAGCGGAGGGGGTCGGCCCGCGGAATCGGCTCGCTGCGCCATTGCGGCTCGCCGCCGGCGCGGTCGAGGCACACGACCCGCTCGCCGTCGTGGTACAGGACGCGGCCTGAGTCGGCGGTAAGCGACAGGGGGACCACCGTCGCCTCCCGCTGCCAGCGGACCTGGCCGCTTGCGGCATCGATCGCGACGAGGCGGCGGTCGGGCGCGTCCCATTTCCACCGCCCCGGCTCGGCGCGGATCTGGCCGGCCGTCTCGTACGCCTCGCGCGTGGACCACGGGTTGCGGTCGGCATTCGGATTGACGAGCACGAGCAGCGTGCCGCCGACGTGGAGGATTTCCTCGGCGGCCTTCGTCTCGGGAAAGGTGCGGACGGTCTCGCCGGTGGCGGGATCGAGGGCCGAGACGGGTTGGTCGAGCCCCATCGCCACGTAGACCGTATCGCCGGCGGCGACGAGTCGGCGGGGCAGCCCGGCGGGGCCGCTCTTCAGCAGCCAGAGTTGCGAGGGCCAGTTCGCCATCGGCCGCTTCCAGAGGACGGTGCCGCTGAACGCGTCGCGGGCGACGAGCGTCCACCGTGGCGGGAGTTGGATGTGCGCCCGCGGGCCTTCGTCGATGATGTAAAAGAGCCGCCCGCCCGCCGACACGCACGCCGTGAAGCTCGAGATCGAATCATGGTGCCGCGTCCATGCCGGGCTGCCCACCCACTGGAGGTGCCGGGCCGGGCCGACGGCCGTGTCGCGCGAGACGGCGTTGTTCGTGGCATCGTGGAGGTAGTGGGTCCAGTCGTCGATTTCGGCCGGCCGCAGGTTGGGCCGGAGGTCAAGGACCACGTCGCCGCCGTCATTCAGGAGGGCGAGCACGCCGCCGGGGGCCAGAACGCGCCGCATCTCCTCCCGCGGCACGGCGCCCCGGTCCTCCGCCACGAGCAGGTTGACGAGGTTGTCGACGTACGGAAGGCGGCGGCCGTCGAACCGGGCGACCGAGACGGGGCCGCAGACGCCTTGCTTCCGCATGTACGCGCGGGCCTTCGCCACGGTCGCGGCGTCGGTGTCCAGACCGTGGACCAGGTACGACTCGCCGGCCCGCAGCGCGGCCGTCAGCCGCCCGTCGCCGCAGCCGAGATGGACGACCAGGCCGCCGCGGACGCCCGTGGCCTCGAGGATCCGCTTCGCCTGCTTCTGGGCGTCGGCCCCGTCCGCGAGGGCCGTCCCGGCCGGCACCAGGCTCAGGATCGCGACGAGAAGCAGCGCGGGCCCTGGCCAATGCCCGTGCCGGCCGGCATAAGGACTGAAAGAGGCATGCGCGTCGGGTCTCCGCACCCGCCGGGCAGGCCGATGTCTTGGCGCGGCGGTTACGGAGAACCACCGCGCCGTACGTGTGTCGGACCGGCTGGCATCGCACGGACGGGTGGGCATGGCGTGGTTCCTCCTCAGGGAAACGGTATCGGCGGCCGCGGCGGCAGTCAACCCGGTTCCGGCGGGCGGGGACGCCCAGCGCGCGGGAAAAGGCAACTCCGGGCGCGGCGGGTGCGGAGCCCGGCCCGCGCAACACGCCTACATCCGCGGCAGCGCCAACGCCGCCATCCAAAATCCCCGAATCCGAAATCGAAAACGGTCTGGCGGAGAGGGAGGGATTCGAACCCCCGGTGCCCGAAGGCACGCCGGTTTTCAAGACCGGTGCCATCGTCCGCTCGGCCACCTCTCCGCGCTTGTAAGGCGTTACTCACCAATGGTTTGCGTGATCCGCCGCCCCGGCAGCCGGCAGGCGGCAGCGCGACAACAACCGCGGCGGCTTTCGGAAGGCCCATCCGGACCTGCTGTCGCCGGCACCCGCCCGACGCCGGGGCCCGTGGCCACTGTATTCGCCCGTCGCGCAGCCGTCAAGCGAGTCTGGCGGGAATCCAGGGCTTGGGGGGAGACCCCAGAGGGAGAAACCCCGCCACGCGTACATCCGTTGCCGCAAGATACCGGTGTATCCAAGAATGCGTGGCTCGGCCTCCGGACGGTTATCCCAGGCTAAGCGGTGCGGTCTCCCACCGGGCGGTCGCCAAAGACCCCCTTGACAAGCGCGCCGGCGGGAGGGTCTAATCCGGGTTCCGAATCCGCACCCTCTGAACGCGGGGCAGCGCGCACAACGCCGTAGCCTGCGCCGCGATTTGCGAGAGGTCATGTGCCATGCCCCACCCGCGACGCGGCATCGCGGTCGCCGGCTGTTGGACGTGCGACTACATCTTCATCTGCGACCGGTGGCCCGAGGAGGAGACGCTGGCCAACATCGTGGCCGAGGACCGCGGCACGGGCGGGGCGGCGTACAACTGCCTGCTGAACCTGGCGAAGTTCGGCCCGCCGGAGGGCGGCGCCCCCATCCCGCTGGTGGGCATCGGCCTCGTCGGCGACGACGCGGACGGCGAGCGCGTCCGCGCCCACTGCCGCGCCTGCGGCATCGACGTCGCCGGCCTCGGCACCACCGCCGAGGCGCCCACGTCGTACACGAACGTGGTGGTGGTCCAGGGCACGGGCCGGCGGACGTTCTTTCACAACCAGGGGGCCGACGCCCTGTTCGGGCCCGAGCACATTCCGGTCGAGCGGCTCGGCATCCGCCTTCTCCATTTGGCGTACCTGCTGCAGATGGACCGCATGGACGGGCCGGACCCCGATTTCGGTACGGTGGCGGCGCGGGTGCTGGCGAGGCTGCGGGAGGCGGGCATCCGCACCTCCATCGACGTCATCACCGAAGACAGCGACCGGTACCCCCGCGTGGTGCACTCGGCCCTTCGCCACACCGATTACGCCATTCTGAACGAACTGGAAGCCGGCCGCACGACCGGCCACGACCTCCGGCCGGGCGGCCGGCCGGACCCGCAGGCCCTCCGGGCCTCGGCCGAGGCCCTGCTCGCCCTGGGCGTCGAGCGGTTGGTGTGCATCCACATGCCTGAGGGCGCGTACGCGCGGGCGGCCGACGGCGAGGCGATCTGGCAGCCCGCCCTGGCCCTGCCGGAAGGGTACATCCGGGCGACCACAGGCGCGGGCGATGCGTTCTGCGCCGGGCTCCTTCTGGGTATCCACGAGGGGTGGGACCTGGCGCGAGGCCTGCGGCTGGCGGTGTGCGCTGCGGCCCGGTGCCTCTCCCGGCCCGGGTGCACGGAGGCGTGCACGCGGCTGGCCGACACGCTGGCACTGGAGGAACAGCACGACTACCAGCCGGCGGTCCTGTAGCCGCCGGGCGGCCTGCAACGGGACCTCGTGAGAAAGGACGCGACGATGCTCGCAGCCCAAATGGCCATTTCGGTCTGGGACACGGTGATCGTGATCGCCTACCTCGTGGGGATCATGACGGTCGGGATCCTCGTGGGCTACAAGAAGCGGGCGTCGAGCCAGGAGTTCTTCCTGGCGGGCAAGTCGCTCCGCTGGCCGATGATCGGCGCGGCGCTGTTTACGGCAAACATCTCGACGATTCACCTGGTGGGCCTGGCGGCGGACGGGTACCGCATCGGCCTGGTGGTGGGCAACTTCGAGTGGATGGCCTCTTTCACGCTGATCATCCTGGGGCTGGTCTTCGCCCCGTTCTACTTCCGCAGCAAGATTCAGACACTGCCGGAGTTCCTGGAAAAGCGTTACAGCCCGACGGCCCGGCTGATCCTGGCGTTCGTCGCCATTCTGGGCGCGCTGCTCATTCACATCGGGATCAGCCTGTACGCGGGCGCCAAGGTGCTGGAGCAGTTCTTCGGGCTGAACGTCTACATCTCCATTATCGGCATAGCCGGCATCACCGCGGTTTACACGATCGTCGGCGGCCTGAAGGCGGTGGTGGTCACCGACAGCATCCAGGCGGTGCTGCTGCTCGTGGGCGCCGCCGTGCTGACCGTCCTGGGCCTTACCCACCTTCCGGAGATCGGCATCGATTCGCTGGCGGAGTTGCGCGAAGCGGCGAAACCGCAGCAGATGAGCATGATCCATCCGCTGCAGACCGCCGAAGGCACCCTCAGCGAGTACTCCTGGCTGAGCGGCATGCTGGGCTACTTCGTGCTCGGCATCTGGTACTGGTGCACCGACCAGACGATCGTTCAGAAGGTCCTCGGCGCCCGGACCGAAAAGGACGGCCGGGACGGCGCGGTGTTCGCGGGCTTCCTCAAGATCCTGCCCGTGTTTCTGATGGTCTTTCCCGGCGTCATCGGGTACCTCCTGTTCGCCGACCAGATTGCCGAGCCGGACGATACCCTTCTGGTGATGATGAAGGAACTGCTGCCCACGGGCCTTCTCGGCCTGATGGTGGCGGGCCTCCTGGCGGCCCTGATGAGCACCATCGAGGCGGCGCTGAACAGCACGGCCACCGTCACGGCGGAGGACATCGTGAAGCGGCTCTTCCCCCGCGTCAAGGACCGCACGCTGGTGCTGATCGGGCGGATCACGGCGGCGGTGGTGATTCTGCTGGCCATGGCCTGGTCGACGCAGGGCGGCAAGTTCTCCAGCATCTTCGTGGCGATCAACAAGATCCCGATGATGTTCGCCCCGGCCATCACGACCGTGTTCGTCCTGGGCGTGTTCTGGCGGCGAGGCAACAACCAGGCCGCCCTCGCCACCCTCATCGCCGGCGGCGTGGCGGGCGCCGCCTATTTTCTCATCGACCTGCCCGCCTTCGGCGACGTCCAACTCGTGGCGGACCCGGTCCACGGCCTGGGGATTCCGTTCATGATGGCGGGGCTGATCCTCCTGCTCTTCTGCGTCATCGTGTACGTGGCGGTCAGCCTGGCGACGCCGCCGCCGCCCGCCGCCAAACTCGAGAATCTTACCTGGGAGCGGCCCTGGAAGGTCCTGACGGAAGGCAGAATCCGCGGCGTGACCGACCCGCGGATCATGGCCGCCGGGCTGTTCGGCATCATGGTGATCCTGTACGCGATCTTTCACTGAGCGGCCGGGCCGACCCGCGCGGTCCGAGGCGACGCCGGCCGCCGCGGGGTGGCCCCGTCGCCCCGTTTCGCGATCCGTTGTATCCGGTTGGGAGTCCTGAACATGACCGCTGCCCTGCACGACCCGTTTGCCGTCCGTCTCGCAAGTTTCGTCGCACTCCTAAGCGTCCTGGGCATCCTGGCGACGACGCCCGCGCCGGCCGCCTCGCTTCCGCCGCTGGCGTCGCCGGAGCGCGGCTTCCTGAGTTCGACGCCGGCCGAGACCTGGGAACACGGGCTGATTGCGGGCAACGGTACGCTCGGGGCCAACATGTTCGGCCGGCCGCTGGAGGAGACGATCGTCCTGACGCACGAGCGGATGTTCCTTCCGGCGGGTAAGCCGAGGATGCCCCCGCCGGACACCGGCATCCGCCTGTTCGAAATCCGCCGCCTCATCGACCGGGGGCTGTACCACCAGGCGACTCGCCTGGCGTTCCAACTCTCCGGCCAGGGCGGGTTCATGTACCCCGACCCGTTCGTCCCGGCGTTCGACGTGCGCATTGCGATGGGGACGGGCGATGCGTCGGCCCGCGGGCCCGTCCGCGACTACGGGCGGAGCGTCGATTTCGCGAAGGGCCTCGCCACCGTCCACTGGGCGGAGAAGGGAGGTGTTTTCGAACGCCGGCTCTTCGTCTCGCGGGCGGACGGCGTCGTCGTGCTGCAGATCGTCGGGGACAAGCCGGGATCGGTCGACTGCACGTTATCCCTCGTCCCCCGCAAACCGAGCAGCAAACTGCCGAACGACCAGGCCCAGCGGTCGGCCCAGCGCATGAAGACCCATATCCAGAACATGAAGACGACGGCCGACCAGCGAACCCTCACCTTCCGCAACACGTTCGCCGAGGCCTACCCCGGCAGCATCCACGCGCTGGAAGGCGTGGCTTACGTGGTCCCCCGTGGCGGGCAGGCGACGGCCCGCGGCGGGACGATGACCGTCAGGGGCGCCGACGAGGTCACCGTCCTCGTCGCCGTGGACGTCCTCTACGAAGCGGAGGAATCCCGGCTCGAGGCGACCAAGAAGCGTCTCGCCGGCATGACGCACGACTTCGGCGCGCTGCTCGGGCGCCACGCCGCCGTCCACGGCCCCGTGTTCGAGCGGATGCGGCTGGATATCGGCGGCGGGGACGACCACCGGTTGACCGCCGAGCAACTGATCGAGGCCTCGACGAACGACCGCCTCTCGCGGGCGCTCGTCGAGAAGCAGTTCGACGCCGGGCGGTACAACATCCTCTCCAGCACGGGCGAGTTGCCGCCCACCCTCCAGGGCGTCTGGGCCGGCACCTACGTGCCCTCGTGGGCCAGCGACTTCACGCACAACGGCAACGTGCCGTCGGCCATCGCGAGCATGCTGATGGGCAACATGCCGGAACTGATGCGGGCCTACACCACGTACATGGAATCCATCGTGCCGTACATGGAGATCAATGCGCGGCACATGTTCGGCGCCCGCGGCATCGTGCTTCCGTCGCGGTCCACGACGAACGCCTTCAACAACGCCCTGGCGGAACGCTTCGCCGGAGGGTTCTGGGTGGCCGGGGCCGCGTGGGCCTCCCATTTCTTCTATGATTATTATCTCTATACGGGGGATAAGCAGTTCCTCGCCGAGCACGCCCTGCCCTTCATGGAAAAGGCGGCTCTGTTCTTCGAGGATTACCTGTACGAAGGGCCCGGCGGCACCTACGTGTTCAGCCCGACCCAGTCGCCGGAGAACACACCCGGCAACACGCGGTCGCAGGGCTCGTTCAACGCGACCATGGACGTGGCGGCCGCGAAGGAACTGCTGCGGAACCTCATCGCCACCTGCCACGAACTGGATATCGACCACGCGAAGATCCCCCTTTGGCGGTCGATGCTGAAGAAGATGCCCCCGTACATGATCAGCGAGGAGCACGGGACGGTCAAAGAGTGGCTGACGCCGAAACTGGAGGAGAACCTCAACCACCGGCATTCGTCGCAACTGTATCCGCTGTATGACGGAATGCCGGAGGAGATCGCCGCCGATCCCAAACTCCAGGAGGGCTTCCGGCGCATCATCGAGATCAAACTCCAGAAGCACTGGAAGGCGAAGAAGAGCGGCTTCATGTCCTTCGGCCTCGTGCAGTTGGGCCAGGCAGCCACGAGCCTGGGCGACGGCGACCTGGCCTATGCGTGCCTCAAGCCCCTGGTCAACCGGTACTGGTTCAACAACCTGGCGTCGACGCATAACCATCGGTCGCTGTTCAACATGGACATCAGCGGCGGCATGCCGGCGGTCATCATCAAGATGCTCATGGCCTCCGAACCCGGAAAGGTGGAACTCCTGCCGGCGCTGCCCAGTGCCTGGCCGATGGGGGCCATCGAGGGCGTCCTGTGCCGCGGCCAGATCGAGGTCCGGCGCCTCGAGTGGAGCGAGGACCGCATTCAGGCGAGGCTGCGGTCGGCCAAGCGGCAGACGATCGCGCTCGCCCTGCCCGCCGACGCCGGGCAGGTCCGCGTCGAGGGCGGGGATGCCAAGGTGAACCCGTCCGAGAAAGAGCACACCTGGACCCTCACCCTGCCCGCCGGCGAGCCGGTGGAACTGACCGTCACCCGCGAACGCTGATCCATTGTGACGACGGCGCCTCGTGCCTGGACCACCGCGGGAACGGGCTGAGGGGAAGGTGCAGCGAACGGCCTTGCCAGAACCCGGCGTGGGGTTAGAATTCGGCGAAAGGCCTGCGACGGTCTCTGGCGCCGGCCGATGAGGCAGCCCTCGGGTTGCGATTCGCGCCCGCCGGGGGGAGTTGCTGGAGGAGTAGGCGCGGAGGCCCACACGTGCAACGGCGCGGGTTTCTAAAGTTCTGGCGGAATCCGGAAACTGTGATACGCTTACCGAAGACGCTGACACCCGTCGCGGGGCCGGCACGGGCGGCGGGCGGCGGCATCGCGTTTCATCCACGGAAGGAGCCACCCGCCATGACCCGTTCCCGTCTTTGGGCGACCCGGTCGGCCCTTCTCGCCGCGCTCCTCCTCGCCGTGTGGACGGCCCTCGCCGCGCACCCCCGCGCCGCCTCGGCGGGGCCCCCGGGCGGCGGAACCGGCAGCCGGCACGTCTTCACGGTCGCCGGCGGGCAGACGTGCCTCGACGGCCGGCCCCTGCTCGTCATCGGCCTGCGGTGCTCGAACGCCCTCATCTCCGATGCCACCGCCGATCAACTTATCGAGAACCTGGACACCTTCGCAGGCTACGGCGTGAACACCGTGAGCGTGTACTTCATGGGGTCGCGCTTCGGCGACGTAAAGGGCTACCGCCGCGACGGCTCGCTCGACCCCGCCTACGCCGCGCGCATGGGCCGCATCATCGAGGCCGCCGACGCCCGCGGCATGGTCGTCCTCGTCGGCTGCCTGTACTGGGGCAACTCGAAGGCGAAGTGGGAGGACTGGACGCAGACGGAGGCCGACGCCGCCGTCGCGAACACCGCGGCGTGGCTCAAGGCAAACCGGTACCGCAACGTCTTCGTCGACGTGGACAACGAGGGCATGGCCCACCGGGCGAAGGACTTCGACACGCGCGCGATGGTCCGGGCGGGCAAGGCCGCCTGGCCCGCGTGCGTCATCGCCTCGAACGACCGGGCCGAGCCGGCGCCCGAGGCGGACCTGGGCATCCACTTCGCCAAGCGCGTGGAGGGCAAACCGTACGTCGAGTCGGAGGCCACGCCCTCCAACGCCCCCGGCGGGTACTGGGGACGGTACAGCAAACGCAAGGCGCTCTATACCTACATCCGCATCGGCATCTACACCGACGCGATGAAGGCGAACCAGAAGCGCGCCGCCGCCCGCCACCTGGACGCCGGCGACGGGTATATGCTCGCCTCGACGTGGCTCCAGTGCCCCCCGCCGGACGGGCCGAACATGCGGCCGGGGGGCGACGGGGCGCCCGGACGTCCGGGCATCCGCTGGTGGCTGGAGTGGGTCAAGGCGCGGTACGGCCCGTACCGGGCCCCGGAGTAACCGGCCGCACCGCGCCGCCGTACGTGCCGCCGGCCCGATGCCGTTGACGACATCCTATCTGCGCACCGGAGGAACGATGATGCGACCCGTTTGTGCCCTCGCCGCAGCGGCCGTCGTCATGGTCGCGACAAGCACGCCCGCCCCGGCGGGCCCGGATGACGCGCTCGAGAAGCGCGACCGGCGGTACGACCCGAAAGAGCAGATGCTGCTGTACCCGGAGGGCGGCGGCCAGTGGATCCACACCCACATCCAGAAGGCGCCGGTCCACCCGACGCGGGCGTCCGCCCGCTACGCCGCGGACCTCTTCGACGCCGGCGGCGAGGAGCGCGTCGAGCGGGCCCGCAAGGTCCTCGCCAAGGTCCTCCGCCTCCAGGACACGAACCCCAAGAGCCGCACCTACGGCATCTGGTCGTACTTCCTGGAGGAGCCCCTCGATGAGATGAACAACCCGGACTGGAACTGGGCGGACTTCATCGGGCTGGAACTGACGCGCATCCTGGCCGGTCACACCGATCATCTGCCGGCGGACCTGCTGAAGCGCACCCGGGCGGGCCTGCGGCACGCGTGCGAGAGCATCCTCCGCCGCAACGTCGGCCTCGGCTACACGAACATCGCGATGCTCGACTGCGCCGTGACGGCGACGGCCGGTCACCTGCTTGACGAAGCGAAGTATCTCGATTACGGGCGCGACACACTCCGGCGCATGATCGCGTTCGTCGAGCACCACGGCTCGTTCACCGAGTACAACAGCCCCACCTACACCATGGTGACCGTGGAGGCGTGCGAGCACGTCCTCGCGCACGTGGAGGACGAGGCGGCCCGCGACGCCGCCGAGACCCTCCGCCGCATGGCCTGGACGCTCATCACGGAACATTATCACCCCGGCACGGCGCAGTGGGCCGGGCCGCACGCACGGTGCTACCGCGACCATCTCGCGCCCGGGACGGCCGAGAAATGGATCCGCCTCGGCAAGACGAGCGGCCACCGCGGCTGCCCGCCGGCCATGGCCCCGCGGCTGCGGCGCCTGCCGCGCGATCCGCTCACGGTCCGCAACCGGTTCTACCACGGCGGCGAGAAGCGGCGGAGCGTCTTCGGCACCACGCACTTCACGGCGGCGGCGTGCCTCGGGTCGGTTACGTATGAAGACTTGTGGTACCAGCGGCGGGTGGTGCTGGGGTACTGGACGATGCCCGCGGGCCGGCCGGCGGTGGTGCGCCTGCGGTTTCTGAAAGACGGGCGGGACTTCGCCTCCGCCGTCGCCCACACCGTGCAGGAGGGCTTCCGCGTTCTCGCGGCCGTCGCGTTCGTGACGGGCCGCGGCGAGTACCACCCGAGCATCGGGCGGCCGAAGGACGGCGTCTTCCGCGGGTCGGACTTCCGCCTCCGCTGGGAAGTCAGCGCCGACGGGGCCGAGGCGGCGCGGCTGTCGGGCCGGCGGTTCGAACTCGCCGCCGGCGGGCACAAGGCCGTCGTCCACGCCGCGCCCGGACGGTTCGGCGAGCACGAAGTCGCGTGGACGTGCGGTACGAAGGACGGGCGGGCGTTCGTCGACGCCGTCTGCTACGTGGGGAAGGAGCGGGCGTGGCGGTTCGACGACGTCGGCCCCGTTCTCATCGCGTCCGGGCTGGAACTGGTGCCGGCGGATGCGGAACCGTCGGACGCCCGCATCGCGGTCCGCCGCGAGGGCGGCGAGGCGACGCGGGTCGAGTGGGCGGACCTCGCGCTGCCCGTCCCGCCGACGGGCCGGCCGTACCGGCACTAACACTACAACGCTAACTTGTGCGCGGTGGGTCTCCGCACCCGCCGCGCAGCCCCAAAAACGCCCTTTCGATCGCGGTGGGTGCGGAGACCCGCCGCGCACAAGCCAGGCGAGGCCGGCCGGCGGTCACTTGCCGAAGCACACCACCTTGCCGTCGCGGGTGGCCATGTACAGGCGGCCATGGGCAGCGGAGAGGCCGTCGAAGACGGGCGGCGAGGCCAGTGTCCGCGACGCCAGCCGCGACCCGTCTTTCGCGGAGATGACCTGAAGCACGGCGCCCGCGCGGCCCTCGAAGGCCGCAAACGGATCGTCCTCGGGGACCACGTCCGGCGGTCCCGCCACGACGAGTCGGTCGCCGGCCAGGAGCATCGCCCGCACGCGGACGGGGATCATCGTCTGCCACTTCGGCGGCACGTGGCGGACGTACCCGGTGCCCTTCTCCCTGCCTCGGCCGCCGCGGCGGTAGTTGTCCTTGCGCGACCGCTCGGGCAGCCACTCGAGCAGACCGGGCCCCTCGCCCTTCTTCGTCTTCTTCAGGAACCCGGGCTCGTTGGCATTGTCGTCGGCGAACAGGAGGTACCCCTGGTCGCCGGGAAAGAACTTCGGGCTCCACTGGTGCCGGCGATAGAAGAACTTGACGGCGTACGTGGTCTCGTCGTCGAAGACCACGAGTTGCCCGGCCTTGGGCGACTGCTGGGCGAAGTAGAACCCCGGCCAGCGTCGGGAATACATCCAGTAGATGCGGTCGAAGTTCGTGTCGTCGAGGAACCCGTTCGTGGCCGACAGGTGCATGCCGCCCATGTCGAGTTCGCCCAGCGGGCTCTCGCGCTCGGTCGGCAACCGCTTCAGGCCGGCGTCGTACTTCACGCGCATCATATAGAGATCCTTGTTCGCGTCCGCGACGAACAGGTCCGGCAGCGCGCCTTCCATGGCGAAGGGGCGGTCGACGTCGTTTTTGATGTCCGGCCACGGCCCCTCGAGCACGTGCGTGTGGCGGACCGCGCCCGTCTTCGCGTCCAGGGCGTACACCGCGACGCCGCCGTCCAGGAACGACGACCGCCCGGCGGCGAAGTACACCAGGCCGTCCTGCACCAGCACGCTGCCGTGCACGGGCCAGACGGACTCCGGCTGCTCGAACGCGACGAGGCGCCGCGCGTCCGGGGCGGCGCGGAACCGCCAGGCGAGTTCGCCGTCGCTTGCGCGCAGGGCATAGACGCAGCCGTCGCGGCAGCCGAAAAGGACGAGCCCGTCGTGGACGGTGGGCGATGAATCGATCCGGCCGCCCGCGACGAACCGCCACACGTCCTCGCCGCTCTCGGCGTCGAGGCACCGGACGGCGTGAGCATCCTTTGCGGCCACGTAGAGGCGATCCCCCACGACGACGGGCTGGGTGGCGGCACCGGCGAGGTCGACCTCCCACGCCGGCTCAAGGTCCGCCGGGACGGCGGTGGAAGTGGACCCGCTGCGCCGCGTGTCGCGCCGGTACATGGACCAGTCGGCATCAGTGATCTCCATGGCCGCCGCCTGCCCGAACGCCGGCCCCTTCTCGACGGCGGCGGTGGCGGGCGTGACCGTCTCCCGCGGGTCCGCCGCCATCGCCATGTACCCACTGACCCTCACGCCGGGATAGCAGAAGCACTGGTCCGGCGGCGAATAGAAGATGCCGTTGGCGGGCGTCGCCCCGGTGAAGCACGGCGTGCGGAGCCAGTCGTTCCGCATGTGGTCCTCGCCGTCGAGGTCCACGAACTCCGCGCCCCGCTTGTTCCGGATGACGAAGTCCACCGTCGCCTTGCCGCGCATGCATCGCCGATGGTGGCCGGGCGTGATCAGGTTGTAGAGGTTGACCTCCCTGGCGACCTTGCCGGTCGCGAGGTCGAGGCCCTTGGTCGAGGTGCCGCACCAGACGGTGTCGCCCGTGACGAAGATCTCGGTGGGCTGCGTGCACGCGCCGGAGAGGGGGCCGAAGCCGCCCGACTCCCAGAGCGTGCGGCCGTCGTCGAGCGAGAGGACCGTCAGCCGCGCCTCCCGCCGGTTCAGCCGCGCGTGAAACAGGACGCGGCCGTCGTGGACCACCAGCGTCGTGGACCCGGCCTGGATGCCGCTGATGGGGTTCGGGTGGCGCCACTGCTCGCGGCCGGTGCGGGCGTCCAGGCAGACGATCGCCTCCAGGTCGTGGTAGACGACCCGCCCGCCCGAGAGGGCCAGCGTGTACGGCGCGGCACCGGCGTCCTTCTTCCGCCACAGGGCCTTGGCGGTGCGGACGTCGACGGCGGCGAGGTCGTTCGTCAGGGCCTTCGCCTTGACCCGCGCGCCGGCGCCGGGCGACGGCTCCTCGCACAGCACCGCCGCCAGGACGCCGTCGTCCAGGACGAACTCGTCGGTGCCCGTCGTGCCGGGGAGGGCCTCGACGAGAATCTCGCCGGTGGCGGCGTCGAGGGCCGAGACGGGGGCGTGCTGGAACTGGAGCGTGGCGTACACGCGGTCGCCCACGGCGACGAGGCGCCGGGCGATGGTATGATGCATGCCCCACCGGGCCCCACGGCCGGTGCCGTACTGCGGGCCCCACTTGCGCAGGGGGACCTTCCAGAGAAGCACGCCGCTGAAGGCGTCGCGGGCGATGAGATGGCTGTTCTGCGGCAGTTTTTCGAACACGCCGGTGGGCGCTTCGTCGAAGATGGTGAAGATGCGGCCGCCGGACGCGACCACCGCCTGCACGCTCGTCGGGTACTCGTGGCTGCGGCAGTGCAGCGGGCCGGCCACCCACCGCAGCGACCGCGGCGAGGCCACCTGCCGGTCCTCGGCCACAGAGTTGTTACCGGCGTCGTGCAGGAAATGCGTCCATTCGTCTATTGTCTCCGGCCGGGGCTTGACGGTTTTCGTCCACGCCCCGCCCTCGCGCACGTAGGCCACGCCCTCCGGGGCGAGGACGCGAAGACATTCGTCCATCGGCACGCCGCCGAGGTCCTCCACCACCACGAGGCTCACGGTGTTGCGGACATAGGGGAGGCGGCGGCCGTCGAACCGGGCCACCGAGACCGGGCCGTAGGCGCCCCGCTCCGAGAGGCGCTTGCGGGCCGCGGCGACGGCGGCGGCGTCGGTGTCCAGGCCGTGGACGATGTACCGCTCGTCGGCGCGGAGGGCCGCCGTCAGGTCCCCCTCGCCGCAGCCGACGTGGACCACGAGGCCGCCCGTGACGCCGGTGGCCTGGTAAACGGCCTCGGCCGTGACGGCATCGGCCGCCCCGGCGGGGCCGGCGGACAGTCCCGCGAGGACCAGGCCGGCATACATCCATAGGCATGCGCGCATAGAAACCTCCTGTTCACAACGACGGTACTTTTCGCGCGGCAACGGAGTCACCGCGCGGCGTCGGGGACGCCTACTCCGCCCTGGCCTTCAGGCCCTTGACGGGCATGCCGTTGGGTTGGGACACGCGGCAGGAGAACGCCCAGTTCGTGCCCTCGTTGGTGATCTTGAGGAGGAGGACGTTCTTGCCCTTCTCCAGGTCGGCCGTCACGACGTCCTGGGCGGGCGAGACGCCGCGCGTCACCCAGTTTTCGTGCACCCGTTTGCCGTTCACCCACACCTTGATGCCGTCGTCGCTGCCCAAACCCAGGCGGACCGGCTGCGCCGAGGGCGCGAGGAGGGTCGTCTTGACGTACACGCAGCATTGCTCCTCGCGGCCGACACCGGACTCCAGGTTGATGATTTCCTTGCCGACGCCCTTCTTCAGCGTCTTCCACTCGACGTGCTTGTCGTCCGTCTCGGGCGGGAAGGCGGTCTTGTGGACGGCCTCACCGTCCTTGCCCTTCACGCGGTACACGGGCGAGACGACCCACGCATGGATGTACGCCCGGCCCTTGGCCAGGTCGGCCATCGTCTTGGTGGCCTTCTCGCGGACCGTCTTGTTCCGGCTCTCGAGCAGGCGCTCGGCGACATCGGCGACCTCCGCGGTGTGACGCTTGCGGAGGTCCCAGATGAGGTTGGCGGCCGCCATCTCGGCCTCGGCCTTCAGGGCGGGATCGTCCAGGTACTGCTTCAGCATGTTCAACGCCTCGACGCTGTTGACCTGCTGGAGGCTGCTGACGACCTGCCTCTTCTCCTGGTCCCGGTCGGCCAGGTCCATCGCGGCCTGGAGCATCTCGATGCGCCGGGCATCGGCCAGGTCGGCCTCCTTCATGCCGGCGATGCGGATGTACCCGCGGAGGGCGACCAACCGGTCCACCTTCTGGTCCGCCCCCTTGGCCAGGCGCAGCAGGTCCTGGGCGGCGGAGGCGTTCGGCCAGGCCGCCAGCGCCCGCACGGCTTGGCCGTAGAGTTCACGGTTCTTCGACCCGAGCGCCTGCCGCTCCAGTTTCAGCGCCTCGGCATCGCCGGAGACGGACCCGAGGCCGAGGATGACCGCCTTGGTGGCGTCCGGCACGCGGTCGTAGTAGCCGGCGATGGTCTCGAAGCACGCGCCCGGGTCCTCCGCCCGGCCCATGACCTTGCGGACGGCGTCGGCCGCTTGGGCCCGGCCGGCCTCGTCGGTCATGGCCAGCAGCGCCTTCATGACGCCGTCCATGTGCTCGGGCCGGGCGAGGGCCCCGACGGCGGCCCAGGCGTCTTTCCGCATCCCGGCCTCGCCGGAGCGGATGAGTTTCAAAAGGCCGGGCACGGCGGCGATGGCGCCGCGCTGGACGGCGGCCTGCATCGCCGCCTGCCGGAGGCCGGCATCGTCCAGCGCCCGGGCGAGGGCCTCGTCGACCCCCTCGGCCGTCATCCGCGCGACCGCCTGCGCCACCCGGCCGCGAAGATCGCCCGTTTCGGCCATCCCGAGCAGCACGCGGACGGTGCCGGCGTCGCCGAGTTTCGCCACGGCCGTGATGGCGGCGTCGCGAAGGGCCTCGTCGGCGGCAGTGACGAGTTTCGTCAGGGGCGCAAGGGCCGCCTTGTCGCCCCGGTTGCCGAGCGCACGCACCAGGGCGGCCTTGCGGTCGGCCGGCAGGTCGCCGAGGAGGTCGACCATGGCCACGGTGAGGCCCTCGCCTTTCGTCTCGGCCACGATGCCGAGGGCGCCTTTGCGAAGCCCGACGTCGGCGCCCCTGATGGCGGCGGCGATGCGCGGGGCGGCCTTGGCAGGATTGGCCGACGCCAGCATCCGCAAGGCCGCGATGCGGGCCGGACTGTACGGCCCGACGAGGACCATCTCCGAGAGGGTGGCGGCCTCGGCGGCCGGCAGCGTCGAAGCACAGTCGACCATCGCCCGCATCTGGACCGGCACGACCCCCTCGGCGGGTTCGAGCGACCCGAGGATCTCGGCCGCCCGCGTCCCACCGATGGCGCCAAGCGCCCGGATGGCCGCCTCCGCCACGTTCGGATCGCTGCTGCGCGCGAGTTCGGCGACGGCCGGCACGGCCTCGGCGTCGCGCCGTTCGGCCAGGCTGCCCAGCAGGCCGATCTTGACCTTGTCCGGGGCGCCGGCGAGGGCGCCGCGCATGGCGGCATCGGCCTTCGCGGTCTTCAGCCGCTCCAGCACGAGCCGGGCATAGTGGGAGAGCACTTCATCGCCCAGGAGTTTCGAGACGGCCGGGATGCACGCCTCCGTCCCCACCTGCTGGAGCATGCGGCAGGCGATGGCCTTGCCGGTCTCGGTGGCGTCGGGCGACGCCACCACGCGGATGAGGCCTTTTTCCGGTTTATCGTACTCCGCGGGCGGCGTCTCCTGGACGAGTTGCTCGACGGCCTGGCCGTCGTTCGGCTCGTCGCCGTATTCGTACCCGGCGAGGTCGTCCCAGACGTCGCCGACCGCCGCCTGCGTCACCAGGGTGAGCACCATCACGGTGATTGCGATTCGCGTAGCCATTATTGTTTATCCTTGATCCTACGGGTTCCGGAACGGGAAAGGCCCGGCCGCCAAACGCGGGCCGGCTCAGATCTGCCACGGGCCGCGACGCGGCCGGTCGACCAGGCGGTTCGCCTCGTCGTCGTCGACGAAGACCTCCTTGTCGGGATCCCATTTCAGGTCCCGCTTCAGGTGGAAGCAGATGTTGCCCAGATGGCAGACGGTGGCCACGCGGTGGGCGTACTCGACGTCGCGGAACGGGCGCCGGCGGTCGACGATGCAGTTGAGGACGTCCTGGTGCGGCGAGCGGGCGCCGTCCTCGTACCAGCGGAGGCCGGGCGGCGGGACCGGCATGCCGGGGAACGGCTTCGCCATGCCCTTCTCGCACTTGTACCCCTGGCCGCCGCCCCGGATGAGCCGCATGCCGTTTGCGAACACGTAGGTCAGGTGCTCGCATCCCTGGTTGCCGGGATGGATGATCTCGACCGGGCCGGTGTGGTCGACGCCCATGCCGTGCATGGCGCCGCCGAACTTGTGTCCGCCCCAGTCGGTCATCATGCCGCCGGAGTAATCGTACCAGGTGCGGAACCCCTTGCCGCCCAGCCCGTACGCCCGGCCGCACCGGAACGGATGGTACGGCGCCCACGGGGCGGGGCCGAGCCAGAGGTCCCAGTTGATCGTGTTCTCCGGAATCGGCTGGCCGGGCAGGTAGCACATGCGCGGCGGTCCGCCGGGATTGGCGTACGCCTCCAGGATTTTTCCGTACCGGCCGCTCCGGGCGGCGCAGGCGAGGCGCCCGTAGTCGCCGATGACCCGCTGGCTGCCGCACGAAAAGACCCGGCCGTAGGTCCGGGCGGCCTGGACCATCTTACGGCCTTCGCGGATGGTCAGGCTCAGGGGCTTCTCGCAGAAGACGTCCTTGCCGACCTTCATGGCGTCGATGGTGACCTGGGCGTGCCAGTGGTCCGGCGTGCCGCACATCACCATGTCGATATCATCGCGGGAGATGAGTTCGCGGTAATCCACGTAGCCGCGCACGCCTTTCCGGTCCCAGGCATGGAGCGCCTCGTACTTGACGTCGCAAACGGCGAGGAGTTCGGTCCGCTTGTCGCTCATGAGTTGGCGCATGTCGCCGGAGCCCCGGCCGCCCATGCCGACGCCGCCCATCGTGATGCGGGCGCTGGCGGGCGGGGTGCCGTCCGCCGCCCCGAGCGCCTTGGACGTGATGACGGTGGGCACGGCGGCTGCCGCGGCCGTCGCCTTGAGGAACCCCCGCCGGCTGAGTCGTGTGTGTCGCGCGTTCATGTCGCCTCCCGTTTCCTGGCCTGTCTGGGATCAAATGATGATAGGCCTATGTGCCTGACGCCACCAACCGCAACCCGTGGGGCACTGTCCGAGGGCGCCAATCAGCCCCGTGGGCTTGGTGGCGTGAACGGAATAGGCCTAAATGATGATGGCGCCCGAGCGGCGTGCGCCCGGCACCTCCGCCGCGGCGCAGCGTCCCTCGCGGCACACGCCCGTATGAACCCGTGACGGCAAGGGGCGTGTCGGGCGATTCTAAAGCCCCGGCGGCCGCAGGTCCACGAAGTTATCCGTAGGCGGCGTGCTGTGTGAACGGCAATAAGGCGGCAGAACGATTGGCATTTCGACCGAGCCCTTGCAACGCAAGGGCGAGCGGAGAAATCTCGTTGTCGGCCCAACGGCGAGGTTCCTCGGCTCGCTGCGCTCGGTCGGCATAACATCACGATGCCACCGAATTGTCTCGCACCCGTCGGCCCAGACGTGACCGACCGCCGGCGCGAAAACGCGCGTCCCGAATCGCCCTGGCACGGGTTGATGCTTTGCGGGAAGAGTGTGCGCCGAGCGCGGCCGACTCAAGCGCCGACGCCGGCCACATGGAAGGGGACCTTACATGACGCGACGCCCGCACGGTCCGACGCTCCGGGCGACCGCCCTTGCAGTCGTCTGCCTTATCGCCTGGACGACCCTCGCCGCGGCGGCGGAGCCGTCCACCCCGCCCCGCCCCGGTGACCTCTACGCCAAGCGCGACACCTGGGCCGACACGCTGGCCGACACCCGCGCCCGCCACGCGCAATGGCGGGCCGAGGCGATGAAGGAGACCGGCCGCACCGACTTCAAGCCGTTCTCCAGCGGCATCGTGCGCGGCGACGGGCCGGGCAAGCGCATCTCGGTCGACGTATCCGGCCTCGCGCGCGTCCGCCTCGTCACGGAGATGAAGCGATCGCCCGGAAACCTGACCATCTGGGGCGGGGCCGAACTCGTCGCGAAGGACGGCAGCCGCACGCCCCTGGCGGATCTGGAGCCCCTCTCCGTCCGCGTCGGCTGGGGAAAACTCCTTCGCCGCAAGAACTGGCGGGGTAACCCCCTCCGCATCGGCGACAAAACGTTCAGGCACGGCCTGTGGGTCCACACGGACAGCGAGGTCGTCTTCGAACTGGGCGGCCGTTACGAGCGGTTGGAGGCCTGGATCGGCATGGACGCCGCCCGGGCCGGCGGCGCGGCCGTCTTCAAGGTCCAGGCCGGGCCGCCGGACCTCGCCCCACTCCTGTGGCGGAAGGCCGCAAAGGACTTCCCCGAGCAGGCCGCCTGGCTCGCCGAGGACGCCGGCAAAAACCGCGAGGCCGAGTGGTTCGACCACCGCGACGACGCGGCATGGGAACGGCGGCTCGTCGGCCGGGCCGTCGGACGACTCGGCGGGGCCGACAAGCCATTCCACACCCAACTCGATGATTTGGTCAAGGCGAAGACGCCGCCCGGCGATGCACGGTGGCTGCACCTCTACGCCCGCACCCGCCGCGCCGCCGCGTGCGTCGACGCCGCCGGCGCCGTCACGGCCGCCCCCGTCCGCGAACACCTCATCGAGCGCGTGCGGGACCTCGCCGAAGCCGAGACGCCGGCCGGCGAGCAGGCATGGCGGGACCTGGCGGCCCGCGCCCGGCGCCTCGCCAAAACCCTGGAGCCGATGGAGGGGATGGACGTGGCGGCCCTCGGCCCGTCGGTCGAGGCCCTGGCGGCCGCCTTCCCGGACCGTTTCGACGACCCGGCCGCTCTGCGGAAGACCATCGAGACGCGCGCCGCCGCGTGGAACGCCCTCTGCCGCCGACTCATCGACCGCGACGCGACGGCGGCGGCCGAGGTCGCCCCCTTCCGCGACGCCGCCGACGACCTGTGGCGGGCCGTCCGCCTGGGCTACGGCAGCGTCGCGGCCCTGCGGGCCGACCCACCCGACCCGCTCATGGAGGCCGAGTGGCACCGCCGGGCCGAGGCCCTCTGGCGCGACCTCACCATGCGGGAGCACATCCTGCAGCGGGCCGGCGAGACGTACCGCCGCGAGGCCCTCATCCTGCCCGACGACCGCGACCCGGCCGACGTCGTCCTCCGCCGCACCGCCGCCCTGCTCAACCATCTGCGGGCGATGCCGGACGCGCCGGACCTGGCCCCCCTGGCCAAGCGAGTGGAACGTCTGCGCGCGGCCGCCAAGGACGTCAAGGTCATGTTCCGCCCGGCCCGGTTCGCCCTGTTCGTCGAGGCGTGCCGGCTGCGGCGGGAGGTGGCCTTCGCCAACCCGCTGCTCGACTTCGACCGCATCCTCTTCGTCACGCACGACCGGGCCATCTACAACCACATGTGCGACCAGTACTACGGCATCGCGGCCCGGCCGGGCGGCGGCCTGTACGTCCTGGAAGACGCCTTCGGCCCCCGGCCGCGCGTCCGCGACGTGCTGGAGGGCGCCGTCGTCCGGAACGGCCGGCTGAAGGGGAAGCAACTCGCCACGGGCCTGCCCGAGTCGCCGCCCACCCTCCGTTACGACGGCAACGGCGGCCTCCACGGCGACACGGACGCCGAGGGCCCCGGCTCGTTCCTCTCGCCCGACCTCTCGTATGACGGCAAGACCGTCCTCTTCGCCTACTCCGAGTGCCGCGGCGACCCGACGCACCGGTTCCACACGGATCCGACGCGCGGCCACTGGGCCCCGGGGCGGTGCTGGCACGTCTTCCGGGTGAACCTGGACGGCTCGAACCTCGTGCAACTGACGGACGGCACGTGGAATGATTTCGATCCGTGCTGGCTGCCGAACGGCCGGGTGGCGTTCATCTCCGAACGCCGCGGCGGGTACCTGCGGTGCGGCCGCGTCTGCCCCACCTACACGCTGTACGACATGGCGCCCGACGGTTCCGGCATGCGGTGCCTCAGCGTCCACGAGACGAACGAGTGGCATCCCAGCGTCACCCATGACGGCCGCATCATCTACACCCGCTGGGATTACGTGGACCGCCACGGGTGCACCGCCCACATGCCGTGGATCACCACGCTCGACGGGCGGGACTCGCGGCACGTGCACGGCAACTTCGCGCCGCGGCGGAGCCGGCCGGACATGGAGGTCGACGTCCGGGCCGTCCCCGGCTCGCCGAAGTTCGTCGCCACCGCCGCCCCGCACCACGGCCAGGCGTACGGCACGCTCGTCCTGGTGGACCCGGACATGGAGGACGACGACGGCATGGCCCCCGTCCGCCGCATCACGCCGGAGGTCACCTTCCCGGAAAGCCAGGGCGGGGCTCAGGTGTACGGCACCGCGTGGCCGCTGAGCGAAGATTACTATCTCTGCGTCTACGATCCGTCGATGCGCCCGGGCGTGGGCCGGCAGGGCCGCGGGTACGTGCCCGGCAATTACGGCATCTACCTGGTGGACGCGTTCGGCAACAAGGTGCTCGTGTACCGGGACCCGAAAATCGCATGCCTGAGCCCGATACCGGTCCGTCCGCGGCCGCGGCCGTCGGTCATGCCCGAGACCTCCGCCCGGCCGCAGATGACCCGGGCCGCGCCGAACCTGTCGGAGGACGGCACGCCGGACGAGGCCGACCTCAACGCCACGCTCGCCGTCATCGACGTGTACGACGGGCAGAAGGCGTGGCCGGACGGAACGCGGATTGCGGCCCTTCGCGTCTTCCAGGTGCTGCCGATGTCCGTCCCGTCGGGCGGCGGCAAGCACGCCTTCGAGACGGGCCTGCGGCTGCCGTCGGCCGGCGACTCGGTCGTCCCCGCGCGGCACCTCGTGGGCATTGTGCCGGTGGAGAAGGACGGCAGTGCGCACTTCCGCGTGCCGGCCGGGCGGGAACTCTTTTTCCAGGCCGTCGGCGAGGACGGCCTGGCCGTCCAGTCGATGCGGTCCGCCACGTACGTGCATCGCGGCGAACGGCTCGTGTGCCAGGGCTGCCACGAGCACAAGCATCGCGCCCCGGCCGTGCCGAAGCGCATGCCGCTGGCGCTTCGGCGCGAGCCGTCGCGGCCCGAGCCGGGGCCCGAGGGCTCGAACCCGTTCAGTTATCCGCGCCTCGTCCAACCCGTGCTGGAGAAGCACTGCCTGGCGTGCCACGAGAAGCACCCGACGAAGGCGCCCACCCTGGCCCGCGAGCCCGTCTCGCGGAACTGGTACGCTTCGTACAACAGTCTGGCGCAGCGATACGGTTTCTACAACTACGGCGACGGGTACCGGACGACGCCGGGCGAATTCGGGGCGCGGGCGTCCAAACTGTACGCGATGCTCCGCGACGGGCACCACGACCTGCGGCTGCCGGCCGAGGACCTGGCGCGCATCGCCCTCTGGCTGGACGGCTGCTCGATGTTCTACGGCGTGTACGAGGAAGGGCCAGGCCAGGCCCAACTCCGGGGCGAGGTGGCCCGGCCGACGCTGGAGTGAGGGCGGCGGCAGTCAACACCCTGTCGAGTGCGTGTGTTGGTTGTCATTCTGAGGCCCGCTTGCGGGCCGAAGAATCTCGCCGTGGCTGTCGCCTTCCTGCCGTTCGCCCGGTGCCACCGGCTGCTTGTCTGCCAGTGTACCCAGCATGCCGTGAAGCACTGGCGGGCAAGGGGCCAGTGACACACGCCGGGACGACCCTGCCCCCTCGCGGGCGCGGCGGGCAGGACTGCCCGCCGCGCTGGGCGTTGCCCGTGGCCTCAGTCGTTTGGACCCTCCCGCCCCTCCGCCGGCGCCGCGTAGCGATACCCCCACGTCTCCGTCACGCCGCCGTCGAAGAGGCGGTCGCGGTCGCGCTGCACGTCGCTCACCAGGAGGTGCACGCCGTGGGCCGGGTCGTACCACAGCGACGCCCACCGGCCGGTGGAGTGGCCTTCGGGCCAGGGCTTGGGCGGGTCGAGCCGGCGCCACGTGCGGGTTTCGGCGTCCATCGCCCACGGCACGACGGTCCACCGGTACTTGCTGACGCGGCGGCGCTGGAGGGCGACGACGGCCCGGCCGACGGCGTCGTAGGAAAGTGCCTGGCATCCGGCCAGAGCCTTCGGCGATTGGACCGGCTCGGCCTTGCCCGCGGCCGGGTCGAAGCGGAAGAACCCCTTCTTGGCGGTGGAGATGAGGTGGGCCCGCCACGGGGGGACGTACGTCGAGTAGAACTCGCTCCAGTTGAGGACGGCCGGCAGGTCGGCGATCCGGACCCAGGCCGGCCGCTCGCGGTCGAACCGGTAGACGCCCCCGCCGCCGCTGCCGACGACGAGCACGGGCGCCCCGACGGCCGGGTCCCAGAAACAGTTATTCTGCGCCCAGGCGCCGCGGGGTTGGTCGCGGTCCGGGCCGAGGAGGGGGTTCCATTCGGCCCGGCGGGGGTCGAACTCCCACGTCCCGCCGCGGGCGAGGACGACGAAGAACCGCTCGCGGTCCGGGTGCCAGCACACCTGTTGATACGTATGTTCGATGTACGGCCGGCCCCTGGGCGTGAGGCGGTCCGCCCCGCCGCCCCCGCCCGTCAGGCGCTTCCAGAGGTCGGACCCGCGCTCGGGCATCTCGGGCTCGGTGACCTGGCGCCAGCGGTTCGTGCAGGGATCGTAGAGGTCGACGTCGTTGCCGGGCCAGGACCGATGGGCCCCGCCGAAGTACCACAACCGTCCGCCGCCGAAGCACGCCCCGCTGTACATGCGGGCCTCGACCCGGTTCTGGCCGGCCGGCCGGAGGTTCCGCCACGTGTTCGCGGGCATGGCCAGGAGGTCCGGGTTGAGCGGCCCCTTGCCGGAGGTTTCGCCCGCTTCACCCGCCCCGGCACCGGCGATGCCGGCCGCCATGGCGACGGCCGCCGTCGTCAGGAAGCGTCGCAGCAGGCACATCGTGATTCCTTTCTCCAACATGGTCCGTGCGCGCTTGGGTTCGGCGGGTGCGGAGACCCGCTGCACCCAAGCCTGCATTCCGCCGGAGGGTCATCCGCCCGGCCGGAGGGCGGCGTCGAGTTCGTCGCGGGTCGGGAACTTCACCAGCACCGCCCGCCGACGGCCATGGAACACAAACATGCTGGCAGCCGCCACGGCGGAGGCGCCGCCCTCGCGGACGGCGGCGGCAAAGTCGTGCACGGACCCCGCCCCGCCGGAGGCGATGACGGGAATCGAGACGGCCTCCGCCACCGACCGGATGAGCGCCAGGTCGTACCCCTCCATCGTGCCGTCGCGGTCGACGGCGGTCAAAAGAATCTCGCCCGCCCCGAGGGCCTCCATCCGGCGGGCCCAGGTGACGGGATCGGTCTTCGTGCGCCGGCGGCCGGAGCGCGTGCGGACCTCGTACCGCCCCAGCAGCCCGCGCCGGGCGTCGACCGAGACGACCACGCTCTGGCTGCCGACGACGCCGGCGGCCTCGCGGACCAGGCCCGGCGTCTCGGCCGCGGCGCTGCCGATGACGACCTTCTCGTACCCGAGGCCGAGGACGCGGCGGACCTGGTCCACGGACGTGAGGCCCCCACCGTAACTCAGCGGCATGAAGGCGTTGTCGGCGATCCGGCCGAGCAGGTCGAAGGCGGGCCCCCGGCCGTCGGCGGTGGCGGTGATGTCGAGGATGCCGAGTTCGTCGACCTCCATGTCGCTGAAGAGTTTGACGATGTTGACCGGGTCGCCCAGGTAGGTGGGATCGCCGAACCGAACGGTCTTGACGAACCCCGCCCCGCGCAGCAGCAGGCACGGGATGACGCGGACGTCGGTCACGGCCCCTCCCCCGCCGGCGACACGTCCTCGACGAAGTGCCGCATCAGGTCCTTGCCGAACCGGTGGCTCTTCTCCGGGTGGAACTGGGTGCCGATGACGTTTCCCCGCGCCACGGCCGCCGTAAACTCGGTGCCGTAGGTGGCGGTGGCGAGGACGTCGGCCGGGGCGTCGCACACCACGTGGTAGGTGTGGACGAAGTAGAACCGCCGCTCGGCCTCCGGGTCCGCAAAGAGCGGGTGCGGCCGGACGACGCGGATGGGCGACCAACCCATGTGCGGCACCTTGAGGGCGGGCCGGGCGTCGGGGAACCGGAAGCGGACGGTGTCGGCCTCGATCCATCCGAGGCCCGGCCGCTCGCCCTCCTCGCTGCGGCGGGTGAACAACTGGATGCCCAGGCAGATGCCGAGGATGGGCGTGCGGGCCTCCAGGACCCGCTCGTTCAGCACGTCGACGTAACCGAGGCGGTGCAGGCCGGCCATGCCGTGGTCGAACGCCCCGACGCCGGGGAGGATGAGTTTGTCAGCCCGGCGAAGGTCGTCGGGCCCGCGGGCGACCTCGGCCCGGCCGCCCACTTTCTTGATCATGTTGACGATGGACCCGATGTTGCCCATCCCGTAATCGACGACGACGATCATGGCGTGGGGCTCTCCGGGTTCGTGGAGCGCGGCGGGTCTCCGTACCCGCCGCGAGGGAGTTTCAGTGCCTGTGCGCGGCGGGCAGTCTTGCCCGCCGCGTAGCCCTGCGAGAGGCGTTTCGCACGCGGTGGGTGCGGAGACCCACCGCGCTCCACGTTATGGCGATGTCGGCGCGGCGGGCAGGACTGCCACCGCGCCTACGCCGTATCACCGCTCAGTAGAGGTACTTATGGTACAGGATCGGCGGCACGAGGCCCATCCGGTACATGAGGCGCAAGGGCCCGCGCAGGGCCCGCAGCACGGGATAGTAGGTCGGGTAGTCGCGGAACGACTTCGGCTCGGCCGCCAGGATCTCGTCCCACTGCGCGCGGGACAGGCCGAGTTTCCGAAGGCAGTAGTCCACGAGTTCCTCGTCCACGGGGTACGGGTTGCCCCGCAGTTCCTCGAGCGCCTCGTCGCGCGTCCGGTGACCGGAGCGGACGAGGGCCGACAGTTCCAGCCGCCGTTTGTCGATATTGAACTTGGGGACGAACAGCGCGGCCTGAACGAAGTGCGTGTACGAGGACTCATGATGGTGGCCGCCGTAGTACTCCCAGCCGACCTCGCGCTCCAGCAGCCGCTGGACCTCGTCGTGGCGGTACGGGGCGTAGTTGAGGATCGGCACGGTCCGGATGCGCCGCAGCACCGTCCAGTACAGGTACCGCCCGGCCGTGACGTTCGGGATGGACGTCCGCGGCCGGGTGCCGAACCGCTTGTGGATGGCGCGGATGTACCGCCCGTCCATGTACGTCCATTCGATGGGGGCGATGCCCTCGGTCCGGAACGAATGGCCGAGCAGGACGTACCGGACGCCCTCGCGGACGGCGGCCTCGTGCAGGGCGCCGTGGATGGCCACGTCGGTCGGCACCTCGGCCTCCGGCACAGAGGCCCTGAGGAAGGCGATCTGGAGGTCGCGGAACTCTTCCCAGTCGGCCACGTGGGTATCGAGGTCCACGTCGAGGCGGGCGCAGGCGTTCTTGATATTGCGGACGCTGATCTCGGTGTCCCACCCGTTGTCGAAGTGGACGGCCAGGGGCCTGAGACCCAGTTCGACGGCGCGGCACAAGGTGTAGGTGGAATCGCGTCCGCCGCTGACGCCGCAGATGCAATCATAATCCTTGCCGCGGCCGGCGCGTTTGATATCCTCGACGAGGCGCGCGAGGCGCGCCTCACCCTCCGCACCAAGGGGGTAGAGGCGTTCCAGGGCATCGTGGGCGTGGCAGTACCGGCAGACGCCGGCCTCGTCGAAACGGATGCCGGGGAGGCTGGTGTCCGAGACGCACCGCGCGCACATCGTGTCGGGACGGGTCATACGCTCATCTGCCGGGACGCTCCCCGGTTGGTCGGCGGGTCGGTGCGCTTGCGTGGCGACGGTATTAGACCGGAAACGGCCGACGCGTTCAACCCCAAAGGCAGGCAATCGGGAGCCGGGATCAGGCAATAGGCAACAACCACGACAACCGCAAACAGCAACGATAACGGCCGCGGCGAGATGGGTGCGTCGGCCTGGCGGCCTCCTCCGCATGACAGCGCCCTGCTCGTGGCTCGCGGCTCGCATCGCACGGCCGGGCCAGGCGTGGCCTGAGCGGAGTCGAACGGGCCGGCCGTGGCACAGCCCAGGGGCATGGCGCCCGCGCCGCCGCAGTCCCAGACCGGTCCCCGGGTCGGGTTTGAGGCGGCGTGCGGGCCCCAAAAACCCCGCTCAGCCGCCGTAAAACGGGCAAAAACAAGCCCTCGACGGGACACCTGTTGTCCGGTACAATGGTTTGCAAAGGAAGGGGAAAGAGGCGCGCAGGGTCTCTGTTGACACGGAAGGGCGGTCTCATGCGACAGACGCGACGCAAGGCTTTCACGCTGCCGGAACTCCTGATCGTCATCGCCATCATCGGCGTCCTGGCGGGGC